>NZ_SOAO01000005.1:0-412543 GCF_004364755.1 Rahnella sp. BIGb0236
GCAATACGCATAAAAAAATCCGGAAACGAAGAACGTTTCCGGATTTTTACACAGCCATAGGATCGTTCAAGTGATCCTTAACTGATCGGCATTACTCCCGCAGGAGCCATTTTAAGAGCAACAACGCGTTACGCCACGTCTTCGTATTGCGGTACCGGATTGCGGAAACTTTTGGTCATGCAGGCCAGATAGATAAAGCCGATTGCGCCCCAGATAAGTCCGAGCACCATCGATCCTTCTTCCAGATTCACCCACAAAGCGCCGACGGTCAGCGCGCCACACAGCGGCAGCAGCAGATACTGGATATGGTCGAGCAGCGTTTTGTTGCGCTTCTCGCGGATCCAGAACTGCGAAATCACCGACAGGTTCACGAAGGTAAAGGCCACCAGCGCACCGAAGTTAATCAGCGCCGTGGCGGTAACCAGATCAAAGTTAATCGCCATCAGGGCAATCGCACCGACCAGCAGCACGTTGAAAGACGGCGTACGCCATTTCGGATGGATATAGCCGAAGAAACGTTTCGGGAATACACCGTCGCGCCCCATCACATACATCAGGCGGGAAACGCCCGCGTGCGCCGCCATGCCGGAGGCCAGCACGGTGATGCTGGAGAAAATCAGCGCGCCAAACTGGAACGCCCTGCCCGCCACCTGCAACATGATTTCCGGCTGTGAGGCATCCGGATCTTTAAAGCTGGAGATATCCGGGAAATACAGTTGCAGGAAATAGGTCGCGGCAATAAATATCACACCGCCGATTAAGGCCGTCAGGAATATCGCCCGCGGGATCACCCGTTCTGCGTCTTTGGTTTCTTCCGATAAATTACTGATACCGTCAAAACCGGTAAATGAGAAACACAGAATGGTCGCGCCGGTAATCATCGGCACGGTATGGGCATTTTCACCCCAGAATGGTTTGGTGCTGGTCAGCGTGCCGTAACCGGTGCCGTGATCAACGCCATAAATCACCATGCCGGTGATCACCGTGATCAGCACAATCTGCAGCACCACCACCAGCGTATTAATGTTGGCGACGGTTTTGATGCTGCGCAAATTTGACAGCGTCATAAAGCCAACCAGCACGACCACAAATATCCACGACGGCACCGACGGCACCAGCGCTTCAAAATAGATTTTTGCCAGCAGGATGTTGATCATCGGCGCGAACAGATAATCGAGCAGCGACGACCAGCCGACCATAAAACCCACCACCGGATGAATGGCTTTTTGTGCGTAGGTATAGGCGGAACCTGCCGAAGGATAGCGGCGTACCAGCTTGCCGTAACTCAGCGCGGTAAACAGCACGGCGATCAGCGCAAAGGCATACGCCGTCGGCACATGGCCGTCAGTCAGGCCGGAGACAATACCGAACGTATCGAACAGTGTCATGGGTTGCATATAGGCCAGACCTATCATGACAACCGGAATCAGCGTAAGACTTTTACGTAATTCCACGCGGGAAGAGGACCCTGTGACGAGATTATCCGACATGATGTTGATGTCCCATGACGGAATTCGCCGCATAAAAAGAGTGCTGCACCATTGATGTTTCCTCGCGACATGTCTGTCGGTATTTAAAGTAAATATCTATCCGGTACTGTGCCCGGCCTCTGTTTTTGAATGTTTTCTTGTACGAAGAAAGGCTTCGTCAATGAAGTAATAGCGGATAATTCCCCGTTTTGCGGGGCGCATATTTTGCCTTATTAAGTAGGGAATTGACAAGCCAGGTAAGAATAAATGCAGGCAATAAATAAAATAGTCAGCAAAAACGAGCACGTATTGCCAAAAAGGTTTCGTGATCGTTTTGTTAATTGTTTTTATCCTGTAAAACAAAAATGAATTAGCCGTCATTCCCGTTATAAAATATCGGTAATGCGTTTCTGAAAATAACGACTGCGCCTGTTATTTAACATTCAGAGCGTGCCCCGATCTTTACCTGCGTCAGCATTGCCTTATGGGCAAATTCTGAAAATCCCAGCCTGTTGAGTTGAAGATGAATTTTCCTCGCTTTTGTTGTTAACATTTTGTGCTATAAATTTTACATAAGAAAAACCTATGCAGTCCCTTTTTCAGCGCAGCAATGATTTTCGGGGTGTAATGTGTCTCTTTCTATTTCTGAATGGACGATGGCAAATGACATTGAATGCTCGCATCTGACCGCGAGTAATTCCTCATTTCCGCGTCATACTCACGATGAATACGTCATCAGTGCCAATCTGACCGGCACGGAAGAAATCTGGCTGCACGGCAAAACCGGGCTGGTGCGCGGCGGCGACATCACGATTTATAATCCGGCCACCATTCAGTCGTCCCGGTTTGGCGACGACAAAGTCGAATTCCTCAGCGTGCATATTCCCCAGTCATTACTGCGTCAGGTTTCGGTTGATCAGAATCTGCGTTCCGACCACTGCGCGCCGGTGCTCACCGAAGGCGTGCTCAGCAATCCGGCATTGTTTTCCGCGCTGTGTCATTACAAACGCACGCTGAACGATGACGATCAGGAGCAGAATCTGTTGTGGCTGCTGGGTGCTTTGCTGGAAGAACCGGCGAGGGAGCAGGAACAGTCTTTGCGGCCGATTACGCTGGCGCTGGATTTTATGCGCGACCATCTGACGCGGAAAATCCATCTCGACACGCTGGCGCAAATCAGCGGACTGAGTAAATTCCACTTTGTCCGCCTTTTCCGCCAGCATATCGGTATGCCGCCGCTGCAATACCATATGCAACTGCGTTTACTGGAAGCCCGTAATCAGCTGCGCAAAAACAATAACGCGCTGGATGTGGCGATCAGTCTCGGCTTTTACGATCAGAGCCACTTTATTAACACTTTCCGTAAAATGATGGGGATCACGCCCCACCTCTATTCCCTGTCGCTCCACGCCTCTTCATCCCTGAGCCAGCCGGTTATACGATGAACTCGCGGTAACCGGTGATCACCACGTACAACGCAAAGTACGAAAAGATCACCGCCGAGGCCACGTACGAATATTTCAGCATTTTGGTGCCGAGCATTTTGCCGCCGAGGCTGCCCACCGAACAGATCACCACGGTCCAGAACACTCCGGCGATAAAGAAGCCGCTGAGGAACCACGACGCCACCACCGGCCCGCCGTGTCCCATACGGGAAATCAGCGCGCCGCCGACCGCCGCAAACCACAAAATGGCGGTCGGAGACGACATGGCCAGCAGGACGCCGCGACCGAAATTGCGGATCACCGAACGCGGCTGCGCGTTGTCACCGGTTTGCAGATCTTCCGCCGGTGCCAGCGCCGCACGGATCATTTTGTAGGTAAACCACATCAGCATCAGCGAGCCACCGACCCACAGCACCCAGCGCACGCTCTGGTATTGCAGCAAAATCGTCATCCCGGCCAGCGCCAGCACCGCATAGATCAGATCGCCGATGCAGGTGCCGATCCCCAGCCAGAAACCGTGAAAATACCCCCGCTGCATCGCCAGCGTCATCATGGCGATGTTGGCAATCCCTATATCCAGACACAGCGACAGGCTGAGCAAAAATCCATTTGAAAACGGCATCATAACGGGACTCTCTTAATTAACTGGTTGTATTCAATCATGTCGTTGGTGGTGCCAAGGCGGGCCATCAGGATCTCAACATCTTCAGGGTTGTTATGCGGGCAATGTTGCAGCATGAACGCCTGCGCGCGATCCGCATCGCCGCCCAACAGTTCCTCACTCATCAGACGGGTGAGGTCGGCCATTTGCCGGCAGAACAGTTCAGGATGGAAAACCACCGACTCCGCCGACAGTTCAATGCAGCCGTGCTCGCGCAGATAATTGAACTGGATCCACGCGGCACCGGCATCGGGATAACTCGCCGGACCCCGGCGCAGGTAGCGCAGCATTTCCAGGAAGTAGATCCGCGCCAGCACGGTAGGGTCGAGCTGCAACCCCCCGGCCACCTGTGGCGTCAGGCACATCAGCAGGCCAAACTGATCGGCCAGCGCTTCCTGCACCATCATCGATCCCCAGCGATCTATCTTGCTGATTTTCGGGAAGACGTTTTCGTTACGCACCAGCGAGTGCCCGAGATCGTGCCCGCGGAACCAGGCGATCAGATAACGCTGGCAGGCATGGCAGTCCGGCAGGGCGTCGTCTGCCCAGCCCATTTTTATCGCTTCATTGCGCGAGAACAGTTCAAACAGTTGCAGATAGGTGTTGGCGAATACCACCGTACGTTTGACCGGTGAATACTTCAGCCCCTCGTCTTCCGGGAAGAAATAGGCAAAGTGTTTGGGATAGGTATTGGCCTCTCCGGCAATGCCGAACAGGTTGATGATTTTGTACGCGCAGCCCGGCATCGCCAGTAAATCGGCAGAGATTTCCTTTTGCAGATACAGCAGGCTTTCCGGGAACAGGCTGTCCATCACATCGGAGATTTCCTGCAACACAGGCGCAGGCTCGCCAAACCATGAGGAATAAAAGCTCTGTTTCGATTTTCCGACCCACGTCGAGGTGCGGCCAATGCCGAGCACCAGCTGCTGTTCATTCAGCCCGGCAATTTGCGGCAAGATTGTTTTTCCGCAACTGTCATCCGCCAGCATTTCCGCGCGCAAAAACAGCCCGCGCCGGGTATCGGGATCGTCAAACAGCGGTGCTAAACGGAAACACTGAATCGACATCTCCTCACGCAGTGCTTCCAGCAAACGGCTTTCGCAGGCCGCTTCCAGCTGGTTGATGGCTTCGGTCAGGCGCAGGCAGTAATGAATAGTTTGCAAAGCTTTGGGATTTAAATTTTCCGGGGCATCCAGATCCATCATTGAAACCTGATATGCCGCCGCGGCTGGCCAAAATGACGTTGTAAACATAGTGTCAAACCCTTGAGCGCAATGGAGAGGGTTCACTACATCATTCCCGTACGATCGGGTATTGGAAGAAATTGCGCATCCCCATGACGGCCAGCGTCTACAGTTAGGTTATCCGTTTCTTTATGCCAGGTGCCTGACACCATGCGTTTTTCCCTGCTTCACTCTTTTCATGGCCGGAGCCGGTTACTGATTTCCCTCGTTGCCGGACTGCTGTGCTTTTTTGCCCTTCCCGCCCATCTGGGCGTGTTGCAGCGCCTGATGATTGGCTGGAATGTGCTGGCCTGGCTGTACCTGTTTTTTCTGTGGTTTCGCATGTTGCGCACGGAGGCGAAAGATATCCCGCATATCGCCAAAACGCAGGATGAAAGCGCGACGCTGGTGCTGACGCTGGTGACCATCACCTGTCTGGTGAGCATTCTGGCGATCCTGCTGGAACTGGGTTCGCTCAAGACGCTGACCGGCACCGCCAAAGGCTTACATATTCTGCTGACCGCCACGACGCTGATTGCCTCCTGGGCGCTGCTGCCGACCTCTTTCGCTATGCATTACGCCCATCACCATTATCTGCGGCGCAGCAAAGACGTCACGCCGATGATCTTCCCCGAAAAGCCGGACGCGCCGGGTTACTGGGATTTCCTGTATTTCTCGTTCACCATCGCCGTGGCGTCGCAGACCGCTGACGTGGCGACCGGCACCACCGACATGCGGCAAATCGCGCTGCTGCAGTCGGTGATTTCCTTTGTGTTTAATCTGGCCATTCTCGGGCTGTCGATTAACGTCGGCGCCGGATTACTCAGTTAGCAGGAGGGCGGGTTTGAAGTAATGCGCTGCCATGAGGGGGATTTTCCGCAGAGTTCACTGTAAGTCTGAAAACCCGGAATTTAGACTTCTATACGTCTAAAACTTAGTGTAGGTTTTTACAATATTTCCCCATTCTGGTTACGTTTAAGGAAACTTTGTTTATGCGCACTCCGTTTGTTGCTGTGACTCTCCTTGCCGCCACGCTGTTTTCCGCCGCCTCGTTTGCCGGTACCACGCTGGATCGCGTGACCAAAACCGGCGTGCTGCGTAATGCCATCGTCAACGACTATCCGCCGTTCGGTTTTATTGATGACAATAATCAGCTGGCCGGTTTTGACGTGGATGTGGCGAAAGCCGTGGCGCAGCGCATGGGCGTGAAGCTGGAACTGATCGCGCCGGGCTGGGAAACCATCGTCGGCGGCAAATGGCAGGGGCGCTGGGACACCTGTATCTGCTCGATGACGCCGAATACCGAGCGCGCCAAAGTGCTGGATTTCCCGACGCCGTATTACAACTCTCCGGCGGTGCTGGTGGTCAATAAGAAAGACGACAGCATCAAATCGGCCGCCGATCTCAGCAATAAAAAGATCGGCGTCGGTATCGGTTCGACTTACGAAACTTACCTGCAAAAAACGCTGGTGATCCCCGGCAGCAAACCGATCGTCTTCCCGTTTGATAACGTGCAGGTCATTCCGAGCGACGAAGAAGTGGCGTTCCAGAATCTGGCGCTCGGGCCGGGTGTCCGCCTCGACGGCGTGGTGTCCGATCTCGCCACCGCCAACGCCCGCATCAAACGCGCGCCGGTGTTTAAAATCGTCACTGAACTGTATGCCGAACCGAACTGGATAGCGACCGACAAGGGCGATGCCGAATGGGATAAAAAAGTGGCGGACACCCTGAAATCGCTGCGCGACGACGGCACGCTGGCAAAAATCTCGCAGCACTGGCTGGGTGAAGATATTACGCACGAGGTTCCCTGATGCCGCAACTGCCGGACAGCCAGCCGAAGGTGGACACGCCTGCGCGCTGGCACCACGCACACGCGTTTACCTTTAAAACCGGGCTGACGTGGCTGATCCTGCTCAGCCTGCTGCTCGGCACCTTCAGCAAAATGGGGCTGGATTGGAGTCTGATCAGCCAGAAACTGCCGTTCCTGCTCGGCCTGCGCCTGTCGCCCGACGGTTTTATTCAGGGCGCGGCGCTGACCATTATGATCACCGCCTGCTCGATGTTTTTCTGTCTGCTGATCGGACTGGTCACCGCGCTCGGCCGTATGTCCGGTAACGCGCTGGCGTTCGGCTGCGCCACCTTTTACGCCTCGCTGTTTCGCGGTACGCCGCTGCTGGTTCAGGTGCTGATTATCTATCTGGCGCTGCCGCAGTTCGGCATTGTGCTCGGTGCGCTCAGCTCGGGGATCATTGCGCTGTCGATGAACTACGGCGCGTATCTGGCCGAAACCATCCGCAGCGGCGTGTTGTCGGTGCCGCGTGGTCAGCAGGAAGCGGCGCTGGCGCTCGGCGTGTCGCGCTGGACAGTGGCGGTACATGTCACCGCGCCACAGGCGCTGCGCATCATCATTCCTCCGGCCGGTTCGATGTTTATTTCGATGCTGAAAGATTCGTCGCTGGTGTCGCTGATGGGATTGTGGGAACTCAATTTTCTGGCGCAATCCTACGGGCGCAGCACTTACCGGTATATGGAAATGCTGGCCACCGCCGCCGCGATTTACTGGATCATGTCGATCGTGCTGGAACTGTTGCAAAGCCGTCTCGAGCGACGTTTTGCCCAGGGGCATCGCCGCTAACTTCTGACTTTTATCGCAGGTATGTCATGGCTTTTCCTGAAGATTTTCGTTTAATCAGTTATCTCTCCCGTCTTGAGCATGCCGTGCGTTTCCCGCTGTCGTCGTCCTATCCGGAATCGATGAGCACCGACACGCTGTTTGCGCTGGCGGGCGAAGCACATCGCGCGCCATTTATGCAGGCCGTGCTGGATTACCCGCCGCTGCGCGGAACGCCGGAACTGCTGGCCGCCATCGCGACCACTTACGACCGCATCACGCCCGACGACATCATCAGCTTTGCCGGAGCCGACGAGGCGATTTACGCCTGCTTCCAGATGCTGCTGAACGCCGGTGATCACGCGGTGGTCATTACGCCCAATTATCAGTCGCTGGAAAGCGTGCCGCTGTCGCGTTGTGACGTCACCGGCGTGGCGCTCGATGAAAACAACGACTGGGCGCTGGACACTGAAAAAGTGCGCGCCGCCCTGCGTCCTGAAACCAAAGTGCTGGTGATTAACTTTCCGCATAACCCGACCGGCGCGCTGATCAGCCATCAGCAACTCAATGAACTGGTCGACATGTGCCGCGCGCGCGGGATCTGGATCTTCTCTGACGAAGTGTATCGCCTGACTGAGTTTGATCCGGCGGACCGGCTGCCACAGCTGGCGGATATATATGAGCGCGGCATTTCGCTGAATGTCACCTCGAAAGCCTACGGCTTGCCGGGTCTGCGCATCGGCTGGGTGGCGTGTCAGGATAAGGCGTGGATGCGGGAACTGGAGCGCATGAAGCAGTATCTGTCGATCTGCAACGCCCTGCCCGGTGAAATGCTCACCACGATTGCCCTGAATGCCCGCGCCCCGATCCTCGAACGGGTGATGCAGCGTTCACGTCATCAGCTCACCCTGCTGACCACTTTTCTGGCGCGGTATCCGCATCTGTTTCAGCTGTCTCTGCCGAAGGCCGGGGTGCTGGCGTTTGTGCGTTATACCGGTGCGGAAGGCGCACAAGCTTTTGCCACACAACTGGTGGAACAGGCTGGCGTGATGGTGATCCCGTCCGTGGCCTATGCCTCGGAACTGACCGCCGTGCCGGAAGATTTTCTGCGTATCGGCTTTGGCCGGGCGAACCTTGAGCAGGCATTAACAGAAATGGGTGCCTGGCTGGATCAACGGCCGTCATAAGATTGCCGTTCAGCGGATGAAAAAAATGGGCGCGGATATCGCACCCATTTTAGTTTTCCCCGATGAACGGAAACCGGACAGCTTACATAAAGGTTACTTACAGGCTTTGATCTCTTTCCACTGTGACCATTCACCGGTGAACGACGGGTTACCTGGCTCATTATTCTGAGTCCAGTAATTCGCCAGATACTCTTTACCTTTCCAGTTAACACTTTCGCCGCCGTTATACACTTTGCCGGCATCCCAGTTGTTGGCGCAGCTGGTGCTGGTGCCTTCATCCGGAATTGGCAGTACCTTCGGCGTGACGGTCAGCACATAGGTTGCCACACTGCTTTTCTTCGCGTCGGAAACGGTCAGGGTGAAGTTGAAGCTTTGTTTGCGGGTGACTACCGGTGCAACAAAACTCAGCGATTCACGATCAGCGCCCGCCAGCGTATTACCGTTCGGCAGCAACCAGCTGTAGGTCAGTTTGTCGCCATCCGCATCGGTAGATTCCGCTGCGTTGAGCGTCACATTCGCCTGACTTTCCACTTCGCCAATCGGACCGGACAGTTTTGCCACCGGCGCGGAATTGCCAGCTGGCGCAGGGGTCGGTTCCGGTGTTGGTGCTGGCGTCGGCGTTGGTTCAGGCGCTGGCGTCACCGCTTCTTCCTGCCCGGCGTCATCCACCACTTTCACGTTAAAGAAGTGCTGGACGCAGCGTTTGTAATCGCCTTCCTTGAACGCCGAGAACGGCGTCTGGTAGCCGACCAGCTGACAGGAATACGTCTGGCCAGTCGGCGTTTCTGCTGACCATCCCCAGTCCTGTTCCCAGTACTGTGGCAATGCGCCCGCGCCGCCTTCATCAAACTGCTTCATGTTTTTACAGCCCAGCACTTCATTGGCCGGAACCGGCACGTTCAGGTATTCGGCTTCACTTTTGTAATAGGAAATACGGTTCAGGCCCTGCGCGATTTCCTGTGCGCCACCGCATTCGACACCGCCGTTGATGATCTGAATGGTCACGCCGAACCCCGGGACCAGACCGTTGGCTTTATCCCGATCGTTCGGCTGCCAGGTGCCGTCGATCACATGCAACATGCTCGGTTTCGGCGCCTGCGGCGTCACGAAGAAGAACACCGCGCTGGCGAGGTTCAGCCACGTATCTGCCACCAGCTCCGGTTTATCCAGCAGGGTTCTGACCGTGCCAAACATCGCATCGGAGAACGGTCCGTAGTTGTAGTTATAGGAGAGCTGTTTAGCGCCGCGACCGAAGTAGCTGACGAAATCACCGTCGGCATCTTTGCCGCACGGCCAGGTTTGTCCCTGCCAGACGTTCGGATTACATTCACCGTTGTAGCCGCCTTTCTGTCCTTCCTGCCAGCCCATTTCCCGCAGGTAGACCAGCCCCTGACGCCATTCGGCTTCCGGACGCCAGCTTTCGTGGCCGCCGGTTTCCTGTGCAAAGTGCGCGAACATGGTGGCCAGCACCTTGCGGCAGATAGCATCGGAATCACGCCCGTCGGTGTAGGTGGCGCACACCGCCGGGAACTTACCAATCGCCTGCAGGAACCGGGTATAGGTGTAACTTGGTTCGCGCAGAGGGAAGATGTGCTCCCATTTATCGCTGCCCAGAATGCTGTCCACCCGCTTCACGTTGGCCGGGTTATCGCTGCGGCCGGGGGCGATTTTGTCTACCGCATCATTATCCAGCGTGCGGATAGAAGCCTTCACTTCCTGCATCAGCGGATTTTGGGTGAGGCTGTTTTCTTTTTTAATCAGGTCACTTTCTTTGATGACATAGGGGTCTGACGCATCCGCGGCTATTGCCGTCCCCGTACCCGCCAGCAGACAGGAAAGGGTAATAAGAGGAATAAGCGATGTATGTTTAATTCTGCGCATAAGGATAACCTTATATATTGAGAGAGGGAGTTAAATGCTGAAAAACATTTTCTGCATACTGTTAACTGGCCAGAGTGACTGTCATGCGTCCCTGCCCTGTCAGAGAAAAGGCTAATCGCTTCAGCGCATCACCCCCTAATAAAATCAGAGTCATAAACATCATAAAAGCAGGATGATGTTTATCAAATAAAGCCTCTCACGTTCGTGCAGATTAAAAAAATGCGGACTGATCCACCAGGGATCAATCCGCATCATTTATAACGCAATAATAGACTTCCAGTTACTCAGTGCGTTTACTGTTGGGTAAACGTAAAGGTCGTTGCCCACTTTTTAACACAGCCAATCACTATTATTAATAATGGCCCACCTGATACACCTCCGGTCCCGGAGGAAATAAAAATCATATTGAAATGCTTTCCCTTTCAATAAGAACAATCCGTAAAGTAAAACCGGTAAAAAAACAATACAACATGTTGCGCAAAGTATTTATAAATATCATCCACCGCCGGTTTGGTTTTACATCGCATAATATCATGCACAACCCCCTTCCGTGAACGATATAACTGATCCTGAAACTCATCATTCTAACCCGACAAACCCAACTTCTTTTGCCTGAAAACTGTTCGGATGAAAACCCTGCAGATAGATGAAGTGCCATTCATATAACTGTCACAATCATCACCGGGTTATCACGCAGTAATAATCATTTCACCTCAATAATTAATTTTAATCATCTGGTGCAGATTATCGATAAAACACACATTAAAAATTAAAATATTCTGTTGTTAATACGGTCAATCGTATTTCCTGCCACATGTTTCACACTGACTCGGGACTGTTAAGCTGAGACATCACCAGATGAACGTAACGCCGTTTGCTGCTGTTGGTGAGGTAGTTCATGTAGACGCTGGAGTCATTGATAGAAATTTCCTTAGGGAGATCAAAGCATTTTAATTTACAGTGCCGTTCCTTGATGAAGTAGTCCGCCAGTAATCTGGGAAGCACCGTGAGCATATCGCTGCGTTCAAGGGCGCTGATGATGCCGTTGATGGAAGAAGACCGGTAAATCACTTTAACCAGGCCAGCATAGGGCGTATTAATCGTCAGCGTGGTGCCCAACAGGCCGGTGAAATCATTATAAATACCGTCGTTATAAACTGCATGGGGTAATGCGTAGTAATGCATCAGGGCCAGCTCTTTCTGATTGGATAATAAACTGCTCGCACCGCACAGAATAACAAAATTATCCATGGAATCTATTTTCACCGAGGTGATTTTATCATGCTGCAGGGCATGATGCGAAATGACCACATCAATGTTTGCCTGCAACAAACTCTTTACCATCTCATCACTCTTAATATTATTCACATTTGAAAATTCAACTTTTACTGTTTTCCCGCTGTCGTTCTTATACATCCGGTTAAAATAATAATCTTCCAGGGCATCCGGGCACATCACCCGTAAAATTGCGCAGGAAGGACCTTCAGTGCGGCTCGACTGTAAAACGTCTTCAATGATGGTGATGGCATTAACAAAAGAATCATGAATATCCAGCGCCGTGGCCGTCGGTTTCAGTCCGGTTGCCGTGCGGTAGAACAAATCCTCCCCCAGATGACGCCTGAGTTTATTTATCGATAAACTCACTGCCGAGGGTGTAAGGCTCAGATTCTCCGCTGCTTTTGAAATATTCCCGGATACAATCACTTCGTTCATTATCTTGATCAGATTGTAATCAAAATTAATTGCACTTCTTTGATTCATCATTCACTCTCCAGATAAAAGGGATAGTTTACTGCGAAATAAATAGCACAGTTCTTTATGCATTTTGTTTTCATAAAAATCTACCCTTTATAGACACAGGTAATGCACAGAGTTCAGAATAAAAAATATTGCGCCATATATTAAAGATTTATCCGTCCCTTCATCCAGCCATAGACAAAGCTTTCATTGGCCGTGCGACCTTCGGCCAGTTCCAGATAACGTTGCCCCTGGCTGCAGTTGAGAGAAGTGACCAGCACACCCGCCCCTTCGGCACCGCGCTTCTGGATGAACTGCTCAAGTGCCTTCAGCGTGCCGGGGCCGATCCTGCCGTCCACCGCGATATCGGCATACTGCGAGCCTCCCTGATTAAACACATTCAGCCAGCGTTGCAGCCATTTGATGCCGACCACCGGCCCCATGTTAGTGCCGGTATCGCACAGTTCCAGCGCCAGTACCGGCGCGATGACATAGACCTTGTCAAAACCCGGCTGATACCAGTAATTTTTCTCGAGGATCAGGTAGGCATCTTCTTTAGTGAAATCGGTCATTTTTCCGGTGTAGCCGTAACTGCGGGCGGTTTTTTCGGTGATCCCCCAGTGGGTCGGGCCGCCGGTATCGTCCGGGTGGTCCACATAACCCCCTTCGTTTTTCAGCACGGAATTGATCACAGGATTGGTAAACATAAGGCCTTCCTCCGACAACGGTTAAAGTTGAAGCGTCAGGAACAACGCACTACCGAGCACCAGCAGTGAAACGACAACACCCAACAGCCACCACCACGGCCTGACACGTTTGCCAGGTGCCGTCTTCTCTTCCATGACTTCGACCGTAGCAGACGTACTGACCCGGATACCCGATTTCGGTACGGTGATGAAGAATTCATCCAGCCCGGCAAATTTAAGATCACGTCGGATTAAATAAAGGGTTTGGGTCAGGCTGGCATCGCTGGTGAATTTACTTCGGCTTCCCCATAATGCTTGTGATATCGCCTCTTTCTCGATGACTTCATCTTTTGCATGCTCGATAATATAACTCAGACAGCGGGCTCTCATTGAGGTCAGTTTAATATTCACATCACTGTGAAGTTTTTTAAACTCCTTGGTTTTTTCATTAAACACATATTCACTGTTTATCAGGTACACAGCCATCATCTTCTCCCCTCCATTATTTCAGTCATCTGAGAAACCCCGCTAAATCTATGCTGATGATCAAGCGTATCTGCTTTTATTATTTTCTCCACAGGCAATAGGAATAATATTAAGTATTTTAGTTAAGATGTGACTGAATCAATAAAAAACGGGGCCTATTGAGTCAGACTCAAAAACAATTTAATTCTCACTCAATATCATGGTGGGGCACAACTTACTGAAAGATAGTGTTTTTAATGATAAATTTGGGATAACTCATTTTGTTATCAGCGTGATTATTGATACTGATAAAATTAGCCAACTTTTACCGCTCAAAAAGCAATCACAAATTTTAGCTTAGTCACTTTTATTTATATCTCAATGTGATTTGCCGGATTTTATTTCCAGGTCGAAGATATCCACCAGCAGCAAACGGCTGTTGATGTATTCATTCAAATCTTAGGAAAATACTATGCCTACCAGCAAAATTATTAAGACCGATGAGCTGACCCAGTCCTCCTATAAAGACGACGGATTTAATCCAGCCACAGAAACAGAGAAATACAGCTATACCTCCGCACGTGTGACTAAACCGGTTTATAACAAATATACTAAAGCTAATAAGCCTAAAGTATTTGGCTATTATACTGACTGGTCTCAATATGATGGCCGTTTACAAAACCCAAAGATTGAGGCAGATAAAAGGGGTCGTGGTTTTGATCTGGCAAATATCCCGCCAACCGCTTATGACAAAATCATCTTTGGTTTCGTCGGCATCGTCGGCGATCAGGGTGAAAAAGCCAATACCGTCGCAAGTGCCGCGCAACAACTGGGCAAATCCACCCATCAGGCAACGTTCCTGGATCCGTGGGGTGACTTTGCCTCCAGCGTCAACAACAATCTCGACAATCCGGGCTGGGTTGAGCTTTCTCCGACCAGTGCGACGCAAGCCAATGTAAAAGGGCTGGTTGGCGGGTTGCGTGATCTGCAAAAACGCGCCAAAGCCGTCGGGCATGATCTGGTACTGTCGATGAGTATTGGCGGCTGGACCCTGAGTAACGGTTTCCACAACATGGCGAAAAGCGCAGATGGACGTACCATCTTTGCCAAAAGCGTGGCCAGTCTGTTCACCCGTTTCCCGATGTTCAGCGAAGTGGATATTGACTGGGAATATCCGGGTAATGCCGGCAATAACAACCCGTATGACGATAATGATGGTGCAAACTATGCGTTACTGCTGGCTGAAATTACCAAAGAGATGAAAGCCATCAAGCGTTCTGATGTGAAAATCAGTATCGCCAGCTCCGCCGTTGTCGCCATTCTGGAAAAATCCAACGTTTCTGCCTTACTGGAAGCTGGCCTGTACGGCATTAACGTCATGACGTATGACTTCTTCGGTACGCCGTGGGCAGAAAAACTGGCTCACCATACCAACCTGCGTGCGCTGGTTGAAGGCGGATTTGGGGTCGATACTATCGTTGAATACCTGTTGGCTAAAGGCTTCCCGGCCGATCGTATCAACGTCGGTTATGCGGCTTATTCCCGTAATGGGCAGAATGCCGTGCTGGAAAGCTATTCTCCGCTGGAGGGCACTTACTCGCCAAATGAGGGGAAAACAACCGTCGGTTCATTCGAAAGTGGCACCACCGAATGGTACGACCTGGTGAATAACTATCTGGATCTGGAAAGTCAGTCAGGCCGCAACGGCTTTGAGGTGTACACCGACCAGGTAGCGGATGCGGATTACCTTTACAGCAAAGATTCCGGCCTCTTTATGTCCATTGATACCCCGCGTACCGTGCGTGAAAAAGGCCGTTATGTCATTGAAAAAGGGCTGGGTGCGCTGTTTACCTGGACCATCGATCAGGACAACGGTCTGCTGGTCAATGCTGCCCGTGAAGGCCTCGGTTACGCTATCGAGCAGAAAGTTATTGATATGTCACCTTTCTACTTTGAAGGCGTCAATGTCAGTGGTCAGGTGCCGGATGATGAAATCCCTGCAGAAAGCAATGTTGCACCCACCGGTGACATCACCCTGCAGGTGTTCAGCGGTGCGAAAGTGCGTCTGAGTGGGGCGGGTTCTGCCGATAAAGACAACGACAAACTGACTTATAAATGGACCGCGCCAGCCGCGATTGCGCTGTCCTCTTATAGCGCTGTATCGGCAGACTTCACTGCGCCGGAGCTGGTCAGTAAGTCTGACTTCAGCTTCTCTCTGGTCGTCACCGATGAGCATGGTGAGAAATCACTGACCAAATCCATCGTCGTGACGGTGCTGGGTGATGCAGCCATTGAGCCGGAACCAACGCCAGAGCCGACGCCGGAACCGACTCCGGAACCGGAGCCAACGCCGACGCCTACACCAACGCCGTCTCCGGCGGGCAAATATGCCACCTGGGATGCCAGCAAAGTGTACAACACGGGCGACAAAGTCAGTCTGAACGGCAAAGACTATCAGGCAAACTACTGGACTCAGAATAACCAGCCGGGCAAAGCCGAGTTTACCGGTGAATGGTCACAGTGGAAGCAAATCTGAACCTCGTCAGACTTGAGATAAATCTCTTCTGACCTGTAATAAACCTTTTTTGACCTGTATAAAAAGTACCACGGGGCCTGGTGCCCCGTTTTTTTTTTACTCAGGTGTCTGTTCACCAAGCACCTGCTTTTCAGCAAGAAAATCTATAAACACCCGCACCTTGGGCAGCATATGACGGCTGCTCGGCCAGACCACTGAAAATTTCCCGCCCTCTTTCAGATAATCAGACAGCACAGCAATCAGTTCACCGGATTCAAGATAAGGCCGCACGATAAAATCCGGCACATACGCCAGCCCCAGTCCCTGCACGGCCGCCTGTAAAATCGACTCCAGATTATTGCTGCTCAGAGCCAGCGGCAGCTCCGGCGGCGTCTCGCCGTTCATCGCCCATTCCTGCCATTGGCCGTTGCCGGGAAACCGGTAACGCAGGCAGGCGTGCTGATAAAGATCGTCAGGTCTTAGCGGCGCCGGATGGCTGGCGAAATAGGCCGGACTTCCCACAATGGCAAACCCGAACGGCCCGAGACGGCGTGACATCATCTGCGAGTTGCTCAGATCTCCGCTGCGGATGGCGATATCAAACCCTTCATCGATGACATCTGCCATGCGGTCGCTGAAATCCAGATCCAGCTCCACCTCCGGGTAACGCTGGCGAAATTCCGGCAGATGCGGCAACAGCATGCGGTAGCCGATAGCCGGGGCGGTGATGCGTAATTTGCCGCGCGGCACGGCGGAAATGCGCACCAGTTCCTGCTCGGCCTCTTCCAGTTGCGAAACGATATTCTGGCAGCGTTCAAAAAACAGCTGGCCTTCATCGGTCAGGCTGATGCGCCGCGTGCTGCGGTTAAACAACCGAACACTGAGTTTTTCTTCCAGCCGCGCCACGCTTTTGCCCACCGCCGAGGCGGAAATGCCCATACGTTCTGCGGCCGCGGCAAAACTCTGACTTTGCGCCGCCCGGACAAAGGCCAGCAGGCCGTTAAGGTTTTCCATTCTTTACCCTCGCTTATTCGAGCGTTTTCGTCCTGAATCATCGGACTTGTGGCCTGTTTCCGCCAGATTGCCGACATTTTATCATCATCGTTAACCTTAACCCGTTGGGGAAACCAATGCACTCATCAACGACCACAACACCGGCAGGCAGCCTGCGCGTTCTTTTTACCGTGTGTCTGGCGGCGGTCATATTGCCGCTGAATTTTGTCAGCGGCGCGGTGGCAACACCGGCTATCGCCCGCGAACTCGGCGGCAGCGCACAGGCGCTGAGCTGGGTAACCAATGCGTTTATGCTCACCTTCGGCTGTTTTCTGATGGCCGCCGGGGCGCTGGCCGATGAACTGGGACGCAAAAAAGTGTTCGTCAGCGGCGTCTCGCTGTTTGCGCTGCTGTCGTTGTTACAGGCGTTCAGCAACAGTTTGCTGTGGATTGATTTACTGCGCGCCGCACAGGGCATCGCCGCCGCAGGGGCGCTGGCGGGCGGCGCGGCAGCACTGGCTCAGGAATTCGACGGCGCAGCGCGTACCCGGGCTTTCAGCCTGATGGGCAGCAGTTTTGGCATCGGTCTGGCCTTCGGTCCGTTCCTTGCGGGGGTGCTGATCGCACACTTCGGCTGGCGTTCGGTATTTTTCTCCGCGACGGTGATTGCCGTACTGGCGCTGATCACCGGTGCAGGCAAAATGCACGAAACCCGTAATCCGCAGGCGACGGGCATCGACTGGCCGGGCACGGCGTCCTTCACCGCCATGCTGGCGCTGCTGACCTGGGCGCTGATGGAAATCCCGCAATCCGGCCTTTACAGCACGCCGGTGCTTTCATTGCTGCTGGGAGCAGCGGTGCTACTGGCGGTGTTTGTCGCCGTTGAACGGCGCGTGAAAAACCCGATGCTGGATTTATCGCTGTTCCGTTACCTCCGTTTTATCGGCGTACAGGCACTGCCGCTGGCGACCGGTTTCTGTTTTGTGGTGCTGCTGGTGATCCTGCCGATGCTGTTTATCGGCGTCGCGGGTCTGAGTGAAGAACAGGCGGGACTGATGATGATGGCGCTGTCCGTGCCGATGCTGGTGGTGCCGTTGCTGGCAGCGTGGCTGACACGCTGGATGTCGGCTGGCGTGTTATGTACTTCCGGTCTGGTGATTGCCGCCGCCGGGCTGGGCTGGCTGAGTCAGGCGGTGCTGGCGCAGCATGTCACAGGCATGATCGCGCCGATGCTGATTATCGGCATCGGCACCGGTTTGCCGTGGGGGCTGATGGATGGTCTTTCGGTCAGTGTGGTCCCGAAAGAACGGGCGGGCATGGCGACCGGTATTTTCAGCACCACCCGCGTGGCCGGTGAAGGCATTTCGCTGGCGATAGTCGGTGCCATTCTGTCGGCCTTAACGCACAGCGCACTGACGGCGCACTTTACCTCAGACGCGGTCAGTTCAGGAGCAATCAGTCAGGCCGCGCAACGGCTGGCGACCGGCAATCTGGCCGTGGCACAGCAACTGATCCCGCAGGCCAGCACGGCGCAGCTTCAGCAGATTTATGCCGCCTCGCTGCATCCGTTGCTGTTATGCCTGATGGCGATCACGCTGTTTTCCGCGCTGGTGGTATTACTGGCGCTGCGCGGCAATCATCAGCAAGACGCTGATACCGCGCCCGCCGTGTGTCAGAAGGATCTGTCACCGTAATCCGCTTCCAGCACCGGACGCAGCCGGGCATAAATGTCCTCAATCTCCCCCGGGATTGTCACCTCTGCGATAAAGCCCGCACCACGCGGGCCATAACCGCCGGGCGCGTTGCGCAGACGCGGAATTTCGCCGAGCAGCAGTGACACAAAGCGCGGCAGCGACCATAAGCTGTGATGGCCGGTTCCGGCAATGCGCAACCCTTCCCCTTCGCGTTCAAGCTGTGGCACCAGCACCGGCCAGTTGAGGAACGTCACCTCAGGCCGGTCGCGCCAGACGTGGCGGAAACTGGCGTCGGTGCGTAACTGCATCAGCGGATCCTGCACCAGCGTGACAGCCGTATGCTGATCCCCCGCCGCCTCCAGCACCCGCCGCGCCTGTAAGGCATTGTCGCCACAATTGGTGGATGTGGTTTCCAGCAAAATCTGCGCCGGTGAACCCCCGAAATGCTGCACGCCGATGTCATAAAGCACCTCAGCTTCGCTGCGTCCGGCCAGCGGAATGTGCTGATAATCGGGATGCTGGCGAACGGCGTCATACAGTAAATCCGTGGAATGCCCCACGCCACCGGCAATCAGTAAGCGTGAAACGCGCCCCTGCGCCAGCGCCCGAAACGCCGCTTCTGCCGTCGGTAAAATCGCATTGCCAAGCAGGATCAGCAGCGAAGGCGTGCCGGTTATGCCCTTCCCACCGGTCTGGTCAAAAGACAGAAAACGCGCCAGCCGGTTCATATCGTTAATGACATCGTCAGAAAACATCAGTAGCTCCGTTGAAGGATTGCTCAGGGCTTATCGATAACAACACATTATTAATGGTTAAATGATCTCATCGTTTGGTTGATGTAACGCAATCATTATCAATGGAAAACAGGAATAAACGGGATAAAAATTGGATAATTTGTAATTTATAGAATTTTTATCCTTATTGAAGGAAATGGAGAAAAGATCCCCTTAAGGTAAATTTATTAACTTATATTTAACCATAACGGCGTTTTTCCTCAGTTGCATAAGGTCAGGGATTCATTCAGTTAACACTGAAAAACATAAGTCCCGGCCTGAACGCTGTTTATTACCCGCTTTTTTATCATTTTTAGCATCACTTACTGACCACCAGAGGATTTCCACATGCAACGACGTTGCATGCATACACAACCGTGTAAGCTGTTATTGGGAGTCATCATGGGCGAAAAAAATTCATTATTACTGGCCGTTCTTGCCGCTGCAACGCTGACATTAGCCGCAGGCGCACAGGCAGCCGGTACCTTAACAGGGCAGGTAGGCGTTCAGCTGACCATCAGCACCGGTTGTACTGTCGGTAACGGCACATCAACGGGGGGGACCAACCAGTGGGGTACCCTGAACTTTGGTAACTACGCGGATCTGACCAGCGTCATCAACGGGACGGTGTTTGGTGCCAACGGCACTGGTGCCGTGACCATCACCTGTAGCACCGGGCTGACCCCGACGCTGTCACTGAATGGCGGTCTGGCGGCAACCGGCGGGCTGCGTACCATGACCTCCAGCGGCACCAGCATTCCTTACCGCCTCTATTCCGACACCGCACGGACGACAGAGATCGCGATAAATACGCCGATCACGCTGACGACGGGCACCACTGCGCAAAATATCCCGATTTATGGTCGTGTGCTGCCTGCTGACCAGACCAGCACCACACCGGCTGCGGGGACGTATAACGATACCGTTGTTGCCACTCTTTCCTGGTAAGGCTGTATTCCATCAGAGTCGATTTCGCCTCTGACTGGCTTTCGATTCAAGGAAGGAAAGATCATGGACATCAAGGTACTGCTGCTACTGCCAGCCGCACTGGTGGTGTCGATGCAGATGCGCATTCCCTTTAGTCAGGCAGCGACGATAGGCATCAGTGCCACGTTGCTGCCCGCCTGTGAAGCGGGAACCACGACGTCCGGCAGCACCAGTTTTGGTACGCTGAATTTTGGCAATTACGCCTCACTCACCAGCGCCATCAACGCCACCAGCGCCCAGCTGGCGGGATCGATCCGCGTCAAATGCGTGACCGGCCTGACCTACAAAATCGTGATGGATGGCGGCAGCAGCGGCGTGGTTACTGCGCGCCGGATGGTTAACACCACCAACAGCGCCGCCACCCTGCAATACAATCTCTACACCACGGCGGCGCGTACCACCGTCTGGGACAACACCACCGGCGTCAGCGGCACAGGTAACGGTGCGGATCAGTGGAGCACGGTTTATGGCCGCGTTCCGGCGCAAACCACGCCCGCCGCCGGGGTTTATCAGGATACGGTGAATGTCACCGTATCCTGGTAGAGGTGGCTATGTCCGGGCGTCTGCGCATTTCGCCGCTATGGCTGATGCTGCTTGTGCCGCTGATACCGTGCAGCACGGCGAATGCCGACACGGCGGTCGCCGCCTTTACCGTTTCGGCCTCCCTCACCAACGGCTGTGCCTTCGGCAGCTCGCTGTCCAGCCCGACCTCCAACCTCGGCACCCTCAATTTCGGCTCCATGTCGTCCATCACCAGCAACGTCGATACCGTCAGCAGCACCGGCGCAGGCTCGGTGGTGGTGACCTGTACGCCGGGCACCTCCGTCAGTATTGCCATGGATTACGGCACCCACGGCGGCACCGCCACGCGCCGCTTTATGCAAAACACCACCAATACCGATCAGCTGGGCTACCAGCTTTTCCGCGATGCCGCCCGCAGCCTGGTCTGGGGCAACGGCACGCTGGTGATGTCCATCCCCAGTTTTCCGGGTACCACGCAAACCTATCCGGTTTATGCCCGTTTATACGCTGTGACCACCCTGCCTTCCGCCGGGACTTATACCGATACCGTCACCGTAACGTTAACGTATTGAATCATCAGGATATGAAACCATGAAGAGACTGTTTTTACGCCCGACCCTTTCCCGCCTTTTCTCTGCCGCCGCACTGGGTTGTGCACTGCTTTCCTCCGTGACCGCGCAGGCCGCCAGTTCGGTGCTGGTCTGGCCGGTGTACCAGATTATTGAATCCGATCAGAACGGATCCGCCCTGTGGCTGGAAAACCGGGGCGCGGAGCCGGTCTCCTTGCAGGTGCGGGTGCTGGCCTGGAAGCAGGAAAATTACAATGAAAAGTATGCCGATCAGACCAACGTGGTCGCCAGCCCGCCTTTCGCGACCGTACCGCCGGGGCAACGCCAGCTGATCAGGCTTATCCGCAATACGCCGGTACCGGCCAATACCGAGCAGGCGTACCGCATTATCATTGATGAAATCCCGTCGCCGCTGAACAGCGCCGGTGAGGGCAAGGACAAAGCCGTGGTCGGGCTGCAATTGCAGATGCGTTATCTGCTGCCGTTGTTTATGGATGGCGGCAGTTTGTGGACCAATGACCGCGCGGATATGAAACGTGATCCTGACACCGCAACGCGCCCGATCCTGACGTGGCAGACGGTATCCGACGGCGGTAAAACCTATTTGCAGGTGCGCAATACCGGCATCGTGCATGCGCGGCTGAGCAACGTGTTCTGGTCGGCTAACGGCAATCAGAAACAGGGTGTGAAAACCATGGTCGGCGGCTTTATGGGGTATGTGCTGCCGGGGCAAAAAATGCGCTGGGCGGTGCCTGCCGGGGTGACGCCGGGCGCGCAGCTGAATGCGCAGATTGCCGATAACACGACACCGATTGTCATCCCGCGCGGCCAGTAACAGCAGGAGCCGCAACGGATGCCCATCAGACGCCTTCCCCGTGCAGGTCATCAACGACCGCTGTTGTTCCGGGGAAGCCTGTGCCTGTTATGCCTGAGTACGTTCAGCGCGCAGGCACAGGAATATTCCTCGCTGCCCGATGCCCCGCGTGCGGCACCGGTGGTCACGGACGCCATGTTTTATCTGTCGATTGTGGTCAACGGCCAGACGGATAATCAGGTGGTGCCGGTGACGTACCGCAATAACGCCTACTTTGTTGAAGCGGGTGTGCTGGCAAAAAACCATATCCACATTAACGGCCAGCAGGGGCTGATCAACGTCGGCGAACTGCCGGACGTCAAAGCGAAATACGATTCGGCCAGCCAGCAACTGGTGTTAAACGTGCCGGATGCCTGGCTGCCGAACCAGAATGTCAGCGGCGACCCGCTGATGAACTACACGCCGTCGAAAAGCAGCACCGGACTGTTGTTTAACTACGATGCCTATTACACCGATCCGCCGGGCGGCGCGAAATCTATCGCCACCTGGATGGAGCAGCGTTTATTCAGCAATCTCGGGCTGATCACCAATACCGGCACATACCGCTACAACATCGATAACGTCCCCAACAGCAACGGCGACCAGACGACGCAGGACGGCTATCTGCGCTACGACACGTTCTGGCGGTTTACCGACGAGAAAAACCTGATCAGCTATCAGGTCGGGGATTTCGTCAGCGATTCCCTGACGTGGAGTAACTCGGCACGCATGGGCGGTGTGCGTATCAGCCGTAACTTCGGTGTGCGCCCGGACCTGGTCACTTATCCGTTGCTGCAATACAGCGGCACGGCGGCGGTGCCGACCACTGTCGATCTGTTCCTCAACGGCTATAAGGCCAGCAGCAATAACCTGAATTCCGGGCCGTTCACCCTGACCAACGTGCCTTATATCAACGGGGCCGGTGAGGCGACGATTGTCACCACCGATGCGGTCGGGCGGCAGGTTTCCACCAGCGTTCCCTTTTATGTTTCCAACACCCTGCTGCGCAAAAATCTCAGTGATTTCGATTTTTCACTCGGTGCGGTGCGTAACAATTATGGCGTGACCAACGGGGATTATTCCGATGGCGCGTTCAGTGGCATTTACCGTTACGGGCTGAGCAATTATCTGACGCTGTCCGGCCATACCGAACTGACGCAAGGTCTGGCGCTGGGCGGTCTGGGGGCGGATGTCGCGGTGGGCACCTGGGGGACGCTGAGTATTTCAGGCAGCCAGAGTAAGGCGAACCATCCGCCGGTGGACAGCAATAATCAGCTCAACAATCCGAACGGTTATCCCAACGGTCAGACGCCGGGCATTCCGGACTCCAGCGGACAAATCGATAATCCGCTGGGCGAAAATGTCACCGATAAAAAAGACGGCAGCCAGTACACGCTCGGCTATTCGTACTATTCGACCCTTTTCAGCCTTTCGGCGCTGCGCTCGAAACGTACCGTGGGTTATCAGGACATTACCTCCTACACCAGCGACACGCGGTTAAGCCGTCAGGCCGATCAGATCACCTTCAGCACATCGCCGTTCGGATCCGCCAACGGCACCATGGGTATCGGCTATTACGACGTCGAAGCCTACGACAATTCGCATACCCGGCTGGTGAATTTCTCCTACAGCCGCTCGCTGTGGGGGCAAAGCAGTATGTTTTTATCGCTCAACAAAACGCTGGGCGATACCGGCTACAGCGCGCAGTTGCAGTTCATCATTCCGATTGGCACCAACATCAATATGAATGCCGGTGTGCAACGTGACAGCTCGGGCAATTATCAGGAACAAATTGGCGCCAGCAAGGCGACGCCCACCGACGGCGGCCTGGGCTGGAATCTGGCTTACAGCGGCGGCAACAATCCGTATCAGCAGGCCGATGCGACCTGGAAATCCCATTACGCCACGATCCAGGGCGGCTTCTACGGCAATCAGGGCGATTACACCAACTGGGCCGATCTGAGCGGATCCGTGGTGTTTATGGCGAACGACTGGTTCCTGTCAGACAAGATCAATGATGCCTTTATCGTGGTGGATACCGACCATTACGCCGAGGTTCCGGTGCTGTTCGAGAATCAGAAAATGGGCAAAACCGATAAAAACGGCCACCTGCTGATCCCAACCGTCAGTTCGTATTATCCGGCCAAAGTGGAAATCGACACCCTGCCGCTGCCTGCCGACGTGGTCGCCAATAACGTCAATGACCGCATCGCCGTGAAGCAAGGCAGCGGCGTGGTGGTGAAATTCAATGTCGAGAAAGTGCTGTCCGCCAATATCACCCTGCATGACGCCGCCGGACAACCGCTGAAGCTGGGGACGCTGGTGACAGAGCAAAATACGCAGCAGACCACCGTCACCGGGTACGACGGGCTGGTGTATTTCTCTCACTTACAGGAAAACAACGTGCTGAACATTCAGCAGGAAGATCATTCGGTATGCCGGGTCAGTTTCACCCTGGATCCCCATCATCACAGCATTGAGCAGGTTGGCCCGCTGGCATGTCCGGGTGGCGCAACGGCAGGAGATAAATCATGAGAATTTTCAGGCGGTGGATAACGCAGGGATTACTGCTGATGCTGTTGCTGGGTGCGACATCGCTGGCGCGGGCGGGATGCACCACGGCGGCCACCACCATCACGCTGGGCACTCAAAATTCCTTTGCCGTCAGCTCTTCGCCGCTGGTGACCGCAGGCGGCAGCGGCTTAAGTTGCACCGGCCCGTTGCTGAGTATCGGCGGCACCAACACCATCACCGCCACCATTGGCGCCACACTGCATCCGAGCGGCTCGCAGCCGCGCCTGTACAGCGCAGCGACCAACCAGTATCTGCCTTACAGCCTGTGTAAAGACGGCAGTTGCGGCACGGTGTATAACCAGGGCGATGTGATTAGCTGGAGCAGCACCACCGCCCTGGGATTACTGGGATTGTTCTCCGGGCCGAACGGTACGTTGCCCCTGTATGTCATGCCCCAAACGCTGTCCAATCTGGCGGCGGGCATCTATACCGATACCGTCCCTATCGCCTGGAGATGGAACATCTGCTCGGTGGCCGTCGGCACGTTGCTGTGTATCGCCGATACCGGCAATGTCAGTGGCAACGTCAACCTGACGCTCAACGTCACTAATTTTTGCTATATCGACAGTGCGCCGAACGTTGGTTTTGGCAGCGCGGCCCTGCCTTCCGGTCTGACGACGGTGGTGGCGAATACCATCAGTGTGCGCTGTACGCTGAACGCCAGTTATTCCGTTAACCTGACCAGCAGCGTGCCGGGCTCCGGCCAGTACCGTCAGATGGCGTCCACCGTCGGCAGCACCACCAGTTATCTGCAATATCAGATCTTTAAGGGCGACAGTACGGTCTGGACGGCCGCCACCAACAGCAGCGCGACCGGGACCGGCACATCACAATCGTTCCCGTACACCGCGTCGGTGAATCTGGCGCAAAGCAATCAGCCCGCCGGGAACTACAGCGACACGGTCACGGTCACGGTGACGTATTAATAAAGGGAGAAACAGACCCGGTGCGGCGGATGCGCACCGGTTTTAAGGCAGGAGATTACAGAGCTTTCAGCGTTTTGACCGTCGCATCCACGTCGATTTCGTCTTCGGTGAAAACATAAGTGCTGTTCTGGAAAGTGGTGATCAGCAGCTTTTTCATGGTGCGGGTTTCGGCTTTTTTCTCTTCTTCCTGCGGGCGGATACGGTTCATCAGCAGCCCGACGGAAAGTACCGCGTTTTCTTTGTCGATCTTGGTTTCCGCAGGCACTTCTTCATTGAAGGCCAGGAAGGATTTGATGCTGGTGATTTTGATGCGCTCACCGGCAATAAAGATGTATTTGCTTTCCGGCTCGACCTTCACCGCAAAGGCGGAAAGCCCTTTGTTGTTGGTGGTCGGCTCAAAGGTCACTGTCGCATCTTTCTTAATCAGCTCAGGGTTTGCAACTTTAATCACGTGGAAATAACGGTTATCGCCGTTTTCATCTTTGATAAAACCGAAACCTTTATCTTCAAACCAGGTTGTGATTACGCCGTTCATCGCTTACCGCCTAAGTAATTATTTATTCAACATGTCAGTTTTTGCAGGGCGGCAGTGTAAAGCAGAATGAGGACAAAGTCCTGTGCTTTACGGCCTGATCACCCCGTTTTACGTTGCTTTTCTGAAAGTCAGGTTAAACCGGTACTGACCGGTCAGCGGATGCTCGCCCGCTTTCAGCGGCAATACGCCGTGATAACGCAGCCGCGACGGGCCGCCCCACACCACAATATCGCCGTGCATCAGCGGCACACGCTGCGTTTTGTCGCTGCGTTCCATACCGCCAAACTGAAATACCGCCGGTAAGCCCAGCGAGACCGAGACAATCGGCTGGCCAAAATCGTGCTCGTCTTTATCCTGATGCAGGCTCATTTTTGCGCCCGGCTGATAGCGGTTGATCAGGCACGCATCGGGCGCGAAACCGGGAAATCCCGCCTGCTCTGCGGCGTTTACCGCAAGCTGGCGAAACAGGTCCGGCATCGGCGGCCATTGCTGATGGCTTTCCGGCGAGACGGCCTGATAGCGATACCCCGCCCGGTCCGTCACCCAGCCGACATCGCCGCAATTTGTCATCGCTACCGACATCGCGTAACCGCCCGGCGTGGCGCGATACTGAAAAGGCACCAGACCGGCGATGCGGTCGATCTCCGCCAGTAACGTCACATCTTCTGCCAGCGCCGCACCGCGTAACACTACCGCGCCGGGGCACAGATCTTCCCGCCAGTTCGGGTGAAAATCGGGATGATCAAAAAGATCCAAATTCATGTCAGCCTCCGCGTTCATGCCTGTGTTAAGTATAACAGCCGATTTGAGACAGACTCAGATTGTCGGGGCGGATCGTTTCAGCTAAGGTTCAGTAAGATCAATAAGCCCTTTCAGGAGAGCATCATGAGTCGGGAAATTAATAAAGATACACAGCTGTGTATGTCCCTTTCCGGTCGTCCGGGAAATTTCGGCACCCGTTTTCATAACAGCCTTTATCAGGCGTTAGACCTGAACTTCGTCTACAAAGCCTTTTCCACCAAAGACATCGAAGCCGCCGTGAAAGGCGTGCGCGCGCTGGGTATTCGCGGCTGCGCAGTCTCGATGCCGTTCAAGGAAGTCTGCATTCCGTTCCTCGATGAGCTGGACCCTTCCGCCACCGCCATTCAGTCCGTGAATACTATCGTCAATGACGACGGTTTCCTGCGCGCTTACAACACCGATTATATTGCCGTCGCCCGTCTGCTCGACAGCCATCAGGTGCCGCGTGACGCCGTTTTCGCCCTGCGCGGCAGCGGCGGCATGGGTAAAGCGGTGGTCGCGGCCATCCGTGATGCCGGTTTCAAAAAGGGCTATATCATTGCCCGTAACGAAGCCAATGGCCGCGCGCTGGCGGAAGAATACGGTTACGAATGGAAAGCCGACGTCGGTGATCTGGCCGTCGATATGGTGGTGAACGTCACGCCCATCGGCATGGCCGGTGGCCCGGAAGCCGATTCGCTGGCCTTTGAACCGGCGGTGATTGACCGCACCAGCATCGTCTTTGACGTCGTCGCGCTGCCGGCAGAAACCCCGCTGATCCGCTATGGCCGTGAACACGGCAAAAAAGTGATCACCGGTGCGGAAGTCGCCACCTTGCAGGCCGTCGAGCAGTTCGTGCTGTATACCGGCGTACGCCCGTCTGATGAGCAAATTGAAAAGGCGGCGGCACACGCCCGCAGCTGATCTGGCCTTCTGAACGTAAAAAGCCTCTCATGCGAGAGGCTTTTTTAAGGGTGCGGATCCCGCCGATGATCAGCGCACCAGACACGGCCTTTTCGGATCAAACGTCCAGTCCGGCACCAGGAACTGCATGCCCTGCGCATCGTTACGCGCGCCCAGCCCCATGCCTTTGTACAGCTCGTGCGCCTTCATTACCTGATCCATATCCAGCTCTACGCCCAGACCCGGCTGTTCCGGCACACGCACCTTACCGCCTTTGATCTGCAACGGTTCTCTGGTCAGGCGCTGATTGCCTTCCTGCCAGATCCAGTGGGTGTCGATGGCGGTGATTTTGCCCGGTGCCGCCGCCGCCACCTGCGTGAACATCGCCAGCGAAATATCAAAGTGATTGTTGGAGTGCGAGCCCCAGGTCAGCCCCCATTCGTGACACATTTGCGCCACGCGCACCGACCCCTGCATGGTCCAGAAATGCGGATCCGCCAGCGGAATATCCACGGATTTCAGCTGGATGGTATGCCCCATCTGACGCCAGTCGGTGGCGATCATATTGGTGGCGGTCGGCAGGCCGGTTGCCTGACGGAATTCCGCCATCACTTCACGCCCGGAGAAGCCCTGCTCTGCGCCGCACGGATCTTCGGCGTACGCCAGCACGCCGCGCAGTTGTTTACCCAGTGCGATCGCTTCATTCAGCGACCAGGCCCCGTTGGGATCAAGGGTAATGCGCGCCTGCGGGAACCGCTGCGCCAGCGCCGTCACGGCTTCGGCCTCTTCACTGCCTGCCAGAACGCCGCCTTTCAGTTTGAAATCGTTAAAGCCGTATTTGTCATACGCCGCTTCCGCCAGACGCACCACTGCCGCCGGTGTCAGCGCTTCTTCATGGCGCAGACGATACCAGTCACAGCGGTCATCCGGCTGGCTCTGATAGCCCAGCGAGGTTTTGTTGCGGTCGCCGACGTAGAACAGATAGCCAAGCATTTCGACTTCATCGCGCTGCTGTCCGTCGCCCAGCAATGACGCCACGGTGACGCCCAGATGCTTACCGAGCAAGTCCAGCATCGCGGCTTCAATCGCCGTCACGACATGAATGGTGGTGCGTAAATCGAAGGTCTGTAAACCCCGGCCGGAGGCATCGCGGTCAGCGAATTTTTCGCGCACCGCCGTCATCACATTCTTGTATTCACCCAGCGTTTTGCCGGTCACCAGCAACGCGGCATCATCCAGCGTCTGACGGATTTTCTCACCGCCCGGTACTTCACCGACGCCGGTGTTACCGCTGCTGTCTTTGAGGATCAGGATGTTACGGGTGAAAAACGGCGCATGCGCACCGCTGAGATTCAGCAACATGCTGTCGTGTCCGGCAACCGGGATCACCTGCATGGAGACAATTTTAGGTGTAGATGAAGAGGTCATGCTTACTCCTTAGTAACGTCAGATTCCGTTAACCGCGCCCCATGGCCGGGCGCTTGCGATCGAATGTCCAGCCGGGGATCAGATACTGCATCGCGGCGGCATCGTTACGCGCGCCGGTCGGCAATTTCCGGTGTAACTCGTGGGCGCGATGGATTTGATCCATGTCGATCTCCACGCCCAGCCCCGGTTTTTCTGGCACTTTGATTTTCCCGTTCACAATTTGCAGCGGCTCTTTGGTCAGGCGCTGGTTGCCTTCCTGCCAGATCCAGTGCGTGTCTATCGCAGTCGGTTTACCCGGTACGGCCGCGCCAACATGGGTAAACATCGCCAGCGAAATATCAAAATGGTTATTCGAATGGCAGCCCCAGGTCAGGCCCCATTCGTCGCAAAGTTGCGCGACGCGCACCGCACCGTGCAGGGTCCAGAAATGCGGATCCGCCAGCGGGATATCCACCGACTGCAACATCACCGCGTGCTGCATCTCACGCCAGTTGGTGGCGATCATGTTGGTCGCGACCGGTAAGCCTGTCGCGCGGCGGAATTCGGCCATCACCTCGCGGCCGGAAAAGCCCTGCTCCGCGCCGCACGGATCTTCGGCGTAACTGAGGATCCCATGCAGGTCTTTGCACAGGTCGATGGCTTCATCCAGCAGCCACGCGCCGTTCGGATCGACAGTAATTCGCGCATCGGGAAAACGTTTTGCCAGCGCCTTGATCGCGTCGATCTCCTGTTCGCCCAGCAGCACGCCGCCTTTGAGTTTGAAATCTTTGAAGCCATAACGATCCTGCGCCGCTTCCGCCAGCCGCACCACCGCCTCACTGTTCATCGCTTCCTGATGACGCAGGTGATACCAGTCGTGCGTGCCGCGCTCGCCTTCCTGATACGGCAAATCGGTTTTCTGCCGGTCGCCGATATAAAAGAGATAACCGAGCACCGTCACTTCATCACGCTGTTTGCCCGGCCCGAGCAGTTCGCACACCGGCACGCCGAGGAATTTGCCCATCAGATCCAGCAGCGCGGCTTCCAGTGCCGCGACGGCGTTCACCCGCAGTTCAAACGTCCACGCGCCTTTGCCGAAAGAATCAAAATCCGACGACTGATTACCGGCGTGGATCTGATGCACCAGCCGGTTCATGCGCGCCACTTCCTGACCCTTCACCTGCGCAATGGCTTCCACCAGCGTGTTGTAAATGACTTCTCCGCCCGGCGCTTCGCCGACGCCGGTATTTCCGGCGCTGTCTTTGAGGATCACGATATTGCGGGTGAAGTAAGCGCCGTGCGCGCCCCCGATATTCATCAGCATGCTGTCATGCCCTGCCACCGGAATAACCTGCATATCCGTGATGACCGGCGAGGATCGCGTACTCATCATCTTTCTCCTTTTACTGTGCCGGTAACGGCATACGGGCGAAGCTGGATGCGTTCGATTTTTCCGACAATAAACAGGTAGCTGACCACGGCGAGCAGCGCGTGGATGCCGACATAAATCAGCGCGCCGTTGAAGGAACCGGTGGTGCCGATAATGTAGCCGATGGCGATGGGGGTGATGATGCCGGAGACGTTACCGAACATGTTGAACAGCCCGCCGCTCAGCCCGCTGATTTCTTTCGGTGCGGTGTCGGCCATCACTGCCCAGCCCAATGCGCCCAGCCCTTTGCCGAAGAAGGCGAAGGCCATAATGCCGACCACCATCCATTCGGTGCTGACGTAGTTGCAGAAGATCATCGACATCGACAGCAGCATACCGATCACAATCGGTGCCTTGCGCGACAGCGTCAGGTTGTTGGTTCTGCGCATCAGCCAGTCGGAAATAACCCCGCCCAGTACGCCGCCGAGGAAGCCGCAAATTGCCGGCACCGAGGCCACCATGCCCGCTTTGAGGATCGACATGCCGCGCGCCTGCACCAGATACACCGGGAACCAGGTGATGAAGAAGTAGGTCAGCGCATTGATGCAGTACTGGCCGATGTAGATGCCAATCATCATGCGTGATTTCAGTAATTGTTTAAGCTGGAAGGCTTTTTCGCCTTTGACGACGGCTTTTTTGGTGGTCTTCTGATCCATGTTGATCAGTGCGCCACCGGCTTCCATGTAATCGAGTTCCGCCTGATTCACGCCCGGATGATCTTTCGGATCGTGGATCACTTTCAGCCAGATGAAACTCAGTACGATCCCCAGACCGCCCATAAAGAAGAAGACGTGTGACCAGCCCACTTCATGCGTCAGCCAGCCCATGATCGGGGCGAAAATTACCGTGGCGAAGTACTGCGCGGAGTTAAAAATTGATACAGCGGTGCCGCGTTCCTGAGCCGGGAACCAGGCCGCGACGATACGGCTGTTGCCGGGGAAGGAAGGCGCTTCGGCCAGACCGACCAGAAAACGTAAGGCAAACAGCGAAACGACAATGCCGAAGCCGCTGAAGACATCGACGAAGCCCTGCAACAGGGTGAACAACGACCAGATGAAAATGCTGTAGAAATACACTTTTTTCGAGCCGAATTTATCCAGCAGCCAGCCACCGGGTATTTGCCCGATCACATACGCCCAGGAAAATGCCGAGAAGATATAGCCCATCCCGACGGAATCCAGTCCGATATCTTTGGCCATCGCCGAACCGGCAATGGATAACGTGGCACGATCGCCGTAATTAAATGAGGTGACAATAAATAACATCACCACTATCCAGTAGCGCGCGTTAGTTCTTTTTTTGACGGCACTGGCTGATGAAATGGTAGTTTCCATGGTGTTCTCCGGAATTAATGACAACGCCTCTACACAGAGATAAAAGTCATTCCATTCACAGAACTGTAGGGTTCAGAGAGGAAGGAACGCAGCCAGTATATGAACAACATTCCTTTTACTCATTGGGCAATACAACAGGCTTGAACCGTCCTTTGCATTTATCCTGAGGCATATGCCCAGCGCCATGCGAGTTGTTTCACAAAAAATGAAACAGCTGTGATGGCTGTCACAGCTGGTCGTTATCTAATTGCAGCGCGACATACAGCAATAAACGATCGTCGAAATTCCCCAGATCCAGGCCGGTTAATTCAGAGATGCGGTTGAGGCGATATTCCAGCGTATTACGGTGAATATAGAGGGCTTTCGAGGTGGCGGTCGGCTGCACATTATTGTGGAACCACGAGGTCAGCGTGCGGCGCAATAATCCGTTGCCGTCAGTGGCTTTCAGACGGGCCAGCGGACGCACCAGTTCGTCGGCCTGCCAGCCGCCGCGCAGACTGTCGAGCAGCACCGGCAGGATCAGATCCTGATAGAAATAGCAGCGTTGTTCCGGCATCCGCTGTTTACCGACGGTCATGGTGGTGCGCGCGGTGCGGTACGAACGGGCGATGCTGCCGGGGCCGGTAAAGAAGTTACCGAGGGAAATGCGCACGCGCAGACGACCGGTTTCGGTCATGCGGGAAAGCAGATGATCGATGCGCTGGCGGTGGCCGTCCGGATCCCAGCGATCGTAGCTGTTCAGCGCCGGTTTCAGCACCACCATTTCGGTGAGGGAGACAATGGCGATCAGGTTGTCACGTTCCGGCGTGGTCAGCAGGGTTTGCAGCTGTTGCAGCTCGGCCATCGCGGAATCGACACCCAACTGGCCGCTGTCGACCTCCACCACCGCAGCGACGCGCGGCCGGTTCAGGTCGATGCCCAGACGCTGCGCCCATTCCATCAGCGCCGGAGAAAGCTCGTCCACGCGGATCAAATTCAGCACCAGTTCTTCACGCAGACGGCTGTCCTGCGCCAGCATATGCAGCAAACGCGCCTGTTCGAGCATCATTTCGGCGGTCATACACACCAGTTCGCCGTACTGGCGCAACTGAGACGGATTGCCCGTCAGACCAATGACGCCCACGATCTGGCCATCAATACGCAGCGGCAGGTTGATGCCCGGACGCACACCGTGCAAATGCCTTGCCACGCCTTCGTCGATATCGACAATACGTTCCTGCGAAATAGACAGTAAAGCCCCTTCGTGCAATTCACCAAGGCGCTGGTCGTCGCCACTGCCGATAATCCTTCCGCGGCCATCCATGACATTCACATTACTATCAATAATTTGCATTGTGCGGGCAACAATTTGTTGCGCCAGCTTTGCATCGAGATGATACGCCGACATGGAGCCCCTGCCTTGCCTGTTTTATCGTTGTAAAAACAGCATACTCAGGCCGGGACGGCCATACATTATGCAAATGCCCAAAGAGCGAAAGCGCCTGTTGAAGTTGCGGGTAAAGTCACATTTTTAAGCAAATGCCCAGACTTGCCTGCAAAAAACCGGTCATGGGTGGGAAACGCTGAACAGCAGACAAAAAAAAGCACGCCGGAGCGTGCTTCTTGTCGGGACACTGCGGGCAGAAATTACTGCGCCAGCAGGTAAATCGAGGTGTCGCCACGCTGAATATCCAGCGCCAGAACGTTTGGCTTGGTGTCGAGAATTTTACGCAGTTCGCCCAGATTGGCGACTTTCTGCTGATTCACGCCCAGGATCACGTCGCCTTTTTTCAGGCCGATGCGCGCGGCGGTAGAACCGGCTTTCACGTCATCCACTTTCACGCCTTTCTGGTCGCCCGCTGCGCCGTTGCTCAGTTCCGCCCCTTCGATACCGGTGTAAATGTTGCCGGATTCGACTTTAGGTGTCTGAGTACTTTGCTCAATGGTCACGTCCACGTTCATCGGTTTGCCTTCACGCAGCAGGCCGAGGGTGACTTTGGTGCCGATTGGCATGGTGCCGATATCCGCACGGAACGAAGCGAAGCTGCTGATCGGTTTACCGTTCATGCTCAGGATCACGTCACCGGCTTTGATGCCCGCTTTTTCAGCCGCAGATTTCGGCATCACCTGGCTGATGAATGCGCCACGTTGGGCGTCCACTTTCATGGCTTTCGCCAGTTCAGAGTTCAGCTCGGTACCCATGATGCCCAGTTCGCCACGTTTCACCTGACCGAATTCGATCATCTGTTTGGACAGGTTTTTCACCATGTTACTTGGGATCGCAAAACCGATACCGATGTTGCCGCCGTCCGGTGCCAGGATCGCGGTATTCAGGCCGATCAGTTCACCGTTGAGGTTCACCAGCGCACCGCCGGAGTTACCGCGGTTGATCGCCGCATCCGTCTGGATGAAGTTCTCGTAGTTTTCGATGTTCAGGCCGGAACGTCCCAGCGCAGAAACGATACCGGAGGTCACGGTTTCACCCAGACCGTACGGGTTACCGATCGCCACGGTGTAATCGCCGACGCGCAGCTGCTCGGAATCCGCCATTTTAATGGCCGTCAGGTTTTTCGCATTTTGTAACTGGATCACTGCAATGTCAGAACGCGGATCTTTGCCGATCACTTTCGCGTCGAACTTACGGCCATCGTTAAGCTGTACGCTGATTTTGGTGGCGTTATCCACCACGTGGTTGTTGGTGACCACATAACCTTTATCGGCATCAATGATCACGCCGGAACCCAGCGCACGGAAATCTTCTTTCTGCTCAGGTGCGGGCTGACCATCTGGACCCTGACCGCCGCCCTGACAAACCGGCGAGCCCTGGAACGGCGAACCGTCCTGACACAGCGGTGAATTCTGACCAAAGAACTGCTGGAACTGCTGGCCCATACGCGGTGTTTTCACCGGTGCGCTGCCTTCGACGTTAACGCTCACCACGGACGGCATCACTTTCTCAAGCATCGGTGCCAGACTTGGCAGCTGCGTCGTGCTGGAAGACGCCGTTTCGGCCGCCAGCGCAGAAGAAACCGGGGCCATTGCCATACTGATACTTAACGCTAATGCGCTGAGGAATAAACTCGATTTTTTCATTTTTCAGGATCTCTTAAAATTATTGTGGCAACCAAAATAGTCGCATTGCTTGGTAGTCGTGATACTGAGAGGGTATTAATAGCGTGAAGTTCATCAGGGTCGATCTGACAATGGTAAAAAAGTATTGTCAGCATTTACAAATGGCGTTTTTTCAGACAGTTCCGTAAAGAAAATTAAAGACATTTAAACTTTCCTTTTAATGAGGACTATTCCGCAGCCATGAGTCTTCTGTATTCATCATACGCATAAAGGTCGGTCATTCCGCTGATATAATCCTGAATCATTCGCGCCCGGTAATAAAATTCCTGCGCGGCATGTTCCGCCACCGGTAATCCTTCCAGCGCCGCCACCGCATTGTTGTAGGCCAGACGGTGTTTGGCAGAAATCTTATGCAACAGACGGGTTTCTATCGGATATTTCCGGTGCGTATCTTCCTGAACCAGCTGAGTAAAATCGGTCAGCGGCATATCCAGCAGCGGGCTGTAAATATCCAGCAATCCGCTGATCACCCGGTAGCCTTGTAATTCCAGCTCTTCCACTTCGGGATGGTTGAATACCTGTTTGAAGGCCACGCTTTTATAAATTTCTAACAACCGGTTGGCCTGACTGTCATCTTCAAGTAACGCGTGATTAAAGGTGCCCTGATAAATATCTTCTATATTATCAATGAACCGGCGGGCCGCATGCGGCACCAGTTGCTTGACGGTCTGCACGCGCAGTTCCATAAAGAAGTAATCCACCGGATTACGGAACGTTTTGGCGTTATCCATTTTTTCGTAGGCGGTACGTACCACTTTATCGAAGAAGTCGTTTTTGCCGATCTCGCCCCATTCGCGGCACAGATACTTATATAGCTGATCCACGCTGAAAATACTTTTCTCCACCGCATCTTCCAGATCTGCAATACAGTAAGAAATGTCATCGGCCGCTTCCATAATGTAAGTCAGTGGAAAACGGTTAAATTCCCCCAGATCCAGCTCGCTGCGCATTTTTTTGATGAAAGGTTCTTCCGCCAGATAAAACCCTGGCTTTTTCATCAGATAATCATGCGATGGCAGTTTGCTCAGCGAATACGCCGGACGGGTGTATTTCAGGATGCAGGCGGTCTGGCTGTAGGTGAGATTGAGTTTCAGCAGCGTAAACACCAGCCGGATAGCCTGCGCGTTGCCTTCAAAATTGCACAGGTCATAGCGGATTTTGCTGCGCAGGCGGTTCAGTTCAACGTCGCCGGACGTCAGGCGCAGACAGGCGACCAGACAGGCATCGGTTTCCGGCGGCGTTTCGCCACATCCGGCGGTATCCATGCGTCTGGCGAACCAGTTGTTAATGGCAGATTCGCCGAAATGGCCGAACGGCGGGTTGCCGATGTCATGCATCAGACACGCCATTTCCACCACGCTTTCAAAGGGATCGGTCACGTCGTCCAGCCCGTAAGCCTCAAGCTTTCCCTGACGGCGCAGACGGTGCAAAATTTCTTTGGCGATGTGACGCCCCACCTGCTGAACTTCCAGGGAATGGGTCAGGCGGCTGCGGACGGCGGCGTTTTTCTCCAGCGGGAACACCTGCGTCTTTTGTTGCAGGCGGCGGATGGCGGCGGAGTTAATAATCCGCCCGCGATCGCTTTCAAACTGACGGACGACGTCATAGGCATCGCGCGCCTCGATCGTGGCACTGAAAGGGCGTTGAAAATTGAATTTCGCTTTAAAATCGATCCCGGACATGATTTCCCACCTTTTCAGCCACTCACGCGTCTAAGTGACACGCGGTTGCGTTACAAACCCGCATCCCAAACGCATTATCTCTTGTCACTAGCCATGATAGACTATCGCGCATTGTTTTCGTGATTAAACCTTCAATTCCGCACCCGCTGCGGCTCATTCCACCCACATCTGCGAGTATTTATATGAAAGTAGGCATCATCGGCGCAATGGAGCAGGAAGTGACCCTGCTGCGCGACAAAATCATTAACCGTCAGACCATCGAACGTGCAGGCTGCGAAATCTACACCGGCCAGTTAAACGGCGTGGACGTGGCGCTGCTGAAATCCGGCATCGGTAAAGTGTCTGCCGCCATGGGCACCACGCTGTTACTGGAACATTGCCGCCCTGACGTGGTGATCAATACCGGTTCCGCAGGCGGTCTGGCGAAAACGCTGAAAGTGGGCGATATCGTGGTATCGGACGAAGTGCGTTATCACGATGCCGACGTCACCGCATTTGGTTATGAGCCGGGTCAGATGGCCGGTTGCCCGCCCGCCTTCACCGCCGATCCTGAACTGATTGCGCTGGCTGAAAACTGCATCCGTGAACTGAACCTGAACGCCGTACGCGGTCTGGTGTGCAGCGGCGATGCTTTCATCAACGGCGCTGCGCCGCTGGCACGCATCCGTGCCACCTTCCCGCAGGTGGCTGCTGTCGAAATGGAAGCGGCGGCCATCGGCCACGTATGCCATCTGTTTGGCACACCTTTCGTGGTGGTTCGCGCGATTTCTGACGTGGCGGACGGTGAATCTCACCTGAGCTTCGAAGAGTTCCTGGTGGTGGCTGCACAACAATCTACCCTGATGGTTGATGCAATGCTGACTGCTCTGGCCGCGTCAGAAGAGTAACCGCTACGTGATACTGCGCCGGTTCTGTCTCATGTTGCTTTGCCTGCTGATGCCTGCTGCGGTTATCGCGACACCGGCGCAACGGGTGATCAGTCTGGCACCTAATCTGACCGAACTGGCGTACGCTGCCGGTCTGGGCGACCGGTTAGTCGGAGTTAGTGCTTACTCCGATTATCCGCCCCAGGCCAGCAAGACCGAACAGGTGGCGGACTGGCAGGGGATCAATGTCGAACGCATCGTGACATTGAAACCGGATCTGGTGCTCGCCTGGCGGGGCGGCAATCCGCAGCGCCCGCTTGATCAGCTCACTTCGCTGGGCATCCGCGTGGTTTATCTTGATCCGCAAAATGCCGGGCAGGTGGCGCAGGCGCTGGAACAACTGGCGATTTACAGCCCTTCACCGGAAATGGCAAAACACGCCGCCGCCGATTTCCGCCAGCAATGGCAGGCTCTTAAGCTGAAATATCACCGTGAAAAGCCGGTTCCGGCCTTTATTCAGTTCGGCACCCAGCCGTTGTTTACCGCCTCGTCGGCCACGATGCAAAGCGAAGTGCTGGACGTCTGTGGTGCAAAAAACATTTTCGCCGACAGCCGTGTGCCGTGGCCTCAGGTCAGCCGGGAACAGGTTTTAAGCCGTCATCCGCAGGTGATTGTTATATCGGGCGGAAAATCACAAAAACAGGTGATTGAGGATTACTGGCGTTCGTTGTTCAGCGTGCCGGTGATTGCGCTGGATGCCGACTGGTTCAGCCGTGCGGGGCCGCGGATCCTTCTGGCCGCCCGTCAGCTTTGCCCTCAGCTGGCAGCCTTGCCTCAGGGGTGAATGCTTACTAACTATTTAGCCCTGTCCCCGCAAATAACCGGCATGGCATTTTTCCGAATTGTTGCTTTATTAACCGAAATCAATAATTCTGCCCTGTCATCTGGTAGCATATCCGGCGTAAAATCCTACGTACGTTGCCAGCCCTCGCTTTAACATTATCTCTTTGTATTACAAACGAAATAATAAGAATAACGGCGCGATACACGATAAAAACGTGACTTATTTCCCGATCATAAGAAATCCGGATTAAAGGCCGTAAAATTTAGACCGATAACCTTTTCAGCCAGGCTGATTTTATCGTTCTACACCAGCAGGAATAACAATAATGAAAGCTCTTTTACTCAGCGCGCTGCTCGCCCTGAGCCCGCTGTTTGCTGTCGCGGGCATGGTGGGCGGCCAGATTGGTGTCAGTCTGACGATCCTGCCCAGTTGCAAGATTGATGCGGCACACAGCGGCACGTCCGTCACCTGCGCCAGCCGGACGATGATGCAGCCCCACATCAGCGAAATGATGCTCACCGCCGTTCCCGGCATCAGCATGGATTCGAAGCTGGTGACCGTCGAATGGTAACCCCCTTGTGAATGCTCACTTACCTGAGCGCCCTTCCCTCACAACGTTTGACCATAAAAAAAGCCCGTCTGCTATCAGCAAACGGGCTTTTAATTTCTACAAAATCTTTACCCTAAATCATTCGGGCTTGAAGGGTAATCAGATGCTGAAGGAAGAGCCGCACCCACAGGTGGTTTTTGCATTCGGGTTAGTCACCACGAAACGTGAACCTTCCAGCCCTTCGGTGTAATCCACCGAACCGCCGACCAGATATTGCAGGCTCATCGGGTCAACCACCAGCGCCACACCGGCTTTTTCGATGGTCATGTCGCCGTCATTAATTTTGTCGTCAAAGGTGAAACCGTACTGGAATCCGCTGCAACCGCCGCCGGTGATGTACACGCGCAGTTTCAGGTTCGGGTTTTCTTCGTCGGAAATCAGGTTTTTCACCTTACGCGCAGCGGCCTCAGTAAACTGTAACGGCAACGCGGTTGTTTCATTCAACAATGCTTCACTCATAATTTCTCACTCCCAATCCGCATTTGTTCAGGCCGCCGGATTGACTGTCTGAATAATATACTCATTATCTTATACCTGAGTTAATGCTTCAAGTATGGGCATTTTTGGCTGCGCTGTCCTGCTTATTGATGCCTTCGGCGACGACATCTGCCTGCGCTTTTTCAGCATTCTCGCGTTCCTGCTTCTGTAAGGTGCGGGTCAATATGGCGGAATACAAGGGCTTACCGCCCAAAAACTGCGCCAGCAAGGTCGCGCCGAGACAGGTAATGATCATCGGTAAAATCAGCTGATAATTATCGGTCATCTCCAGCACCAGCACGATCCCGGTCAGCGGTGCGCGCACACTGGCGGCAAATAACGCGCCCATCCCGGCGATGGCAAAGGTGGCGGGCTGAATACCGTATTGCGGGAACCACGCCAGTGCCGCCGTGCCGAAAGCCGTACCGAGTAATGTTCCGAGCGCCAGCATCGGGGCAAAAATCCCGCCCGGCGCGCCGGAAGCAAAGCACAGCAGCGTGGTCACCACGCGGACAACAAAAATCACCAGCAGCATCATCAGGCTGTATTTTCCTGCGGCCGCCAGCGGGATCAGCGCGAAACCGCCGCCGGTCACTTCCTGATGTACCAGCCCGAGCAGGCCGCAGAAGCCGCCCAGCATGCCGCCGATAATCAGGATCTTGCGCAGATTTCCGCCATGTACGCGGGCAAACATGTCCTGCGTGCGGAAAATCAGGGCGTTAAAACAGACGCCGACCACACCAAACACCATGCCCAACACCAGATACAACCACAGCGTATTGAGCGGCGCATTCGCCAGCCTGCCGACTTCAATCACTGCGCCGTCGCCGTTAAAAATACGGAAAACGATGCTCGACATGATCACCCCGATAAACACCGCTTTTATCGAGATCAGGCTGTAACGGAACTGCAAACGCATCTCTTCGAGGATAAACAAGATCCCGGCCAGCGGCGCATTGAAGGCCGCAGAAAGCCCCGCTGCTGCGCCCGTCGCCAACAGAGAGTGCCGCGCTTCCGCGCTGCGCAGCCGGAAAATATCCACCATCATTTTCCCGACGTTTGCGCCCATCTGTACGGTCGGCCCTTCCCTGCCCAGCACCATACCCGCGCCGAGCGTGCCCATGCCGCCAAAGAATTTCACCGGGATCACCCGCCACCAGCGCACCGGCCGCAACTCCTCCAGCGCACCTTCAATTTCGGGAATGCCCGAGCCACCCGCTTCAGGGGCAAAACGCCGCACCAGATAGTAGCCGACCATCGCCAGCGCGGCGGAGAACACAAACGTCAGCGGCCACAGCAGGATCCAGTAATCGCTGAGGACGCCCAGCCCGGAAAGCCGGATCGCCATCACCCAGTTCACCGCCTTCTCGAACGCCACGCCGAGTAAACCGGCGACCGTACCGACCACGGCAGCGACAAGCAAAATGGTGACCGGCGTTTTATCACGGCGCAGTACAAGACGCAGGATTTCGCTGCGTTTGCGGGGGCCACGCACCGGTGCATCCGCTAAAATTTCAGTGTCTGATTCATTCATCACGGAAAGGGATATACAGAAAAGGTTATGGAAGATGAATGAATTTAATCATACAAATTGCCGTCCTGACAGGATCTGCAACAAAATGCCGTACGGTTTACGGTTTGATAACGCCGCTCAGTTCACTAGAATGGGCGCATAAATTTTTCCGAGACATATTGAACCCAGCAATTCAGGAGCCGAATAATGAGTAAGTCAGAAAGTCTGTTCACGCAGGCGCAAGCGCTAATCCCGGGCGGTGTTAACTCGCCGGTACGTGCCTTCTCCGGCGTCGGCGGCGTCCCCTTATTCATCGCGCGCGCTGACGGCGCTTTCCTGTTTGATGCCGATGGCAAAGCCTATATCGATTATGTCGGTTCATGGGGGCCGATGGTGCTTGGTCATAACAATGCCGACATCCGCAATGCGGTGATCGAAGCGGCTGAACGCGGCCTGAGCTTTGGCGCGCCGACCGAGATGGAAGTGAAAATGGCCGAACTGGTGACCGGTCTGGTACCCAGCATGGACATGGTGCGCATGGTGAACTCCGGCACCGAAGCGACGATGAGTGCCATCCGTCTGGCGCGCGGCTTCACGCATCGCGATAAAATCGTCAAATTCGAAGGCTGCTATCACGGCCACGCTGACTGCCTGCTGGTGAAAGCCGGTTCCGGCGCGCTGACCCTCGGCCAGCCGAACTCCCCGGGCGTTCCGGCAGATTTCGCCAAACACACGCTGACCTGTACGTATAACGATCTGGATTCCGTCCGCGCTGCGTTCGAACAATTCCCTGACGACATCGCCTGTATCATCGTTGAGCCGGTCGCGGGCAACATGAACTGCGTGCCGCCACTGCCGGAATTCCTGCCGGGTCTGCGCAAGATTTGTGATGAATTCGGCGCACTGCTGATCATCGACGAAGTGATGACCGGTTTCCGTGTGGCGCTGGGCGGTGCTCAGGAGTACTACGACGTTACGCCGGATCTGACCTGTCTGGGCAAAATCATCGGCGGCGGGATGCCGGTGGGCGCCTTTGGCGGCCGTCGTGACGTGATGGAAGCGCTGGCACCGACCGGCCCTGTCTATCAGGCAGGAACGCTTTCCGGCAACCCGATTGCCATGGCAGCGGGTATCGCCTGTCTGACGCAGGTCGCGCAGCCGGGCGTTCATCAGACCCTGACGGAGCGCACCACCCAACTGGCAGAAGGCTTGCTGGAGGCGGCGCAGGAAGAAAACATTCCGTTCGTGGTGAACCACGTCGGCGGCATGTTCGGCCTGTTCTTCACCGACGCAGAAACCGTGACCTGCTATCAGGATGTGATGAAATGCGACGTTGAGCGTTTCAAAAAGTTCTTCCATCTGATGCTGGAAGAAGGCGTGTATCTGGCCCCTTCCGCGTTTGAGGCAGGCTTTATGTCTCTCGCTCATACTCAGGAAGACATCCAGCGCACCATCGACGCCGCACGTCGCTGTTTCGCTAAGCTTTAAGATCTGGTCAAGTCGGCTCCTCCCCTGCGAAGGGGGAGGAGCAAGACCAAAATCAGTTCAGGTTTTATTGCAGCTGAGTGCGGAACACGATCAGCTCCCTCCCCTGCGAAGGGGAGGGCTGGGGTGGGGTATTAAGGTCAAAAACCAAATTCAAAGTGTGCTTTAACTCATTGCTTTGTATTTAAACCCCCCTCCCAACCTCCCCCTTCGCAGGGGGAGGAGCATGACCAAAATCAGTTCAGGTTTTATTGCAGCTGAGTGCAAAACACGATTAACTCCCTCCCCTGCGAAGGGGGAGGAGAAAAAGCCACTTCCAAAGAAAGAGCCGTTCTCAACATCTCCCTTTTTTATTCGCTGAAACTTTCTATTTCGCCTGCTTTCTCAGCAGATAAATAAAGTACGGTGCGCCGATAAAGGTGGCGAGCAAACCGGCGGGAATTTGATCCGGGAAGATGATCATCCGTCCGCACCAGTCCGCAAAGACCATCAGCAAACCGCCAAGCACACTGGCGACCATCCACTGCGGGATTGCCCTGCGGAACCCCATCATTCGGGCCATATGCGGTGCCATCAGGCCGACAAAACTCAGCGGCCCGACCGTCAGTGTCGCGGCAGCCGTCATCACCGCCGCCAGCAACAGGATCGCCACCCGGGTGGGTGTCAGCGCCAGACCCACCGATCTCGCCGTCACGCTGCCCAGCGGCAGGATGTTAATCCAGCGTCGGCAGAACGGCACAATCATCATGGTGACCGCAGCCAGAGCCAGCGTGCGCCACGCGGTGGCGGCAGTGACAGAATAAGTCGAACCTGAGAGCCAGGTCAGCAGGCCGCCCATGCGCGGATCGCCGCTCGCCAGCAATAACGTCATCAGCGTGGTGAACGCGGTACTGAGCGCGATACCGGTCAGCAACATGCGTTCGGCAGAGAAACTGCGCAATCCCGAGGTGACCATAATCACCAGCAACGTCAGCGCCGCACCGGCACTGCCCGCCGGCAACAGCCAGACAAACGCATCGCCCGGCACGATAAACATCATCACCACCACGCCGGTCGCCGCGCCGGAACTGATCCCCAGCACTTCCGGACTGGCCATCGCGTTGCCGGTGAGTTTCTGGATCAGCACGCCGGACGAGGCCAGCATCACCCCCGCCGCCAGCGCCGCCAGCACGCGCGGTAAGCGCCACGGCAGCAGCGCCTGTAAATCGGCACCGGTTGACCAGCTCCAGCCGGTCGCGTTGCGTCCGGCCATCAGCGCGACCATCAGGCCGAGGAACAGCACGGCGAGCGCCAGCGACACCCAGCGCACCAGATGCTGACGTTCATCGGGCACATGGTCGCCCTGATCCATCGGCGGCGGTGTCATGTTATTGCGCAGACGCGGCAGCAACCATAACAGCAGCGGCGCGCCCACCAGCGCCGTGGCGGCACCGGTCGGAATTTCCATCCAGAAGGGGGTGATAAACTGCATCACCTGATCGGTGAGCCACAACAGCAGCGCACCGATCACCGGTGCCAGAATAAGGCGCGCAGGCAGACGACGCGCGCCGAGCATTTTTGCCAGCAGCGGTGCAAACAGGCCGATAAAGCCGATGATGCCCACCGCATTGACCAGTTGCGCACTCATCAGGATCGCCAGCGTCAGGACAGCAAGACGCGCCGCTGACAGCCCGAGACCGAGGTTTTTGGCGACGCCGTCATCCAGCCCCAGCAGGGTCATCGGCCGCTGTAACAGAAACGCCAGCAGCCAGACAATAATCAGGCGCGGCAGCAGGAAATTCGCGACATCCCAGTCCTGCTGGTTCAGCGCCCCGCTGCTCCACATGTACAGGCTTTGCAGGTTCTGATAGTTGAAGATGCCGATCAGGCCGTTCACCGCACCGCAATACAAGCCGAGCACCAGACCGGCGAGGATCAGCGTGACCGGTGACATACGTTTGCCCCAGGCGATACCAAACACCAGCGCACCGATGACCACTGCCCCGGCCATGGCGGCAAACTGCTGAGTGATCATCCCGCCCGGCAGCGCCCACAACGTGGCGACGGTCAGGCCGAGCTGCGCGCCCGCCGAGACGCCAAGCGTCGCGGGTTCCGCCAGCGGATTGCGTAAAACCTGCTGGAACAGCAGACCGACCAGCCCCAGTCCGGCCCCCGCCAGCAAGGCCACGGCGACGCGCGGCAGCAGGCTGTAGTGGAAAAGCATCTGCTGAACGTTATCGATATCCGGCTGCCACAATGCGCCGCGCCACTGCGCATAAGGCAGTTGCTGATGCAGGTTGTAAATGCTGAGCGCACCGGCGGCCAGCGTCAGAATAATCAGAAGGATCAGCGACACGCTGAGCGAACGGCGGCTCATAGGGGTTTCCCCAGGGTGCGGGTTAACAATTTGCAAAAATTCATCGCGCTGAAAGTGGCGCCGTAATACCACACGGCAGGCACGATGCTGAACTGGTTTGCGCGCACGAACGGCATGGATTGCCAGAGGGGCGTTTTCGCGACGGCGGCCATCATGTCGGCGTTGTCGTGTTCGAAACACAATACGCGGGCATTTTTAATGCTGGTCAGTCGCTCGACGCCGACCGAGACACTGCCCCAGAAACTGCCTTCGCCTTGCCAGGCGTTGGTCAGTCCGAGTTCGCTCATCACTTCATCGAACATGCAGCCCACACCAAACACCAGCACATGACGCGTATCGATAAAGGTGATCAGCAATAACGGCTGCTGCGCGACGGGCTTCAGTTGCTCGCGGGTCTGCGCCAGAGTGTCGCGGTAAAGCTGCAAATGCGTTTCCGCACGATCCTGTAAACCGAGGGTATCGGCCAGTTTATGCAGGGAACTGATCGCCAGATTGAGCGGTTTTGCCGAGCCGTCGTTAGCTTTAACGCCCAGCACCGGCGCGATGGATTCAAGCTGGCTGATGGTCGGGCCGTAACCGGTGGTGATCAGCAGCAGCGAGGGTTTCAGTTGCTGGATCAGTTCCATGTTCGGTTCAGTACGCTGACCGACGTCAATCACGCCCGGTGCCAGCGGCGGTTCAACCACCCAGGTGTTGTAATTGCGGATATCGGCAATCGCCAGCGGCATCACGCCGAGTGCTATCAGCAACTCGGTGGGCAACCATTCGAGGGTAACAATGCGGCTGAGATCGGGGCGCGACGCCGACAGCGCAGGCAGCGACGTCAGCAACGGGGAAAGCGCCATCATCTGCAACAGACGGCGACGGGTTAATCCGGAAAAGTTTGAAATATCAGACATATCAGTATACGAAGCTCACCGGCGCGCCACCCGCAGGATGCGGCAGGATACCCATCGGAATACCATAAATTTGTTCAAGCACATCGCCGCGCATCATCTCTTCCGGCGCGCCCTGTGCAATCATTTCGCCACCGCGCAACGCCATCAGCTGATCGCAATAACGGGCGGCCATGTTCAGGTCATGCAGCACCGCGATCACGGTTAAGCCTTTTTCACGGCTCAGACGCTGGATCAACGCCAGCACGTCTTTCTGATGCGCGATATCCAGCGCAGACGTCGGCTCATCCAGCAGCAGGCAACGGCTGTCCTGCGCCACCATCATCGCCAGCCAGGCGCGCTGACGTTCGCCGCCGGAGAGGCTGTCCACCAGACGGTGCGCGAAGGGTTTAAGGCCGACCAGCGCAATGGCTTCTTCGACCTTTTCTTTATCCTGATGTTTGAAACGCCCGAGCGCGCCGTGCCACGGGTAGCGGCCAATCGCCACCAGTTCCTGCACGGTCATGCCTTCTGCGGCAGGAAGTTGCTGTGGCAGGTACGCCACCTGACGCGCAAAGGCTTTGCTGTCCCACTGCGCCAGCGGCGTTTCATTGAGATAAATCGTTCCGGATGTCGCGGACTGATGCCGCCCGAGCATTTTTAACAACGTCGACTTCCCCGATCCGTTGTGACCGATCAGGCCACACACTTTGCCCTGCGCAAAGGTCAGGGATAATGGCGCGAGAAGCGTGCGTCCCGGAACGCTGAAACTCACGTCCTGCAGGCGGAAGACGCTGTCTGGCAGCGGGGAAGACGGATGTACGTTGTTATCAGGCATAAGATTTTCTACGTCGACATCTGGTTGAGAACAGGAAACGGGCACGACCTGCGTGCCCGGATTTTGGTGCTTACGACTCCATCGATATCCTCAGTAATTCTGGTTGCAGACAGGCGACAAGTGCGCAAATCCCCGGGCGCTTAGTCAACTAAGTGACCGGGGTGAACGAACGCCGTCAACGCATCTGCAGCCTGAAGTACGACGGATATCAGAAACGGAATGTGGCGGTGGCTACCACCTGACGATCTGAACCCCAGTAACAGGCGTAATCGCGGTAGCAGCTGGCGACATATTCGCGATCCAGCAGGTTGTTAATGTTCAGACCCACGGAAGAACCAGGCAGGCCGAAGCGACCCAGATCGTATTTCACTGTGGCATCTACCAGCGTATAGGACGAAACGTTGAACGCTTCATTCTCTCTGGATGCATTCACACCGTTCGCTGTATAGAAGCTGGAGCTGGCACCAACATAACGCACACCGGAACCGACTGTCAGACCGCTGAGCGCAGTTTCGTGGAAGGTATAATCCGCCCACAGAGACGCCATATTCGCCGGTACTTCAACAGGACGTTTGCCTTCGAAATTGGTGTCATGCGTGTATTTGGCATCGGTATAGGTGTAAGACGCCGTCACGTTAATGTTGGCGTTAACCGCCGCTTTGGCTTCCAGTTCCAGACCACGCGAACGAATTTCACCGGACTGAACGCTGAAGGCAGCATCAGACGGGTTAGCCGTCAGGTTTTTGTCTTTCGTCAGTTGGTAAACCGCTGCCGTCACGCTGATCGGACGATCGTTCGGAATGTATTTGATCCCGGCTTCGTACTGTTTACCCATGGAAGGATCAAACGGTTGCCCTTCTTTGGAAGCACCCGCGGTCGGTTCAAAGGATTCGCTGTAACTGAAGTATGGCGAAATACCGTTGTCGAACAGGTAGTTCAGGCCACCGCGCCAGGTGAACTGCTGGTCATTAATCTGCGACGCGCTGTCGGCCGTGCGGGTGTAGGTTGAGCTTTTCGCGAAGTCGTAACGGCCGCCGAGGGTCAGGATCCACTGGTTCCATTCTGCCTGATCCTGCGCGTACAGGCCGGTTTGTTCCTGACGGTTAAGGATCTGATACGGGAAGTACAGGGACACGTTGCCGTTGCCATATTGCGGATTCGCCAGATTCAGGTTACTTGCGCTGCCGTAATCGGCGTCAATGTCGTTACGCATACGCATGTAATCAACACCGACCAGCAGGGTGTGATCGACATCGCCGGTGCCGAATTTAGCCTGAGCCTGTGTATCGACGTCAAAGTTCGCCAGCTTCTCTTTGGACTGAACATAGCTGCGCGTAATGTTGCCGTTACCGAGGTAACCGAAGCCATAGACAGATTTATATTCAGTATCAAGTTTGGTGTAACGCAGGTTCTGACGAACCGTCCACGTATCATCAAACTGATGTGCGAAGCTGTAACCGACCATTTTCTGAGTGCGGGACATGCGGTTACCCGCTTCACCCTCGTTGAAATCGGTCGGCAACTTGTGGGCTTTCCCGTCGGCGTCGTAATACGGCACCACGGTGCCTTCACGCGGCAACCAGCCATAGTATCCGGCATCCGGATCGTTCTGGAAATTGCTCAGGAAGGTGAAGTCAGTTTTATCATCAGGACGCCATGAGAAAGACGGCGCAATCGAATAACGTTTTTCTTTCGCCATTTCCTGCTGTGCATCCTGACTGCGCGCCACGCCGGTCAGACGGTAGGAATACACGCCTGCGTCATCAATGGCATCGCTGAAGTCAAAACCGGTCTGGTACAGGTTGTCTGTACCCATTTTGAACTGCACTTCTTTCAGCGGTTCGGTGGTCGGACGCTTGCTGACCATGCTGACAACGCCGCCCGGGTTACTTTTGCCGTACAGGACAGAAGACGGTCCGCGCAGCAGTTCAACACGCTCAAGCATGTACGGATCCATCGAGACTTCGGAGTAGTTATCCCCCTGAAGTTTGATGCCGTCGAGATACTGGTTGGTGTTCACAGAAGTGAAGCCACGGATTGCCATGGCATCAATGGTGTTAGAGCTGCCGCGGCTGGCAAACACACCGGCTGTGTAGCCCAGCGCTTCTTTCACGGTGACAGGTTGCTTCATGTCCATTTCTTCGCGGGTCACCACGGAAATGGATTGTGGCGTCTTCACCAGTGGCGTGTCGGTTTTTGTGCCGGTCGCGCTGTGTTTTGCCGCGATAGTGGCCGCCGGCCCCCACGCAGATTCGGGTGCCGCTTCGGCCATTGCCGAGCTGGTCACGTTGATGGTGTCTTCAGTGGCAGGCGCTGTGGTCGCGGCACCTGCGTAGAACGCGGTGGCGCTGAGTGCTGCGGTAATGGTTAAAGCTAACGTCCGACGCTTGAATGCGCCTTTTTGGACTGAGTTTGAAAGCGAGCGTTGAGAAGCCATTGCATAATCTCTGGAGGAGTAATGGGAATGTAAACGATAATTATTATTATGACCGTCGCATATTATGCTCAATGCTTACGCGGCTGCAAGCCTATTTAATGCATAGATTGTCCGAATGAATAAAAAGTATCCCCATGTTAAACATGGGTAAAAACGCCTATAAATTAAACGGGAATGAATGTGACAAGCTTGCGGGAAATGTAAATTACGACGGGTAAATTCGGATGAAGACCGGCAAATAAAAAAGGCGCAATTCTCATTGCGCCTTTTAGGTTTATTGAATCAATCGTTTATCAGTTGCCTGAGCCAAACATATCCTTGATCCAGCCCGCCACACCGTTGCTGTCTTTTTTCTCATCCTGAGACTGAGGCTGTTGCCCGGATTGCTGCTGTTGTTGCTGTTGCTGTTGCTGCTGCTGCATCTGTTGTTGCTGCTGTTGCTGAACCGCGCTCACTGACGCCTGACACATGGCATCCGGTGAATCAGTCCAGACCGGAATTGAACGCACCGCGCCACTCCCACCTAGCAAGCCGCCGCTGTCGCCGCCGCAGACAAAGTTACCGCTGCCATCAATATTCATCGTATTGATGCCTTCCGGCATTTGCAGATCGAGCGGCTGAGGCGTGCCGTTTTCCAGATAGCGTCCGTAAAGCACCAGCGCACCGGTAGAACCCCACAGTTTAGACGGGCCGTTGTTATCGCGGCCAACCCAGGTGATCGCCACCTGATTGCCATCGATACCGGCAAACCAGCTGTCACGCAGTTCGTTGGAGGTCCCGGTTTTCGCCGCCAGATGCAGTTTCGGGAACTTGTTAGCTAATGCGCGGGATGTCCCTTCCTGCACCACCTGCTGCATCGCATACAGCGTCAGATACGCCGCCTGCGACGGGATCACACGGATGGCCTGCGGGAAGCTCTGATAAAGCACCGTGCCGTCTTCCGCAATCACCGAGCGCACCGCAGACAGTGGCGCTTTGTTGCCGCCGCTGGCAATGGTCTGGTATTCCTGCGCGACTTCCATCGGCGTCAGCGCAATCGCCCCCAGCAGCATCGACGGCGTCTGGTTCAGGGATTCTTTCGGGATCCCCAAATCAATCAGCGTTTTGGTGATGTTATCCAGCCCGACCGCCATCCCCAGATTAACCGTCGGGACGTTCATCGAACGCGCCAGCGCATCCACCAGCAGCACCTGACCACGGAACTGATGGTCATCGTTTTTCGGCGACCAGGTCTGGCCGTTCGCCAGTTTCAGGGTCAGCGGCTGATCGGCAAGAATGGTATTCAGACGGTATTTATCCGGCTGAGACAACGCGGTCAGATAGGTCGCCGGTTTCGCCAGTGAGCCAACCTGGCGGCGTGCCTGCATCGCACGGTTGAAGCCCGCGAACTGCGTTTCCGCGCCGCCGACCATCGCCCGCACTTCGCCGGTATAACGGTCAACAATGACCATCGCCGTTTCAATGTCATTCAGGCCGCTTTTCTTTCGCAGTAAAGGAATGCCTTCCTCGACCGCTTTTTCCGCCGCATCCTGAGAAATCGGATCCAGCGTGGTGAAGATTTTCACCCCGGACATGTCCTGAACTTTATCGCCCAGTTTCGCCTGAAGTTCCTGACGGACCATCTGCATAAACGCCGGTTGCGGCGAAATCACCCCGCCCTTCGGCTGTACGCCCAGCGGACGCGCGCTCAGCATGTCATACAGTTCCTGATCGATAACTTTCTGCTCGACCAGCAAACGCAGCACCAGATTACGGCGTTGCAGCGCCATCTGCGGGTTACGCCACGGGTTATACAGCGACGCGCCTTTCACCATACCGACCAGTAACGCCTGCTGATCCAGACTCAGTTCGTTCACCGGACGGCCAAAGTAATACAGGCTCGCCAGCGGGAAACCGCGGATCTGATCGGAACCGCTCTGGCCGAGATACACTTCGTTCAGGTACAGCTCAAGAATGCGGTCTTTGCTGTAATCCGCATCCAGCAGGATCGCCATAATCGCTTCACGCGCTTTACGGCTCAGTGAACGCTCGTTGGTCAGGAACAGGTTTTTCACCAGCTGCTGTGTCAGCGTTGAACCGCCCTGCACCGCATGACCGGCGGTCAGGTTCGCCAGCACCGCACGGCCGATGGAATAGAAGTTGATGCCGTCGTGTTCATAGAAATGACGGTCTTCCGTCGCCAGCAGGGTATCGACCAGCAAATCAGGGAAACCGGAACGCGGCACGAACAGACGCTGTTCACCGTTGGTATTAGATGCCTGCAACATGGTGATCAGACGCGGATCAAGGCGGAACAGCCCGAAATCACGCTGGTTATCCAGATTTTTGATCTCTGACAGGCTGTTGCCGTCAAACATCAGACGGGCATTCACCTGCCCTTCTTTCCCTTCCGGGAAATCAAACGGACGACGCAGCAAATCGATGTAATTTGCGTGCACCGTAAACTCGCCCGGACGGGTGATGCGCGTCACTTCGCGGTATTGCGTGCCTTCCAGCAGGCCGACCATTTCGGCTTTGCTGATCGACATATCCGGCTCAAGGTTGACCTGACGGCCATACACCGCCGCAGGCAGTTGCCAGACTTTACCGCCATCAATACGGTCGTGAATTTGCTTGTTGAGATAAACCGCGTAAATCCCCAGCAAAATGAGGAAGACGACAAACAGTTTGACTAACAACCAGAACAGACGGCGCTTCTTGCTTTTCTTGCCGCCTTTACTCGCTTTACGCGGCGGCGCTTTACGGCTCATGCGCGACTCCCGTTCTTCTTCGTAGTCATCATCATCTTCATACTCGTCATCGATTTCCTCTTCGTATTCTTCATAGTCGTCATCCCGACGGCTACGGCGAACGGGACGAGCCCGCGCAGGCTTGCGCCCGGCAGGTTTACCTTTACGGCCAATCGGCTCGCGATCATCGCCAGACATCAGTCAATCTCCCAACGTGCTGCTGTGTTCGTCATAATGATTCTGCTTAGCTGAGTCATTTTCATTTTAGCATTCAAAAAACGCGATATTTCAAACAGATAATCTCTCTGGCCTGAATTCAGGCCGCAAGGCGCTTACTCTGTGCCCCGCTTTAGATTTCGCACAGAAGAAATGTCTGAAAAATTGTGCTTTTCATGCACATTTCATCAGGGTGCTGAAGACTTCTTGGTGCGCCGCGTCGGCAGCGCTTGCGCCGGATTGTCCGGCCACGGATGTTTCGGATAGCGCCCTTTCATTTCTTTCTGCACTTCACGGTACGAGCCCTGCCAGAACGCCGCCAGATCGGCAGTGATCTGCAACGGACGCTGTGCCGGAGAAAGCAGTTCCAGTACCACGGCAACGCGGCCTTCCGCCAGTTGCGGGCTGCGTTGCTCGCCGAACATCTCCTGCATTCTCACTGAAAGTGCCGGTGGCTGGTCTGCATGATAACGGATTGGCAGACGACTGCCAGTCGGCACGGTGTAATGGGTCGGTAACGCGCTGTCCAGACGCTGACGCTGTTGCCAGTCCAGCAACCTTAATAAGGCATCATGTAAATCAACCTGTTGCAGCGATTTTAACGAGCGGACGCCCTGTAAAGAAGGCTGTAACCAGCGTTCCAGACCGTCGAGCAAAGCCTGCTCGTCAACCGCTGGCCAGTCCGCTTCCGGCAACCATTTTGCGGCGCAGAGAAGCCGCACGCGCAGTTGTTCTGCCGCCACCGACCAGTTCAGCGCCTGTAAACCCTGCGTGCGGATCCAGTCGATCAGCGCCTGTTGCAGCTCCTCATCGTCCGGTTTTGCCAGCGGGTTGGCTTTCAGCACCAGCCGTCCGATCTGCCAGCGTCGCCAGGCGCGCAACGTGCCTTTTTCCTCATCCCATTCCACCGCCGTCTGTTCTTTAACGACATCGGGCAGGCGCGACGGCAGTTGTGTGATGTCCAGCGCCATCGCCAGCAAAATGCGGGCATCCGGGCTGTTGTTGCCCTGCAATAACTGCGGCGCGACCAGCCACGGCGCCCGGGTTAATCCGTCATCCTGCGGCAGCGAGGCGCCGAGTCCGTTCGCCAGTAAATAGCGGCCGTCTTCACCGCGGCGTTGCGCAATACGATCACTGAATGCCCGCGCCAGTAACCACGGCGCGAGCGAGGCATCCGGCTCACCGCTTTTTGCACCGGTACGCTGCGCCAGCTGTTTTGCCCGCCGCTGCCAGTTGCCCTGCGGACGGCTGAACCAGTAGTCCAGATCCGGCAATCCGCCGCGTGGCGGTTCTTCGAGCATGGCCGCGAGCAGCGCCGCCGTGGCCAGCGCATCGGGGCTTTGTGCAGCGGCTGATATCAGCATCGCCGCCAGCCGTGGCTCACAGCCCAGTTGCGCCATACGCTGTCCGGCGGCGGTGAGTTTGCCCTGCGCACCGGTCGCACCAAGTTGCTGTAACAGGTTTTTGGCGGCTGACAGCGCGGCGGCCGGTGGCGTATCCAGCCACTGAAGTTGTGCCGGATCCTGACAGCCCCACTGCAATAATTCCAGCCAGAAACTGCTCAGATCGCTTTGCAGGATTTCGGCTTCCGCCTGCGCGCTGGCACGTTCCGCCTGCTCCTTGCTGAACAAATGCCAGCACATGCCCGGCTCCAGACGTCCGGCACGGCCCGCGCGCTGGGTCATCGAGGCCTGACTGATGCGCTGCGTCACCAGCCGCGTCAGGCCGCTGCGCGGATCAAACTGCGCGCTGCGTTCCAGACCGCTGTCGACCACCAGCCGGATGCCTTCGATGGTCAGACTGGTTTCGGCAATGTTGGTCGCCAGCACCACTTTGCGGCGTCCGGCGGGGGAAGGCTGAATGGCTTTTTGCTGCTGTTCTAACGACAGCGCGCCGTACAGCGGGCAGAGATCGACATCCTGCGCCAGCCTGCCGGTCAGTAAATTTTGCACGCGAGTGATTTCCGCCACGCCCGGTAAAAACAGCAGCATCGAGCCGTGATTTTCACTCATCAGGCGGCTGACCACGCGCGCGACGCCTTCGTCCAGCCGTTCGTGCGTGGCAAGAGAAAGGTACTGGCGCTCCACCGGAAAACTGCGGCCTGCGGATTCGATCACCGGCGCATCCGGCAGCAAGGAGGACAAACGCAGGTTGTCGAGCGTCGCCGACATGATCAGGATTTTCAAATCATCACGCAGGGCATTTTGCACGTCGAGCAACAGCGCCAGCGCCAGATCGGCCTGCAAACTGCGCTCATGGAATTCATCGAGGATCACCAGCGATACGCCGGACAGTTCCGGATCCGCCTGCACCATGCGGGTGAGAATGCCTTCCGTCACCACTTCGAGGCGGGTCGCGCTGCTGGTTTTGCTTTCGGCACGCATGCGATATCCCACCGTTTGCCCCGGCGTTTCCCCCAGTTGTTGCGCCAGACGGAAAGCGACGTTTTTCGCCGCCAGACGGCGCGGTTCAAGCAGCAGGATTTTGCCCGGCAGGTTAGCCTGTTTCAGCAACTGCAACGGCAACCAGGTGGATTTACCGGCACCGGTCGGTGCCAGCAGCAGGACCTGGGGTGACTGTTGCAGGGCGGCTAAAAGCGGTTCGAGTACGGCGCTGACCGGCAAAGAAGACAATGAATTCTCCATGAGAGTTAACATTAAACGGCGGGCATTGTAGCATTTAGCCCCACATCCGGCATGTTGCCGTGATTTGTCTGCCCAGGAAACGCTATGTCTGCCGAACGCCGCTTGTTTTTTGCTTTATCACTGCCTGCAAAATTGCAGAAACACGTGATTCAATGGCGTGCGGATAATTTCCCGGCGGAAACAGGGCGTCCGGTCGCGGCGGCCAATCTGCACATTACGCTGGCGTTTCTCGGGGAAATCAGCGCCATCAAAGAAGCCGCACTGACCCGCGTGGCGGGACGCATTCAGGGGCAGAAATTCAGCCTGCAACTCGATGATATCGGCCACTGGCCGGGGTCCGGCGTGGTGTGGATTGGCACAAAGCGCGCGCCCAACGCCTTATTGCAGCTGGCGTCCGTTTTGCGATCTCACGCGGCACGCAACGGTTGCCATCAGAGTACACTGCCGTTTCATCCGCATGTGTCGCTGTACCGCAGCGCGACGCGTCCGGTCGCCATTCCTCCGGCCACGCCCGGCTGGCCACTGGAAGCCACTGAATTCAGTTTGTACGAATCCCTGTTTGAGCGGGGGCGCACCCGTTACCGCTGCCTGCAATCCTGGCCGCTGGGCGAAACGTCGTCCGCCTGACGTTGCTTCATTTTACTCAAAGATTTCACACGGAAACTTTCATGCACTTCGAGCCTGCGCTTCAACCTGCCACTCTGGTCAAACGTTACAAACGTTTTCTCGCGGATGTGATCACGCCCGACGGCACGGAACTGACCCTGCACTGCGCCAACACTGGCGCAATGACCGGTTGTGCCACACCGGGCGACACCGTCTGGTATTCCACTTCCGACAATCTCAAACGCAAATATCCGCACAGCTGGGAACTGACCGAAACCCAGCAAAATCACTGGATTTGCGTCAATACGCTGCGGGCAAATCAGCTGGTGCGCGAGGCGATTCTTGAGCAGCGAATAGCGGAATTATCCGGTTACAGTAAATTAACCGCAGAGGTAAAATATGGCGCGGAAAACAGCCGTATAGACTTGATGTTACAGGCAGAAAATCAACCTGACTGCTATATTGAAGTGAAATCTGTCACGTTACTGCAACAGGAAGGGGGATTCTTTCCCGATGCAGTCACACTGCGCGGTCAGAAGCATTTACGCGAATTACAGTCGATGGCAGAACAGGGGCAGCGGGCGGTACTTTTCTTCGCTGTTTTACATTCAGGCATTGAAAGCGTGTCCGCAGCACACCATATTGATCCGCGTTATACCGAATTACTGACGTATGTTCAAAAGAAGGGTGTTGAAGTGATGTGCTACGGTGCTGAACTTTCTGCTGAGGGTATCCGCCTCACAAAAAGATTACCGCTGGTGACGACATCATTGAACGGATAACCCTGTATTAACCTGTCGGCGGCATAAAAAACAGGTCGCGAATACGCTTTTCCTCACAGGCTTGTCAAGCACCTGCGAGGAATAATTGCCAACCTCGTTGCCTTCTGTTATTTATAGCGGCCTGATTTTTTCCCCCGTTGGGGATCGAAATGTTCGAAGCCTGCATGTTGCAGTCATATGCGGCATAAAAAGCGGATGAACATAGTGCGTGTTATGTAGGAGAAGCATCATGCAAGAAGGCCAAACCCGTAAGACGTCGTCCTTGAGCATTCTCGCTATTGCTGGGGTGCAGCCATACCAAGAGAAGCCGGGCGAAGAGTACATGAACGACGCTCAGCTGGCTCACTTCAAAAAGATTCTTGAAGCATGGCGCAATCAGCTCAGGGATGAAGTGGATCGTACCGTTACGCACATGCAGGACGAAGCTGCGAACTTCCCTGATCCGGTCGACCGTGCCGCTCAGGAAGAAGAATTCAGCCTCGAACTGCGTAACCGTGACCGTGAACGTAAGCTGATCAAAAAGATTGAAAAAACACTGAAAAAAGTGGAAGACGAGGATTTCGGTTACTGCGATTCCTGTGGCGTTGAGATTGGCATCCGCCGTCTTGAAGCACGTCCGACTGCTGATTTGTGTATCGACTGTAAGACTCTGGCAGAAATCCGCGAAAAGCAGATGGCTGGCTAAGTCCCGGGTTCCACGCGGTGCGTCATGCACCGCGTTCCCTTTTAAACGCTGTCCCCCATTCTTATGCCGCAAGCACAACACTACACAGGCCGTTTCGCTCCCTCACCTTCCGGTGACCTGCACTTTGGTTCCCTGATCGCCGCCCTTGGCAGTTATCTGCATGCCCGCGCGCAAAATGGCATCTGGCAGGTGCGTATTGACGATATCGATCCGCCGCGTGAAATCCCCGGCTCTGCTGACCGTATTCTTGCGACGCTGGAACGCTACGGGCTGGAATGGGATGGCGAAGTGGTATGGCAATCCAGACGCCACGACGCATACCGCGCCGTGCTCGACGACTTGTTTCAGCAGCAGAAAAGCTATTACTGCACCTGCACCCGCCAGCGTATTGCGCAGACCGGCGGCACTTATGACGGCCACTGCCGTGACCTGAACCTCAGACCGCAAAACGCCGCCATCCGCTTGCGCCAGACCTTGCCGGTATACGGTTTTGATGATGATTTTCAGGGACATTTGCAGGCCAATGCCAGACTGGCTGAAGAAGATTTTATTATCCGCCGCCGCGACGGGCTGTTTGCCTATAATCTGGCGGTGGTGGTCGATGACCATTTTCAGGGCGTCAATCATATCGTGCGCGGCGCGGATCTGATTGAACCCACCGTGCGCCAGATGTCGCTGTATCAGCATCTGGGTTATCCGCAGCCGGGCTATCTGCATTTGCCGCTGGCGCTTAATGAGCATGGCGACAAGCTTTCCAAGCAAAATCACGCGCCTGCGCTGCCCGAAGGCGATCCGCGACCGGTGATCGTTAACGCCCTGAAATTTTTAGGTCAAACGCTGCCGGAAAACTGGCAGGATCACACTTTGCCTTTATTATTACGCTGGGCAACAACGCACTGGACGCCGTCGCAGATACCCCGTCAGCGCGCTAATGCGCAGCAGATGTGACTTCGGCATTCTCAAAGCGCCTGTCGTGAGCTATGATTAGCCGCTGTTTTTGCGTCACGCCAATTTTTTCAGTCACTATCGAGGTGTACCATTTTTACCCGAGTAGCCAATTTTTGCCGTAAGGTGCTAGTTCGTGAAGATAAAGTCGTTCGTGAAGAAAAGGCTGTTCATGACGACGCCGCGCTTCAAGGAGAACCCCGTCGCGAGGAGAATTCCCGTCGTGATCCGTCTCCTGTGGCCGAAGGCAATGTGAAGGCAAAAAATCCTGAACGTCGTGACGACGAACAACGCAGTGAAAACCGCGGCCGTCGGGAAGACAATGCGAACCGCGGTGAGCGCCGCAACAATAACAACCGCCGTTCCTCGCCGTATCAGCCGCGTGGCGAACGCACTGACGCCCGTGGCGATCGTCATAACGATCCGCGTGCCGGGCGCAACGAACCGCGCGCCCCGCGTTCTTCTGTCGAACATGTGCAGAAACCGCGCCCGTCATTTGATTACGCCGGTGAAACCCGTGCGATGACCATTATTCCCCGCGATGAGCACAACATCTCCCGTCGCGATATCAGCGAAAACGCCCTGAAAGTCCTGTACCGTCTGAACAAGTCTGGCTTTGAAGCCTTCCTGGTCGGCGGCGGCGTGCGTGATTTGCTGCTGGATAAAAAACCGAAAGACTTTGATATCACCACCAACGCCACGCCGGATCAGGTACGTAAACTGTTCCGCAACTGCCGTCTGGTCGGTCGTCGTTTCCGTCTGGCTCACGTGATGTTTGGCCCGGAAATTATCGAAGTGGCCACCTTCCGTGGTCACCACGAACAGCACGAAGAAACCGAAGACAAAAACGTTTCCCAGCAGGCCGTGAACGGTATGCTGCTGCGCGACAACATTTTCGGCACCATTGAAGACGACGCCCAGCGCCGTGACTTCACCATCAACAGCCTGTATTACGGTGTCGCCGACTTTACCGTGCGCGATTACACCGGCGGTCTGCGCGACCTGGAAAATGGCATCATCCGTCTGATCGGTGATCCGGAAACCCGTTACCGCGAAGACCCGGTGCGTATGCTGCGCGCGGTGCGTTTCGCGGCCAAACTGAACATGACCATCAGTCCGGAAACCGCCGGGCCGATCCCACGTCTGGCGACGCTGTTACAGGAAATCCCGCCGGCACGTCTGTTTGAAGAATCGCTGAAGCTGTTGCAGTCCGGTTACGGTCTGGAAACCTATAAAAAGCTTTGCGAATACCAGCTGTTCCAGCCGTTGTTCCCGCTGATTGCCCGCCAGTTTACTGAGCAGGGTGACAGCCCGATGGAACACATTCTGCTGCAGGTGCTGAAAAACACCGACCACCGTTTGCATAACGATCAGCGCGTGAATCCGGCGTTCCTGTTTGCGGCCATGCTGTGGTATCCGGTGATTGAGCACGCTCAGAAACTGGCGCAGGAAGGCGGACTGACTTATTACGACGCATTCGCACTGGCGATGAACGATGTGCTCGACGAGCAATGCCGTACGCTGGCGATTCCGAAACGTATTACCACGCTGGTGCGTGACATCTGGGCGCTGCAACTGCGTCTGTCACGTCGTCAGGGCAAACGTGCGCATAAGCTGATGGAACATCCTAAGTTCCGCGCGGCGTATGATTTACTGGTGCTGCGTGCTGAAGTCGAACAACACCGCGAATTGCAGAGTCTGGCGCAGTGGTGGGGCGAGTTCCAGGAAGCGACACCGGCTTCGCAGAAAAACATGCTCGGTACGCTCGGTGACGATGCGGCACCGGCGCGCCGTGCACGCACGCGCCGTCCGCGTAAACGGGCTCCGCGTAAGGACGGCGGTCAATGATCCGCGTTTACCTGGCGCTGGGCAGTAATCTTGCCCGTCCGCTTGACCAGGTAAACTGTGCGCTGGAGGCGCTGGCACATTTGCCGCGCACCCGCTTTGTGGCCGCCTCCCCGTTTTACCGCAGTAAACCGCTGGGGCCGCAAGATCAACCCGACTATCTGAACGCCGTCGTGGCGCTGGATACGTTATTACCGCCGGAAGAATTGCTCGATTGCACACAGGGGATTGAGCAAAATCAGGGCCGGGTCCGCAAGGCTGAACGCTGGGGACCCCGGACGCTGGATCTGGATATGCTGATTTACGGCGATCAGGTGATCAACACCGAGCGTTTAACGGTGCCGCATTACGACATGAAAAACCGCGAATTTATGCTGTATCCGCTGGCCGATCTGGCACCTGAACTGGTGTTTCCGGATGGCGAAACGCTGCAAAGCCTGCTTGCCCGCGTTCCGCTGAATGGCCTGACGACATGGTAAGTCGCTCAGCGACTTACCCGCACTTCCAGTCCGCCCTCTGCCTTATTTTTATAAACCACCTTCAGATGATGTAACTGCGCGATCCGTTGCACGATCGAAATCCCTAATCCGCTGCCGGTTTGCTCCTGTCCCGGTGGCCGGTAAAAACGCTCTCCCAGACGCGCCAGATGTTCATCACTCATGCCCGGCCCCTGATCTTCCACGGTGATCCCCTGCCCGTCCAGCCGCACGGTGACGCAGGTTCCGGCCGCAGAATAGCGGATGGCGTTATCCAGCAGATTGCGCACCATCAGCGACAGCAGCAGCGATTGCCCGCGCACCGGGAACGGCACGCCCTGATCTTCAAACCGCAGTTCGATGCCTTTACGGTGGGCGCGGTGATCCTGCTCTGCCAGACTTTGGGCGATCAGCATTGACCAGTCGATACGTTCCAGTTCTTCCGGTCGGGAAAAGCTTTCCAGACGCGACAGGGTCAGCAACTGATCCACCAGCCGCGTGGCGCGATCAATACTGGTGGTAAGGTTCTCCAGCGCATGTTCGCGCATCAGGGCATCGTCGCCGGAAAGCTGCACCACTTCCGTCTGCACCCGCAAGGCCGCCAGCGGGCTGCGCAGCTCATGCGCCGCGTCCGAGGTAAACCGGCGTTCGCGCACCAGCATTTCACGGGTACGGTCAAACAGGGAATTCAGCGCGTTCGCCAGCGGCAACACTTCACCGGGCAGCTTTGCGGCATCAATCGGCGTGGCGTCTTCAGGCGAACGCTGACGCAGTCCTTCCGCCACGCGGCGCAGCGGCCGCAGTTCCAGGGTCACCATCACAATCAGCGCCAGTAACAATACCGGCAGCGAGGCCAGCCACGGCGTCAGTTGGCCGCTGACCAGACTCCATGCCATGTCATTGCGGTAATCCTGCTCCTGCCCGACGGCGACGCGATATTGTCCGTCCGGCGAGGTCAGCCAGACCATGCGCCAGGCATCGTCGTCTCCTCGCAGCCCGGCATCGCTAAAGCCCTGCGTGTCACCGTCAAAGCGGATGCGCTTGCCGTTTTCGCCGTCATTGAGCAGCATCTGCCCCTGAAGATTGAAGATGGCAAAGGTCAGCGCATCGTCATCGGTATGGCCGCGCGAACCTTTGCGGACCATTTTTTTGGTGTCCGGCAGTTCGGCATCTTTTTGCAGGTTAAGGCGGTCGCCCAGACCGGTGGCCGCCAGCCGTTTGGCGAACAGCATCTGCTGGGTATCAAAGACTTCGTTGATGTGTTTGCGGGTCTGATGCCAGGCCACACCGCTGGCGATCAGCCAGGTGAGCAGCGCCAGCGCCGAAAACAGCAGGATCAGGCGCAGGCGCAGACTCAGGTTTCTCAGTTCCCTCACGCCGGTTCTCCTGCCGGTGCGTCGCCCAGCGTATATCCCACGCCATGCACGGTGCGGATAAAGCCTTTGCCGAGTTTGCTGCGCAGATGGTGGATATGCACTTCCACCGCGTTGCTGCTGACCTCGTCGTCCCAGTTGTAGAGTTTTTCCTGAATCAGCGTTCGCGCCAGCACGCGGCCTTTGTTGTTGAGAAACAGCTCCAGCACCGTCACTTCGCGCGGCGTCAGCGTCACCGTCTCGCCGTGAAGCGTCACACTGCGGGCAGCGGGATCGAATTCCACCGCGCCATGGGTTACTTTCGGGGTCACCACGCCGTGACGGCGGCGGATCAGCGCCTGCAATCGGGCGGCCACTTCCACCAGCGCGAACGGTTTACACAGATAATCATCGGCACCGGCCTGCAATCCGCTGACGCGCTCTTCCAGCGCATCGCGCGCGGTCAGGATCAGCACCGGCGTATCGCGACCGGCCTTCCGCCATTCGCGCAGCAACGCCATGCCGTCCATCCCCGGCAGGCTGAGATCGAGAACCACGGCATCGTAAGGCGCACTGTCGAGCGCCGCCTTGCCGGTCAGCCCGTCGGTAAACCAGTCGAGCGTAAAACCCAGTTTTGTCAGCCCGGCCCTGATGCCGTCGCCGATCATTTTGTCGTCTTCAATCAGTAGAATTCGCATGGTTCCCTCCGTTTTTTTCATTATAGGCGACGCTTCTTAATCACTTCTTAAGACGGGGATCACCCTGCCGCCTGTCGAACTTGCTGTCTGCCTTCCTGCTCATACAGTAGAATACCGGCATCATATTCATCCGATGAATTATTCAAAGGTACGTGTCATGAAACCCACCACATTGAGCCAGCTTCGCCAATGGAAGCAGGAAAAACATAAATTTGCGACCATTACCGCCTACGACGCCAGTTTCGCGCAGTTGTTTGCGGAACAGGGCATCTCAGTGATGCTGATCGGCGATTCTCTGGGCATGGTCGTTCAGGGGCAGGATTCCACGCTGCCGGTCACGGTAGAAGACATTGCTTATCACACCCGCTGTGTGCGCCGTGGCGCGCCTCAGGCGTTATTGCTGGCTGACCTGCCGTTCATGAGTTACGCCACGCCGGAGCAGGCGTTTGAAAGCGCCGCCGTGCTGATGCGCGCGGGCGGCAATATGGTCAAACTGGAAGGCGGCAGCTGGCTGTGTGACACGGTTCGTATGCTGACCGAACGCGCCGTGCCGGTGTGCGGCCATCTGGGGCTGACGCCGCAGTCAGTGAACATTTTCGGCGGCTATAAAGTGCAGGGTCGCGACGAAGTGGCGGCCAATCAGCTGATCAAAGATGCGATGATGCTGGAAGAAGCCGGGGCGCAACTGCTGGTGCTGGAGTGTGTGCCGGTGGATCTGGCGCGCCGCGTGACCGAAGAACTGAGCATTCCGGTGATCGGCATTGGCGCGGGTAATGTGACTGACGGGCAGATCTTAGTGATGCACGACGCATTCGGCATCACCGGCGGCCATACGCCAAAATTCGCCAAAGACTTCCTCAGCGAAGCCGGTGATATTCGTGGCGCGGTACGTTTGTATGTCGATCAGGTCGCGCAGGGCGTGTATCCGGGCGAAGAACATTCCTTTAAATAAACGGGAGAAGGCTGGTGCTGATAATTGACAGCGTGGCGCTGCTGCGTCGCGAAATCCGTGATTTCCGCAAGAACAACAAACGCATCGCGCTGGTGCCGACGATGGGCAACCTGCACGAAGGCCACATGACGCTGGTGGAAGAAGCCAAAGCGCGTGGCGACGTGGTGGTCGTGAGTATTTTCGTTAACCCGATGCAGTTTGAGCGTCCGGATGATCTGGAACGTTACCCGCGCACCTTGCAGGAAGACTGCGAGAAGCTGAATAAACGCGGTGTGGATCTGGTGTTCGCCCCTTCTCCGGCAGAAGTGTACCCGAAAGGGCTGGCGACGCAGACGCAGGTCGATGTGCCGGTGATTTCCACCATTCTGGAAGGCGCGAGCCGTCCGGGACATTTCCGTGGCGTCTCGACCATCGTCAGCAAGCTGTTCAATCTGGTGCAGCCGCAGGTGGCCTGTTTCGGCCAGAAAGACTTCCAGCAACTGGCGCTGCTGCGCACCATGGTGGAAGACATGGGTTACGACATCGAGATTGTCGGCGTGCCGATTGTGCGCGCCAAAGACGGTCTGGCGCTCAGTTCCCGTAACGGCTATCTGACGGCCGAAGAACGTAAGCTTGCACCGCAACTGAACAAAATCATGAACGCGCTGGCGGAACGTCTGAGCCAGGGTGAACGCCATACCGACGAAATGTTGCAGGAAACCGCGCAGCAGCTTCGCGAAGCGGGCTTCACACCGGACGAACTTTTTATCCGTGATGCGAAGACCTTGCAGGAATTGTCCGTCGACAGCACCTCAGCGGTGATCCTGATGGCGGCATGGCTGGGTAAAGCGCGGCTGATTGATAATCAGGAGGTTGATCTGACGCAGTAGACAGCGCAGGTCAAATGGGCAACTATGTTGGCCGCCGGAAATTTCGGACTTTTCAGACCGTCTGACCGGCGGATCCCCAGACTTTTTACGCACGAAGGGTCATACGCAATGGTACGTACAATGCTGCAAGGCAAACTGCACCGGGTTCACGTCACTCAGGCAGATTTGCATTACGAAGGCTCCTGCGCCATCGATCAGGACTTTCTCGATGCCTCAGGCATTCTGGAATACGAAGCAATTGATATTTATAACGTTGATAACGGTCAGCGTTTTTCGACATACGCCATCGCGGCAGAACGCGGTTCGCGGATTATTTCGGTCAACGGCGCAGCAGCGCGCTGTGCCTGTGTCGGCGATCTGCTGATCATCTGTTCTTACGTGCAGATGTCAGATGAACAGGCCCGCCAGCACCAGCCGAAAGTGGCTTATTTCGAAGGTGAAAACCAGCTGAAACGCACTGCCAAAGCCGTGCCGGTTCAGGTGGCCTGATAAAACGCCTCCCCTTCGCTGAACTGATTTTGGTTTTGCTCCTCCCCCTGCGAAGGGGGAGGTTGGGAGGGGGTTTTAAATACAAAGCAAAGAGTTAAAGCACACTTTGAATGTAGTTTTTGACCTTAATACCCCACCCCAACCCTCCCCTTCGCAGGGGAGGGAGCACAGAAAAATCAGCTACGTAAACCTCTGCCGCGCTCGATCAGATACCACGCCAGCAAATAAAACACCGCAATAAACGCCACCAGTACACTCATGGTAAACACCAGCGGCACGTCTGAAATCCCCAGAAAACCGTAGCGGAAACCGCTGATCATGTAGACGATCGGGTTCAGCTTGGAAACGGCCTGCCAGATTGGCGGCAGCAGCGACAGCGAGTAGAACACACCACCCAGATAAGTCAGCGGCGTCAGCACAAAGGTCGGGATCAGGCTGATGTCGTCAAACGTGGTCGCAAACACCGCGTTCAGCAGACCGCCGAGCGAGAACAGGATCGCGGTCAGCAGAAGCGTCAGCGCAATGATCCACCAGGAGTGGATCACCAGGGGCACGAAGAACAGCGAGATCGCCGTGACCAGGATCCCCACGCAGATCCCGCGCGCCACACCGCCGCCGACATAACCGGCGATCACCACATGCGTTGGCACCGGCGCAACCAGCAGTTCTTCAATATTGCGCTGAAATTTGGCGCTGAAGAACGATGAAGCGACATTGGCGTAGGAGTTAGTGATCACCGCCATCATGATCAGACCCGGCACGATAAACTGCATGTAGGTGAAACCGTGCATGCTGCCAATCTGGGAGCCGATCAGATTCCCGAAGATGATGAAATACAAGGTCATGGTGATCACCGGCGGAACCAGCGTTTGGATCCAGATACGGCCAAACCGGTTGATCTCTTTCATCCAGATACTTTTAAGTGCCACCCAATACAATTGCGACATTATTTCTTTTCCTCGCTGCCGTTCACCAGCGTGACAAACAGCTCTTCCAGACGGTTCGCCTTGTTACGCATACTCAATACCTGCACACCCTGCTTACTCAGCTGGCTAAACAGAGAGTTCAGTCCCTGCTCGCGCATCACTTCTACTTCCAGCGTTGAGGTATCCGTCAGCTGGCTGCGATAGCCTTCCAGCACCGGCAGCGGGCTTTTCGCACCTAAATCCAGAATGAAGGTTTCCGATTTCAGCTTCGACAGCAGCGCTTTCATGCTGGTGTTTTCTACCAGTTCACCGCCCTGAATGATGCCGATATTACGGCACAGCATTTCCGCTTCTTCCAGATAGTGCGTGGTCAGAATGATGGTGGTGCCCTGCGCGTTCAGCTCTTTCAGGAAGCCCCACATCGAGCGGCGCAGTTCGATATCCACACCCGCCGTTGGCTCATCAAGGATCAGCAGTTTTGGCTCGTGCATCAGCGCACGGGCGATCATCAGACGGCGCTTCATCCCGCCGGACAACATGCGCGAACGCTCGTTGCGTTTGCCCCACAGATCCAGCTGCGTCAGGTATTTTTCTGCACGTTGCAGCGCCAGCGGACGCGGCACGCCGTAATATCCGGCCTGATTGACGACCACCTGCATGACGGTTTCGAACGGGTTGAAGTTAAATTCCTGCGGCACCAGCCCGAGCTGGCGTTTGGCGTTGACGATATCTTTATCGATGTCGTAACCAAACACCTGCACTTTACCGGCGGTTTTATTGACCAGTGAACTGATGATGCCAATGGTGGTGGATTTACCCGCACCGTTCGGCCCAAGCAGGGCATAAAAATCGCCGGCTTCGACGCGCAGATCGATTCCACGCAAAGCCTGTACACCACCGGCGTAAGTTTTGGTTAACTTTTCCAGTTCCAATGCATAATTCATAAAGGGAGCGTACCTTCTTGTGAAAACCCTGTTGTAAGAATGAGTAGACGGAGATGCCGAATCAGTTTGAAAAGTCGGGGCATTGCCCTATATTACTCCATCGCAGTCAGCTCGTAATACAGGCTATTAACCTCAATGAACGACATAGAAAGACTCATCAGCAATAACGCAGCCTGGTCCAAAACCATGATTGATGAAGATCCTGGTTTCTTTGAGCGGCTTTCCCAATCTCAAAAACCCCGTTTCCTGTGGATTGGCTGTTCTGACAGCCGTGTTCCCGCCGAGCGCCTGACAGGGCTTGAGCCGGGCGAACTGTTCGTTCACCGTAACGTTGCCAACCTGGTCATCCATACCGACCTTAACTGCCTGTCCGTGGTGCAATATGCTATCGACGTGCTGGAAGTTGAACACGTGATTATCTGCGGTCACTACGGCTGTGGCGGTGTGCAGGCGGCGGTTGAAAACCCTGAACTGGGTTTGATCAATAACTGGTTGTTGCATATCCGGGACATCTGGTACAAACACAGCTCCCTGCTGGGCGAACTGTCGCCAGAAAAACGTCTCGATAAATTGTGCGAACTGAATGTGGTCGAGCAAGTGTATAACCTCGGTCACTCCACGGTGATGCAATCGGCCTGGAAACGCGGCCAGAAAGTCACGCTGCACGGCTGGGTATACGGCATTCTGGACGGACGTCTGCGCAACCTCGACGTCGATGCTACCAGCCGCGAAACGCTGGAACAACGCTACCGTCAGGGCGTCTCCGCCCTGCTCAACGGCGACCCGCAATAACAAGCCGCACTACTCTACAGAAATTCAAAAAACAAAAGGCACAAAAATGTGCCTTTTTTAGTGCCTTTTTTCTTTGGATTATTTCGCTCCTCCTCTTCGCAGGGGAGGGAGCAAAGTTCACTACTCGTCCAGCATCACAACCTTGCCGACATACGGCAGATGGCGGTAACGCTGGGCGTAGTCGATACCGTAACCGACAACGAATTCGTCGGGGATCGGGAAGCCGACGTATTCAACTTTAACGTCAACTTCGCGGCGTTCGGGTTTATCCAGCAGGGTGCAGATGGCGAGGGATTTCGGGCCGCGCAGTTGCAGGATTTCACGCACTTTGCTCAGCGTGTTACCGGAATCGATGATGTCTTCGACGATCAGCACATCTTTACCGCGAATGTCTTCGTCGAGATCTTTGAGGATCTTGACGTCGCGGGTGGTGGACATGCCGTTGCCGTAGCTGGAGGCGGTCATGAAGTCCACTTCGTGCGGCACATCCACGGCGCGACACAGGTCAGCCATAAACATGAAGGAACCGCGCAGCAATCCCACCAGCACCATTTCGCTGCCGCTGTTGCGGTAGTGTTCGGTGATTTCACGGCCCAACTCGGCAATTCGGGTTTTGACTTCCTCTTCGGAAATCATGACGTCAACGCGATGTTTCATATAAAGACTAACCACCTGATTTAAGAATATTTATCGCTGCTTTTCAGAAAAGCAGCGACCATATAGTGGAAAGGATTATAACAAAGAACCCGCCGATGAGTAACGCTGGCGTCAGCCAATACCGGCCTGATGCAGGTCATGCAGGTTGATCGCGCCGACCAGTACGCCTTCGCTGTCGACCACCGGCGCGGCACTGATGTGCTGCTGATGCAGGGCTTCAAGCGCCTCGCCCGCCCGCCATTGGGCAGGAAGCTGATACCCCGGACGGCTCATGGCGTCGACCAGCGGATCGTTCAGGCTGTGGCCTTTTACCAGCCAGCGGCGCAAATCGCCGTCGGTGAATACGCCGACCACGCGCAGGCTGGCGTCGCAGACGGCAATCAGCCCCAGACCGGTGCGGCTCAGTTCCAGCATCGCGTCCATGACATTTTTCCGGCTGTCGACCACCGGCAGACGATCGCCGGTGCGCATCAGATGATGCACGCGGTTCAGCAGACGCGCGCCGAGGCTGCCGCCGGGGTGTGAACGGGCGAAGTCTTCCGCCCCAAAACCCCGGTGCCGCATCAGTGCCATCGCCAGCGCATCGCCCATCATTAAGGTATTCACCGCGCTCGAGGTCGGTGCCAGCCCCATCGGGCAGGCTTCACGCTCGACGCTGATATCCAGCACACAATCTGCTGCCAGCGCCAGCGGGGAATCTTTGCCGCCGGTGATGGCAATCAGACGGGTTTGGTTTTCTTTCAGCAGCGGCAGGATCAGATCCAATTCTTTTGCCCGGCCGGAATAGGAAATAAAAATCAGCACGTCTTCACTGCCGATCATCCCCAGATCGCCGTGCAGCGCCTCAGCGGGATGCACGAAAAACGCCGGTGTGCCGGTGCTGGCCAGTGAGGCGGCGATCTTCTTGCCGATATGTCCGGATTTTCCCATGCCGGACACCACCGCTTTGCCGGTGCAGTTCAGCAATAAGCGGCAGGCGCAGAGGAAGTTATCATCCAGCCGCGTCAGTAACCGGCGGGCTTCTTCTATTTCGATTTCCAGCGTTTCACGTGCGTAATTCAGTAATGCGTCACTCATCGTCTTCCCCGACTAAAATTATGCGGATCCCCAGTTTTTCGATGGCATCACGATATTGAGCGCTCAGCCCGCTGTCCGTGATCAGCGTATCGACCTTGCCTAAATGACACACCACGTTCGGGCTTTTACGGCCGAATTTGGATGAATCCACCAGCAGGAAAATACGCTCAGCCGCTTTACACATCGCCTGACTGACGCCGTGAACTTCGTTGAATGTGGTGACGCCGCCATCGAGATCGACGCCATCAGCGCCGATAAACAGCTTATCGAAGTTGAATTTATCAAAGGCGCTTTCGGCCAGGCTGCCGTGGAAGGAGGAGGATTTTTTGCGGTAGGTGCCGCCGGGCATCAGGATCGTCTGGTCGTTGTCCAGTTCCACCAGCGCGTTGACGATATGCAGGCTGTTGGTCATGACGGTGATGTTATTGAACTGGCTGAGGAAAGGCACCATCTGCATCACGGTGCTGCCCGCGTCAAAAATCAGCGAGTCGCCGTCCTGAATTTCCTGAATGGCCGCGCGGGCGATGCGCAGTTTTTTGCCGGTATTGATGTGGGTTTTACGATCGATAGGCTGATCGCCTTCTTCACGGCTCAGCACTACGCCGCCGTAGGTGCGGATCACCGCGCCCTCTTCTTCCAGCAGGGTCAGATCTTTACGAATAGTGGTGCCGGTGGTGGCGAAATGCGCGGCGAGATCGTCCACCGCTGTCTTTCCAAATTGCTGCAAATGCGCCAGTATCGCCGCCTGCCGTTGCTTAGGTTTCATCACGATTTTCGCTCAAATTTTAAGATATATTCACGCCATCATTCTTTTTGAAAGATAATAGCTTTTAAAATGAAAATATCATGATTTCGGTTCAATCGCTAATGATAGTGCAGTTTGAATATTCGGATCTTTCGGGAAGATCACACCTGTCATCAATTCTTCCCGGCTCATGCCATTAAGCGAGGAAACCGGCTGAGGACGGGCAAAAATCGTCAGGCCGCGCAGCAGGAATCCGTCACAAACTTTCTCCTGTTTATCAAATGCCAGCGCCAGCACCACTCTCGGTTTGAAACGTCCGCCGGAACGCCCGACGCCGACGTTTCCCTGTAGACACAATCTGTCGAATGCCCGGTTAAAGCGCTGTAACTGCCACCAGCCGAGCGCGATTTGCGCCATCCACGCCAGCACCGCACAGAGGATTAATGCCGAAGTCGGGGTCATCATTTTCTCCTTACCATGACTTTCTGCGTAACATCGTTACCCGCCCCTGCAAAACAGGGGCGGAAGACATCAGAACATCACCTGACCGCCGGTGATGTTAATCGACTGACCGGTGCAATAAGAGGCTTTGTCGCTGGCGTAAAACAGCAGCATATCCAGCACATCCTGATAGTCGCACCCGCGTTTCAGCGGCACTTTATCGATGTAATACTGCTCGACTTCATCGGCCTTAAGGCCGAGTTTTTTGGCGTACTGCGGCAATAACGACTGGAACATCGGCGATTTGAGCAAATTACCCAGCATCAGCGAATGCACGGTAATGCCGTACTCCGCCAGATCCAGCGCCAGAGACTGTGTCAGCCCCACGCCGCCGAATTTAGCCGCGCTGTAACCGGCGTTGTGTTTGCTGCCCACTTTGCCGGATTTGGAGTTGATCTGAATAATCCGCCCCGGCACGCGGTCGCGGATCATCAGACGGGAAAACTCGCGGGCGCAGAGGAAATAGCCCACCAGATTGACCTGCAGGGAGAGGTCAAAATCGTAGAGGGCGAAGTCGGTGATCGGCGATGCCTTCGCCATTCCCGCGCTGTACACCAGCAAACTGACCCTGCCAAACGTCTGATCCACCGCTTTCGCCAGTTGTTCTACGCTGGCTTCGTTGGTGGCATCGACGGCAAAACCAAACGCCCGTTCCTCACCAAACTGCTGGTTGATTTGTTCTGCCACCGACGCGGCATTCTTCTCATTCAGATCCGCCACCGCCACGCGATAGCCGGATTCAGCCAGCCCCTGACAGAGAAATGCGCCCAGCGTCTGTCCCCCGCCGATCACGACTGCAACCTGTTCCATAACTGACTCCTGATTCTGATAGTTAATCGATAAATTTCAATATGCTGCCCAGCGGGATATCGTCGGGCGTGGTGCCTTTTACATGGACGCTGCCGGGAAATTCAGCGTCGGCACTGCCGTCGAACCGCAGGGTGATATGCCCCAGTTCGCGCAGATTCTGCATCGCCACCTCGCCCACGGCGGTCACCGGATAACGCACATCCGCCAGCTCCATGTATGCGCCACGGTGCAATTCCCCTTCGGTTTTGCCGTGCTGATGAATGAAGCAATAATCCTGAATATCTGCCGGTGCGCCTTCGCGGAAGGTGATCAGCATCTGGTCGGTCAGCGCCTCACGGGCGAAGTCGCCGATGTGCGTAATGGTGGTTTGATAAATGGTTTGCACGGTGACTCCTTACTGATAGATGAAAGCGGAAGCGGCCCAGGCGATAAGCACCGTCGGTGCGCCGGTCAGAAAACGGCTGACCAGCACCGAAGGCACGCCGACGCGCACGGTGTCCTGTTTGGCTTCGGCGAGCGAGAGGCCGACAGGAATGAAATCGCACGCCGCCTGCGCGTTAATGGCGAAAAGTGCAGGCAGCGCCAGATGTGGCGGGATATTGCCGAGTCCGATCTGCACCCCCACCAGCACGCCGATAACCTGCGCGATGACCGCGCCGGGGCCGAGGAAGGGCGAGAGCAGCGGGAAGGAGCAGATCAGCGCCAGCATCACCAGCCCGACGGGGCTTTTTGCCAGCGGCGTCAACCCGTGCGCCACCAGATCGCCCAGCCCGGACGCCATGATGATGCCGATCAGCGCCGCCACGAAGGCCATAAACGGCAGGATAGTTTTGAGTACGGTATCGATGGTGTCGCGCCCGGCCTGGAATAACACCGCCACGCCGGATCCCATCCCCATGCCGACTTTCGCCAGCAGGCCGTCGCTCTGTTCGGTAATTTTTTTGGTGGTGTCGTAATCACGCCCTGCCGCAGCGGGTGCGGGCTTCGTCGCAGCCGGTTCAGCGCCGTCTGCCAGGTCGATCACAATGTCATCCTCACGCACGCCGGACACATAAATGTCTTCAGTAATGAACTGTGCCAGCGGGCCGGACTTGCCGGTCGAATGAATATTTACGGTAGGAATGCGGCGCTTGGGGTAGATGCCGCAACGCAGCGTGCCACCGCAGTCGATTACCGCCACGCCGATTTCTTCCGCCGGTGGCTCACCTTCTTTGAAGCCATCCACCGTTTCCCAGCCGGTCAGTGCCGCCAGTTTGTCGACAATCGCCGGACGCGTGCCCGCCGTGATATACACCACTTTTTTGCCGGGTACCGCGTCAATCAACAACGGACCACCCCAGCCACCTTCGCCCCGGTTAATGCGGATCTTAACGCTCATTTTCTGCTCCGATTTTTAGAATTGGATCTGTTTACAGCTGAACCTGACGATCAAGCTGGATGCCCATCTTGCGTTCGAAGATGCGGGTGGTGAGATCCGTTACCCAGCCACGGAAGAAGTTGGTCACCATGCCCACCAGGAAATAACTGACGGCCAGCGGCCCGAGCGGTAAACCCAGTGTGGTCAGCCCGCTCGCCACGCCGAGATAGACAAACAGTTCACCGGGATTGATGTGCGGGAACAGGCCGTTCATGGAATGGCAGCTGTAAGAGCCTGCGGCGTAATAGCTGGGTTTGTAGATTTCAGGCATAAAGCGCCCGAGGCTGAGGGTCATCGGGTTGCAGAAAACAAAGGTGCCGATCACCGGCAGCAGCAGATAACGTGAAACCGGATTGCCCGCGCAGCGTTGCGCCAGACGTTCGATCCGCCGCTGTCCGACAAACACGATCAGCGCGTTCATGACCACCAGTAAGCTGATTAAGAGAGGCAGAATGCCGGTGACCATCCCGACAAACACCTCCCCGCCCTTTTGAAACAGGCCGATAAACCACTCGGCTCCGTGCGTTATTACGTCGATCATCATCTTCTCCTGTAGGGATACATGTGGGTTTACGCTTTCATGTTTTGTCACTCCACGCTAAAAATATAATCATTATGAATTTATATTAATTATATATTGATCACACTTTGAAAGTTTAATCTTTCAAAATGAAAGATTACTAAGCAAGGGGTATCACAGAGAAGGAAATGAACGGGCGGAAAGGGAGCGGAAGCTGGCCGGAGGATCGTCTCCGGCCTGTGGATTTTTAAGAGAGGAAGGAAAGAAAATCAGATCACTTTGATACGGTGAAACCCAGCATCATGCCGGTGTCTTCATGTTCCAGCAGATGACAGTGCGCCATATAAGCATGTTGTTTGTCGGCCAGATGGTTAAAGCGCACCAGCACTTCACTGCGTGCCCCTTCTACCCGAACGATATCTTTCCAGCCCTGACGGTGCGCTGCCACCGGCTGACCGTTTTCAGAAAGAATACGGAACTGCGTGCCGTGAATATGGAAAGGATGCAGCATCATGTCGCCTTCGCCCGAGATCGTCCATTTCTCGTACTGACCTTGTTTCACATCGAAAGCAGGAACATTCATGTCGTAGGCTTTGCCGTTGATTTTGTTGCCCTGCATGAAATCGTAGCCGCCAGCGGGTTTACTCATGTCCATTCCTGCCATGTTGCCATGACCGTCGTGGCCGGACCCGGACATCCCCGGCATCGCCGCCATCCCGCCGTCACCGTGATCCATGCTTATGCCTACCATGGCGTTATGACCATAACGTTTCATTAATGCGGCCATGCCCTGCTGATCGAGTTGCGGATCCATCATCAGTTGCAGCCAGCGGGTCGGCAGATTGTCGACAGACACCAGCGCCGGAAGCGGCACCAGCGTATCCGGCAATGCCCCGCCGCTTTGGGTGAGCGTCGGCTGAATGCGCAGCACCGGCAACGGCTTATCGAACGGTGCCAGCGTCATGCCCATTTGTTTCACCGGCAGCGTGACCAGATCAAAGGCTTTGCCGTCGGTACACTCAATCAGCACTTCAAAACGTTCGCCCATCAGCATCGGCAAATCGCTGACTTTCACCGGTTCCGGCAGGAAACCGCCGTCGCTGGCGATGACATACATCGGACGATTATCGCTGGTGGCGATATGCAGCGAACGTGCGTTACAGCCGTTGAGCAGCCGCAGACGCAGCCAGCCACGGGAAATCCCGTGCTGCGGATACACCGCGCCGTTGGTCAGCATGTGCTGCCCGAACCAGCCGACGGCGGCGGTCATGACATCCATCTGATAATCGATCTGTCCGGCGTCGTTCAGGCGTTTATCCTGCAAAATGATCGGAATATCATCCACGCCCCAGCGTTTCGGGATCTGCAAAATATCGCTGCTTTCATCTTCAATCAGCACCATGCCCGCCAGCCCCATCGCCACCTGATGGCCGCTGGTCTGATGTGGATGCGGGTGGAACCAGCAGGTCGCCGCAGGCTGATCGAGCTGTAACGTCACTTTACGGTTCTGGCCGGGTTCGATGAGTCCCTGTGGTCCGCCATCGACGTCACCCGGAATTTCCAGCCCGTGCCAGTGCACGGTACTGGCGACATTCAGCCGGTTATTGACGGTCACGCTGACCGGCTTGCCACGGCGGATACGCAGCGCGGGGCCGAGGAGATTACCGTTTACCCCCCAGGTCTCGGTGTTCACGCCGGGCAGAAACTGGCTCTGACCGCGCTGCAAGGTGAGCGTGAAGGCATTGCGGATATCGGGTTCGAGTAACGCGGGGATCGGCAAAGCCGGACGGTCAGCGGCGAGCGCGAAACGGCTCCAGCCGGGCAGCGTACTGGCGGCGCCCATCAGGGTCGTCCACTTTACGAAATCGCGACGGTTCATTTTTCAGTCCTTATGAGGGGCAATTGCCAGACGGATGGCGTAAGCGTGCCATAATAGTACAACAGCCTAAACCCTCTCCTTAGGGGAAGGTCAAGCGGCTGACGCGGGGAAAAGAAATTTGGTGCCACACAATGCAAATATGGTAACGTCATTTTAATGATTTGCGCGCCAGCGCTTTCCCCACTTTCTCTCTAAAAGAACAAGAACACGTCCATGAAAAAAACAACATTGTGTTTGCTGTTACTGTCGCTGCTCGGCTTTTCCTCCGCCAGTCAGGCACTGAGTGAATCAGAAGCGGAAGATCTTGCGGATCTGACGGCGGTCTTTGTGTATCTGAAAAATAACTGCGGCTACGAGCAACTGCCGAATACGCAAATCAAACGCGCGATCGTGTTTTTCGCCCAGCAAAACCGCTGGGATCTGAGCAATTACAACAGCTTTAATATGCAGTCGATGGGCGAAGACAGCTACCGCGATCTGAGCGGCATCGCCGTACCCAAACCGACCAAATGCAAATCTCTGGCGCGTGACTCGCTGAGTTTGCTGGCCTACACCAACTAAACCCTGTCAGCCGGTTTACCGGTCTTGTGCTCCGTCATTCTGCTGCCGGAGCCTGTCTTCTTCCCCCGACTTTCCGCGCCACGCCTGCCTCGTCTACACTTAAGCTAAATTGACCTGTCTGAAATTCAACCGTGCATGGACGGGCAGAGTTAGCTATCATGTGCGCCCATTTTTATGGCTGCGATTGATCAGGAGAAACAACGACATGTCCCGGAACTCGTCATCCAAAGAAATATGGTATGAGACGCTGCACGCCCATTTTGGCCAGTATTTTAGCGTCGAAAAAGAGTTATACCGTGAGAAAACCGATCATCAGGATCTGGTGATTTTCGAGAACGCGGCGCTGGGTCGCGTGATGGCACTCGACGGCGTTGTGCAAACCACCGAACGTGATGAATTCATCTACCACGAAATGATGACCCACGTACCGCTGTTCGCCCACGGCCACGCCAAAAAGGTGTTGATCATTGGCGGCGGTGACGGCGCCATGCTGCGCGAAGTGTGCCGTCATAAAGGCGTGGAAGCGATCACCATGGTGGAAATCGATGCCGGTGTGGTGTCGTTTTGCCGCCAGTATCTGCCGAACCATAATGCCGGAGCCTATGATGATCCCCGTTTCAAACTGGTGATCGACGACGGTGTGAACTTCGTTAATCAGACCAGCGAAACCTTTGATGTGATCATCTCCGACTGCACCGATCCGATCGGTCCCGGAGAAAGCCTGTTCACCTCGGCGTTCTACGAAGGCTGTGCCCGCTGCCTCAATCCGGGTGGCATTTTTGTGGCACAAAATGGCGTCTGCTTCCTGCAGCAGGATGAAGCGGTCAACAGCCACACCAAACTGAGCCACTATTTCAGTGATGTCAGTTTCTATCAGGCCGCGATCCCGACCTATTACGGCGGCATCATGACCTTTGCCTGGGCGACCAACAGCCCGGAATATCGCCAGATCGACAACCCGACTTTGCAGGCGCGTTTCGACGCCGCAGGGATCACCTGTCGTTACTACAATCCGGCGATCCACAACGGCAGCTTTGCCCTGCCGCAATATTTACTGAATGCCCTGTCAGCCGCGCGCTGATACGACATCCATAAGGGGGTGAACTAAATTGCAAAAGCTGAAACTGCATGGCTTCAACAACCTGACCAAAAGCCTGAGTTTTTGTATCTACGATATCTGCTACGCCAAGACCGCAGAAGATCGTAAGGGCTACATTGCCTACATTGACAAAGAATATAACGCCAACCGGTTAACAGAAATTCTCACCGAAACCTGCTCCATCATCGGGGCAAACGTGCTTAACGTTGCGCGTCAGGATTACGAGCCACAGGGTGCCAGCGTCACGATTTTAGTGAGCGAAGAGCCGGTGGATCCGCGTGATGTGGACACCACTGAGCATCCGGGGCCGTTACCGAATTCCGTGGTCGCGCACCTGGATAAAAGCCATATCTGCGTGCACACCTATCCGGAAAGCCATCCGGAAGGCGGACTCTGTACCTTCCGCGCCGACATTGAAGTCTCAACCTGTGGCGTGATTTCACCGCTGAAAGCGCTGAACTATCTGATCCACCAGCTGGAATCCGATATCGTCACCATCGATTACCGTGTGCGCGGTTTTACCCGCGACGTGAACGGCGTGAAGCACTATATCGACCACTCGATCAATTCGATTCAGAACTTCATGTCGCAGGATATGAAAGCGCTGTACGACATGATGGACGTCAACGTGTATCAGGAAAACATCTTCCACACCAAGATGTTGCTGAAGGAATTCGATCTTAAGCATTATCTTTTCAATGCCAAACCGGAAGAACTGAGCGCGCAGGAGCGCAAGGATATTACCGATTTGCTGTACAAAGAAATGCAGGAAATTTATTACGGCCGCAATCTGCCGTCAGTCTGATCTGCGTTAAAAAATAAGAGAAGGCCGGGCAGCGTTAAATGTCCGGCCTTTTTTTGTATAGACAAATTCTGATAATAAATATTCTCCCCGTGCGAAACTCAATAAGCATTACTTAAGTAAAATATCCTGACACATCTGAAAACCCGCTATACTCCTTAAGACAAATTAATGTTAAACCAGTCATTAAATCCTTATTTAACTCAAATTATTGAACGATCGATCTCAGTATTAAGCCAAATTCCAGAAATAATACACAGGCTATAAATCAAATAAAATTAACGCATAACCAATAATTTAGCTTATGGCAGATCAAAAGATCGCTTTTTTCTTAAAAAGAGATAAATACCTTTATATCTCCCCCTCCGACCATTAGCATCCTCCTATTGCTTACTAAGCAACCAGCTCCATCCACCTGCAAGCAGAAATAAAAAATGAAAATGAGTAAATTAAAGACCGTATCCAGCCTGCTGGTCACGAGTTCTTTATTGGTTTCCGGGGTTTCCCGGGCCGGGGAAAATTTGTTAAGCAGCAATACTGAAGGGATGCGGCACTATGTCAGTTATGGTGCTGAATATTATAAGTGGGACGAAACCGTTGATAATATGGACGGTAAATATGTTGCTGAACATGGCCCGCGCCTGCGTGTTAATTTCGGATCCAATAATTACCTTGATGCCCCCGGCGGATTATTAAAAGCCTGGGACATGAGCGTGATGTTCGGGATCGTCAGTTATAAAGGCAGCACCCTCGACGATCAGGCCAACGTGCCAAACGGCACGCTGAAAGGAAAAACCTACTACACCGGCTACAGCGCGGACATGACACGCGGCTACCGTTACCGGGCATCCGACCGTGTTTCTTTCGATATGAAAGGCACACTCGGCGGTCAGGCATGGTTGCGTAACATCCGCTCTGATGATGTGTATATTGCGTCGGAGAATACCACCCGCAATTACAACGCGGTGGAAGTCACGCTGCAACCTTATGCCAAAGCGGCACTGGGGGCGAACTGGCAAATGACCGCAGATTCACGACTGAGTCTGGAAGGCGGTGCGCTGTATCCGATTAAAACCTGGACGCACAGCAATCAGGGCGCGGTCTGGCTTGAGCCGAAATCTACGCTTTCGCCTTTCACCAGCCTGACCTGGAACATCAACAAAGATGTCTTTGTGAAAGCCAGTTATGTGCATCAGAAATACGGTAAGTCGGACGAGAAACAGGGTGATCTGAACGGACGCACCGTCGGCTATTATCAGCCTGCGACCACCACTTCAACCGTGGGTCTGGAAGTCGGTTTCTACTTCTGATGATTTCAGCGAATAAGTCCCCCTCAAGCGGATTGTTCCGGTGTAAATAACCGGAACAATCGCTTATCTTAAAAGCCTCCTTTTCCAGAGGCTTACCTTTCATATGGATCGTTTTGCAACGCTGTCTGGCGTTCTCGCCATTTTATTGTGGAGCATGAGCGTGGCGCTCACCCGCAGTTTGTCCGAATCTCTGGGGCCTTTTGGTGCGGCCGCGTCTATTTATACTGTCAGCGGAATTATGGTGTGGATGGTCGGCGGCAAGCCAACGTTGCGCGGCGAATCTGCGGCCTATCTGATCATCTGCGGCCTGTTATTTATCTTTTATATGGTGGCGTTTTCGCTGGCGATTGGTCTGGCGCATACCCGGCAGCAAACGCTGGAACTCGGGTTGATTAATTATTTGTGGCCGAGTCTGACGCTGCTGTTTGCGGTACCGCTGCTGAAATTGCGCGTACGCTGGTGGATCTGGCCGGGCGTGGTGCTGGCGTTTGCCGGTGTATTGTGGGCGATCAGCGGCGGTCACGGGCTGGATATGCATCAGCTGCTGCGTAATGTACGGGGTAATCCGGTGGCCTACAGTCTGGCGCTGGGCGCGGCCGTTTCATGGGCGCTGTATTCCAATCTGGTGCGGGTATTGTGTAAAGGCAAAGGCGTGCTGCCGTTGTTTCTGCTGGCGACCGGTGCCGTGCTGTGGGTGCTGTACTTTACCTATTCATCGAACCGCATCAGCCTGAGATTACCGGCGATTCTTGAACTGCTGGCAATGGGCGCGGTGACGGCCATTTCGTATCAGTGCTGGGATATCGCGATGAAAAAAGGCAATGCGACGCTGGTGGCCGCGTTGTCGTACTTCACGCCGCTGTCATCGATTCTGATTGCCGGGTTATGGCTGCACACGCTGCCGGGCGCGAGTTTCTGGCCGGGCGTGCTGATGGTGGTCGGCGGTTCGCTGCTGTGCTGGACCGCCTCGCGGGGTAAATAAGTTTTAGCGATAGGTCGTCACGAAAGCACGGTATTTGGCGAGGACTTGCAGAAAGTCCTCGACGCCGCAAAACGCCAGACTCTCTTCATCGTAATAACTCATGCCTTCTTCAATCTCATCACCGTCGAAATCCAGCTGATTGGCGCGGATCATCACTTCATCGTCGGCTAACAACAGCGTGTATTCATGGCCGACCATTTGCGTCTGGCGCTCGCTGCCTTTCAGTTCGCTCAGCGCGGCTTCGACATTATCGAGTACGCTCAGATCGCCCTTCACCTCTTCATTCAGCCAGTGACCAAGCACTTCATGGCCCATCGAGAAACGCACTTTGACCTCACCGGTGATGTCGCGCAAAAAATCGTAATCCATGGTGCAGTCCTCTGGAAAAATCACAATAAAAAAGGGAGCCGAAGCTCCCTTTTCAACACTGGCGCAAATATAACGATTTAGACTGCGGTTTGGAAGATCACGCCGTCAGCTTTATCGGTATATTCACTCAGCTTGTCGAAGTTCAGATAACGGTAAGTATCCACCGCAGTCTTGTCCACTTCAGCCATATAGCCGAGATATTCTTCCGGCGTTGGCAGGCGACCCAGCAGTGACGCGACCGCTGCCAGTTCTGCGGAGGCCAGATAGACATTGGCACCGTTACCCAGGCGGTTCGGGAAGTTACGCGTTGACGTGGAAACCACGGTAGAACCGTCGGCCACACGCGCCTGGTTACCCATGCACAGTGAACAGCCCGGAATTTCGACACGCGCACCGCTCTTACCAAAGACGCTGTAATAGCCCTCTTCGGTCAACTGAGCCGCATCCATTTTGGTCGGTGGCGCAACCCATAAACGGGTTGGCAGCGCGCCTTTATGGCTGTCGAGCAGTTTACCGGCTGCGCGGAAGTGACCGATGTTGGTCATGCACGAACCGATGAACACTTCGTCAATTTTGCTGTTCTGCACGGAAGACAGCAGACGCGCATCATCCGGATCGTTCGGCGCACAAAGGATTGGCTCTTTGATGTCCGCCAGATCGATTTCGATGATCGCTGCATATTCGGCATCGGCATCGGCTTCCAGCAGGTTCGGGTTCGCCAGCCACTCTTCCATACCTTTGATGCGACGCTCGATGGTACGACGATCGCCGTAACCTTCAGAGATCATCCACTTCAGCAGCACGATGTTAGAGTTGAGGTATTCTTTGATCGGCGCCTGATCCAGTTTGATCGTACAACCTGCCGCTGAACGTTCTGCGGACGCATCCGCCAGTTCAAATGCCTGTTCGACTTTCAGTTCCGGCAAGCCTTCGATTTCCAGAATCCGGCCGGAGAACAGGTTTTTCTTACCTTTTTTCTCAACGGTCAGATGGCCTTCTTTGATCGCGTAGTAAGGGATCGCATGCACCAGATCACGCAGGGTGATGCCCGGTTGCATTTTGCCTTTGAAACGCACCAGAACGGATTCCGGCATATCAAGCGGCATCACGCCGGTCGCCGCAGCAAACGCCACCAGACCGGAACCCGCAGGGAAGGAAATCCCGATCGGGAAACGGGTATGGGAGTCACCGCCGGTGCCGACAGTGTCCGGCAGCAGCATACGGTTCAGCCATGAGTGGATGATACCGTCGCCAGGGCGCAGTGAAACACCGCCACGGTTCATGATGAAATCAGGCAGCGTGTGGTGCGTGGTCACGTCAACCGGCTTAGGATACGCGGCGGTATGACAGAATGACTGCATCACCAGATCGGCAGAGAAGCCCAGACACGCCAGGTCTTTCAGTTCATCACGGGTCATCGGACCGGTGGTGTCCTGAGAACCGACAGACGTCATTTTTGGTTCGCAATATTCGTTCGGACGAATACCGGCAACGCCACAGGCGCGGCCCACCATTTTCTGCGCCAGCGAGAAACCTTTGGTGCTTGCCGCGACAGGTTTCGCAATGCGGAACACTTCGCTCTGTGGCAGTTTCAGCGACTCACGGGCTTTGGTGGTTAAACCACGGCCGATGATCAGCGGAATACGACCGCCTGCGCGCACTTCATCGAGCAGCACGTCAGTTTTCAGTTCGAACGTGGCGATCACGTCATTGGTTTCGTGGTTACGCACTTCGCCTTTGTACGGATAGATGTCGATAACATCGCCCATATTCAGGTCAGACACATCCACTTCGATCGGCAACGCACCGGCATCTTCCATGGTATTGAAGAAGATTGGCGCGATTTTACCGCCGAGCACCACACCGCCGCCGCGTTTGTTCGGCACATGAGGAATGTCATCGCCCATGAACCACAGCACGGAGTTGGTGGCCGATTTACGGGATGAACCGGTACCGACAACGTCACCGACATAGGCCAGCGGGAAGCCTTTTTTGTTCAGTTCTTCGATCTGTTTGATCGGACCGACGCTGCCCGGTTGATCCGGATGAATGCCTTCGCGTTCATTTTTCAGCATAGCCAGCGCGTGCAGCGGAATATCTGGACGGGACCAGGCATCCGGAGCCGGTGACAAATCATCGGTATTGGTTTCGCCGGTCACTTTAAACACAGTGACGGTGATTTTCTCAGCCAGTTGCGGACGTGACAGATACCATTCGGCATCGGCCCACGATTGCAGGATTTTTTTCGCGTGTTCGTTGCCCGCATGCGCTTTTTCTTCCACATCGTAGAAGTTATCAAACATCAGCAGCGTATGAGACAGCGCTTTCGCCGCGCCAGGCGCCAGCGTGTCGCTATCCAGTGCGTCGATCAGCGGGTGAATGTTGTAACCGCCCTGCATGGTGCCCAGCAGTTCAACGGCTTTTTCAGGAGTGACCAACGGGGAGGTAGTTTCGCCTTTGGCGACTGCGGCCAGGAACCCGGCTTTAACATAGGCGGCTTCGTCGACGCCCGGTGGAACACGGTTAATCAGCAGGTCTAACAGAGTGTCTTCTTCGCCTTGCGGCGGATTCTTCAGGGACTCAACCAACGCTGCCATCTGTGAAGCATCAAGTGGCTTAGGGACGATGCCCTCTGCAGCACGCTCGGCTACGTGCTTACGGTATTCTTCTAGCACGACTTTCTCCTCGCTCTCATTGTCATTTATTATGCCTGGCTTCCATCATCAGCCTCGCGTCATGCCTGTAGGGACAGGGGAATTCAACCGGTCTGATGAATCGGGGACACTGCGGGTATGGGGGTTTCTTGGTCTGAAACGATACGTCCTGAACCTGAGCACAGTGCCCTTTAGCGCCCGGGCAGCATAGCAGGATTTTGCCCGCTTGTTAATTCGTTCACATAAAAGCAACATTAAATCTTTGCTGAATCGTTGAGCACAGACGGATCGGCTGTTCATCCCAATTCGCCCTCTAGATCATCACAACAACCCTGCCCGCACAAGGGAATAAATGACGGGAAACGCAGAAAAAAGACACAAAAAAACCGCCCAAAAGGACGGTCGATTTGTATCTTCGTGGTGCTAGCAGTCACCAGGAAGAGAGTGCATTTGAAACAATAAAGCGCTACCAAGCGAATGCATCTTGAACAGAAAGTGAGTGAAAAGCAATCCGAAAAAATGACTTTGCGAGATGCTTTCCAGGAATATGCTGCAATCCTTCGGGCTCCCATATTTTGCGATAAGATCTCTACGGGCTGCTTCGCCGGCCTAGCAGCCGGTCACCGGGCTTCAGGAAGCGGGTTCATGAGTACTGCGGTTCAGGCGCTACCAAGCGCTTGTTTCACTGCTATTTTCCCGATGAGATGCCGGTGGTCGTGGTCCGTTACAGGAATCACGCAATGAAAAGGACGTCAATTTGTATCCTGCTCGTTGTACTGGGAAATTCGTTGAACACGGGCAATAGCGGGTGGTCAGTCTCACACGTGAATGTTCATATCAACGTGCTCTCCCGGAACAAGTAACGCTAAAGGTCGCCTTCCGGGGCGACCTTTTTCAGTAATAAATCATGGTAAATGTCGCCGTGCCGTTCGCTGCACCGCTGCTGAGTGTTTGTCCGTTGAGATAGTAGCGGGCGAAAAAGGGAATACTCAGGCTTCCTTCGCTGGCAGAAGGTGTCACTGCCCATTGTTGTCCGAGGATCACCGGCGACGTATCGCCTTTGAGTATCTGGATCCCGACGCCGGTTGCCTGCCCTTCTGCGCCGCTGCTGATTTCGATCACTCCCGCAGCCTGTGAATTATCGGCGGTGCCGTCGATACGGATATTCACATTCGCCCCGGCATCGCAATTGAGTTCAACGCTAAAGGGCACTTCCGGCGTGACGCCGCCCGCGGAGGCACTGGAAAACAACCCGGGCCAGACCGTACCCAGAGACACATTAATGGTGTTATTCAGCACATCACAGCTTTCGGTTCTGATATTGATATTGCCTGTGTAAGAGAGTGTGTTGGCACCCCCGCCCCCGATGCCTGATTTGCCATACACCCCCAGTCCGAAACGGGTCTGGCTTTGCTCCAGTGCCGTATCCGCAATGTCATTGGCGGTTTTGACTAATGATAACGTCACAGCTATCTGATAGCTGAGACTGCCGTCAAGGCTACCCAATGATGTGTTACGCGTATCGCAGCTTACCCCGCCGCCTACCACACGTTGTCCGCTGGAGTTAGTCAGGGCAATACCGATCCCTTCAACGCCGGTGGAGTAAACACCGGGGAAACCCGAAATTTCTGTACCCGTTCCGTAGTAACAGGCGATGACCGGGTCGCCGGAGAGTTCGTTGCTCCCGTTGGTACCGCAAGTACCGCTCACATTGAAAGTATGCTGACTTCCGGGAATATCAGCCCCAACAGGCAGAGAGGATGTTACCGCCAGTGAACTTAAATCCCAGGACTGCGGCATGGCCGGAGAAGTCGAGCAGGCCGCCCATAATTTGCTGGGAAAAAGGATAAGACAGACAAGCAGTATCATTATTTTCATAAAACGCCTCATCGACATACGCTGCTGGCCTGAGAGACCGCCGCCTTTTCGGCACCGGAGAAGGCAAACGGCGCGTCGCATTGCCCTCCGCGCCATATCACCCGGATACGCCCCTGCTCCGGCAAACCACTGAGATACACCTGCCCCTTTTCGCCCACAATGACGCGGTTGCGTTCATCGCCCACGGCAAAAGCTTCTGCGCCGAAAGGCACGGGTTGTCCGTTGTAGGTCAGGGTGAGTAATAACCGGTTGCCAGCGCGCGTGGTAAACGAGGCCATCACCACGGCACCGGACGTCGGCACTACCGACAACACGTTGTCATCGATATCGATATTTTCATCCAGCGAGGTGGTATCCAGCGCCACGCGGGTGCGCTTGTAAGGGCTGAGATAATTCACTACCGCATAACCGCGCCAGTCGGTATAGACCCCGGTATTATTTTGCAGTTTCACCCCCGCCGCGCCCGGTGCACGGACAATCGCAATCGCCGAGACATCACTCACCAGCGGTTGCGAGAACGTGACGCCGAACGGATGGGCGACAATGGCGCCCTGCCAGCCGTAATTGAGCTGCTGGGTGTCCTGGTTATAGTTGTAACCTCCGCTGAGCTGGGCGGCGCTGCCCAGATAATTCAGGCTGGCACTGCCGCTGTTTCCCTGTCCGTCGGTGCCATAGCCTTCACTGACCGCGTAAGAGAGATTGTTATCCTCAAGAAGCATGCCATTGACGCCCGCCTGATAAAGCGTCCGGCCATGATCGGCACTGTTTACATTGAAAGTGGCACGGGCATTCGGCAGCCAGCGGCCGAGAGGGATACTGACATTGAAGGCGATCTGTTTATCGCTCTCCATGCCATAGCTTCGGTTATCCGTCACTGACAGGGCGTAATCAATACTGGCAATATTGACGTTATAACTGAGGCCCAGACTGCGCTGATTGAACTGCGACTGGCGGTATTTTTGCTGATAATAAGAAAGCGACAATGATCCCCACATTCCGCCGTTCAGCGACTGCGTCAGATTCAGACGATATTGTTCATGCGGCGCACCGTAATACAGGTTATTACTGTCATCCTGCGGCCTGTTACCGGCCTCGCCGAAATGATAAAAATCACCGCGATAGCGGATCCCCGCCAGCGACAGCGTCGAGCCGGTAGCCGCCACACTTTTGGCATATTGCAGCCGGAACGCCTGCCCGCGCGCGGTGTGATTGCCGGTCAGTTCGCTGTCGGCAAAGGTGGTATCCAGCGACACAGAACCGAGATCCCCGATCATGCTGCCCATACCGGCATTCGCGGCGTGGTAGTTTTCCGCCACCTGACTGCCGCCAAACAACGTGACGCCATAGCCCAGGCCGTAAATCAGTGATCCCTGTACAAAACCCGGTTCATCGCCACCGTACTGATACGCCCGGTATTTCCCCAACGTCAGGGCGTATTTCAACCGGCCCTCACGTTGCATGATCGGAATGGCAGAAAAAGCTTGTATGAAATGACGCTCCTCCCCATTGCTTTCCCTGACCGTGATATCCAGATCGCCGGACGCTGACGTCGGGTACAAATCATTAATGCTGAAGGCGCCCGGCGGCACATACGTCTGGTAGATCACTATACCGCTTTGTTTAATCGTCACCTGCGCATTGCTTCTGGCAATGCCACGGATCACCGGCGCATAACCGCGCAGGCTGTCCGGCAACATATTGTCATCGGAAAACACCTGCACGCCGCGAAAGGTAAAGCTGTCAAAGATATCCGCCGGGGTGGTGCTCTCCCCGGCGATAAACTGCCCTTTGATCACCGGCACGTCTCGCTGGAGGAAACTGTATGCCGAGTCCCAGTCCTGCTGTGATTGTCCGTCAATGTTGCGGCTGTAACGCCATGTGCTGTAGTTGCGCAGCCGCCATCCGCCCCAGTTAGCGCCACTTCTCAGGCTCAGAAACTGGTTCTGGTCACTGCCGCCCGCGTTTTGCCAGGTACGGGCGCCGCTGAGGTTGTAGTTGAGCAGCAAGGCCGGTGCGCCTTCATCCCATAATTCCGGACTGACCGCCCCTCTTGCCAGCGTGTCGAGTAATTCCTGAGGGATGGTGATCAGTAATTTCTGATGGGAAAAATCAAAATGGCCCACCACGCCGGGCATCAGGGTGGCGAAATCCCCCACCGGTTTTTGTGCAGGCCAGTCGCGTAATGCCGGGATGCTGCCGGTTCTCAGCCCCAGAGTCTGCCATTCTGCCGGGGTAAAAAGCGGGGAAAGCGTCTTATCCTTCATGGCGATAAACGTCACATCCTGCCTTCCTTTCAGCACATTGTTGACCAGCACATCCACCCGATAGACACCCGGCGTCTGCCCGCCTGCGCGGGAGAATTGCGACACATCCACCGGCCCGCCGGGATGTTCTATTTCCAGCGCCTGCACATTGAAGCGGTCATCCGCGCAGGCTTCTGCGATACCCAGCGCACAACTCACCAGCAGCCATGACCGCAATGCAAAATAGGACCGGGGCGTAACGACATGATTTTTCTTCATAACATGCCTCAGCGCAGCCGGGTTTTTTCCACTGAACTGGCACCGCCATAATCATTCACCACCTGCCAGCTGACGTCATTCCCTGCCGCACCTGCCGGCCAGGGATAAGTGGCTTGCCCAAAGGGCGGCACCATGGTGTTACCCGTTGCCACGGCGCTGCTGCCGGTTTTCAGTTTAAAAAAGGTGAAGTAGAAAGGCGTGGGATTGGTCACCCGCAGTTGCCCCGCCTGACGGCTGAATTGCAGCTGCCGCCAGGCGCTTTGGCCTGCGGGGGTGAGCAACGCCGCTGGCCGGTAAAAAAGTTTGAGACGGGTCTTCACCACGATTTGCAATAAACCGGCAGGGGCATTTTCAGGCAGACGGGGAATGGCTTTGATATTCAGCCAGAACAGGGATTCACGATCCTCGGGTAATATGCCGCCGGTGCGGATAATGCGCAGACTGTTATCCTCTCCGGCATTCAGACGAAATAAAGGCGGCGTCACTACAAAGGGGGGCGTAACAGAGGATTTTTGCAGCCCGTCAGGCCCGTTATTATCAACCCAGGACTGGATCAGATAAGGTTCGGCCTGTTTACCCTGATTACTGACAGTCAGAGAGGCTTCTTTTTTATTACCCGGATATATCACCCGCGTCGCTTCGGTAATCACACCGGCATAAACCGGGAGCGCAGAAAAAATAATAAATAACATCCCTGATAACATCATAAAAAGAAGTCGCATATTTTCCCCTCATCTTTCCGTCAATAAAAATAAAAGACATCCGCGTCTGAAGGTCTGGCATCCTTGCCAGTTTAATGAGATTACGCGGAGGTTATTTCTGGTTCTTATTATTGGTAATTGATGGTGAACTGAGAGACCGCATTTGCCGCCCCTTCCCCTACCGTCGCCGCCGTACTTTTGTAACGGGCGATAAAGTTCATCTCCACGCCCTCGGCGGTGGCATCAATGGGATAAAAACGCGAGGCGGTGTAAACCGGGATCGAGACTCCCTGATTATCGGCAATTTCAATACCGACGCCGGTCGCGCCACCGGTGACTTCCAGTAGCTGGTTATCCACTGCATCGGCGGTGCCACCGAATTTCACCGCAGCAGCTGTAAAGGTGGTCGGGCATTTGGTGAGTGCAATCGTAAATGCTGTCGGAGATGAGGTATCTCCGGCGGCGGTAAACGAAGTCGCGGCAACGTTGCCTAAATCCACATTAATGGCATCGGTCGTTCCGCCATTCACATCGCACGTGGTGGCAACAATTTGTCCGGTGAAATTAATGGTACCATCCTCAGCATGAGCGACTGAATGGCTTAAGCACAGCACGGTGCCGAGAAGTAAAATAAAAGAATTACGCTTATTCATGAAAAAATACCTGAGATTAAAAGTAAACAGATCCCACCCGTTCCTTGCATCAGGAAGGGCGATATGCACTTACTTTAAACAGAGGTATTTCTTTCCGGAAATCATATCACCTCACATTATTTTATCGACTGCATTGAGGTAAAGAAAATAAATGAATGAGGATGTAATGAGATAAATGAGAACAGGTATGGAGTGTGCCACAGAGGAAAAAAGGGAAAAAAAAACGCCTCCGGAGAGGCGTTTATCAGCAAAGGAGAAAATTACTTTTTCTTCGCTTTCGGGTTTGGCAGGTCGGTAATGCTGCCTTCGTAGATTTCTGCTGCCAGACCCACGGACTCATGCAGAGTCGGGTGAGCATGGATGGTCAGAGCGATATCTTCTGCATCACAACCCATTTCGATTGCCAGACCGATTTCGCCCAGCAGCTCGCCGCCGTTGGTGCCGACAATCGCACCACCGATAACACGGTGAGATTCTTTATCGAAGATCAGTTTGGTCATGCCGTCTGCACAGTCGGAAGCGATGGCACGGCCTGAAGCGGCCCACGGGAAGGTGGCGGTTTCGTAGCTGATGCCTTTTTCTTTCGCTTCTTTCTCAGTCAGGCCAACCCAGGCAACTTCTGGCTCAGTGTAGGCAATGGATGGAATGACTTTCGGATCGAAGTAGTGTTTCTTGCCGGAGATAACTTCGGCTGCCACGTGACCTTCGTGAACACCTTTGTGCGCCAGCATTGGCTGACCGACGATGTCGCCGATAGCAAAGATGTGTGGCACGTTGGTGCGCATTTGTTTGTCGACGTGGATGAAACCACGGTCGTCAACTTCAATGCCTGCAGCGCCCGCTTCCAGCAGTTTACCGTTAGGTACACGGCCGATTGCCACCAGCACGGCGTCATAACGCTGTGGTTCTGCAGGGGCTTTCTTGCCTTCCATTGTGACGTAGATGCCATCTTCTTTGGCTTCTACCGCGGTCACTTTGGTTTCCAGCATCAGGTTGAATTGCTTGCTGATTTTCTTGGTGAACACTTTCACCACGTCTTTATCAGCCGCAGGGATCACCTGATCGAACATTTCTACCACGTCAATCTGAGAACCCAGCGCGTGATAAACGGTGCCCATTTCCAGACCGATGATACCGCCGCCCATTACCAGCAGACGCTCAGGAACGCTTTTCAGCTCCAGTGCATCGGTGGAGTCCCAGACACGCGGGTCATCATGTGGAATAAATGGCAGTTTGATTGGACGGGAACCCGCCGCAATGATGGCATTGTCGAAAGTGATGGTCGTCGGACCATTTTCGCCTTCAACAACCAGAGTATTCGCGCCAGTAAATTTGCCCAGGCCATTCACGACTTTGACTTTACGGCCTTTCGCCATCCCTGCCAGACCACCGGTCAGCTGGTTAATGACTTTTTCTTTCCAGACACGCACTTTATCGATGTCAGTTTTCGGCTCGCCGAAAACAATACCGTGTTCTGCCAGTGCTTTTGCTTCAGAGATCACTTTCGCGACATGCAGCAGAGCTTTTGAAGGGATACAGCCAACGTTCAGGCACACGCCACCGAGCGTGGAATAACGCTCAACCAGAACGGTTTCAAGACCTAAATCAGCGCAACGGAAAGCAGCAGAATAGCCCGCAGGGCCCGCCCCAAGTACCACGACCTGAGTTTTAATTTCAGTACTCATCATGACCTCTTAATTTATGTCCGGCGGGTCTGACGTCATTTTTATGTCGTAACGCCCATCATCCACCGGGTCGTTCTATCCGCCCGCAGTTTACAAAATTGTTAACAAATTTGAAACAACAAACGGCATACGATTTGTGCTTAGCGCCCGAAAATCCCAAACAGCATGAAGAGATTATCAGAAAAAAGCCGGCCGATTGGCCGGCTTTTCGCTTACATCACCAGACGGCGAATGTCAGACAACACGTTGTTGATGATGGTGATGAAGCGCGCACCATCGGCACCGTCGATAACACGGTGGTCGAAGGAGAGCGACATTGGCATCATCAGACGCGGTGTGAACTCTTTACCATTCCAGACTGGCTCAATGGCAGACTTGGAAACACCGAGGATGGCCACTTCCGGCGCATTGACGATTGGCGCGAAGTGGGTCGTCCCGATACCACCGAGGCTGGAGATAGTGAAGCAACCGCCCTGCATTTCGCCAGCAGTCAGCTTACCGTCACGGGCTTTCTTGGAGATCGCCATCAGCTCACGGGACAACTCGGCGATGCCTTTCTTGTTCACGTCTTTGAAGACCGGAACAACCAGACCGTTTGGCGTATCTACCGCCACACCGATGTTGATGTATTTTTTCAGCGTCAGTTTCTGACCGTCTTCGGACAGGGAACTGTTGAAGCGTGGCATCTGCTCAAGGGCAGCGGCAACGGCTTTCATGATGAAGACCACTGGCGTGAATTTCACGTCCAGTTTACGTTTAGCGGCTTCATCGTTCTGCTGTTTACGGAACGCTTCCAGCTCAGTGATATCAGTTTTGTCGAAGTGCGTAACGTGCGGGATCATTACCCAGTTACGGCTCAGGTTCGCACCAGAGATTTTCTGGATACGGCCCAGTTCGACTTCTTCAATCTCACCAAACTTGCTGAAGTCCACTTTCGGCCAAGGCAGCATGCCTGGCAGACCGCCGCCCGTGGCAGCAGCCGGTGCGGCTTCTGCACGTTTGACCGCGTCTTTCACGTAAGTCTGAACGTCTTCGCGCAGGATACGACCTTTACGGCCCGTCCCTTTCACTTTCGCCAGGTTAACGCCGAATTCACGGGCCAGACGACGGATAACCGGCGTGGCGTGAACGTAAGCGTCGTTCTCAGCGAATTCGCCTTTGCTTTCAGCTTTAGCAGCTGCCGGAGCCGCCGCTTTTTGTTCCTGTTTCGCAGGAGCCGCCGCGTCTTCTTTCTTAGCCGCCGGAGCAGCAGGCGCAGCGCCTTCTACTTCGAAGATCATGATCAGAGAGCCGGTGCTGACTTTGTCGCCCGCAGCGATTTTTATTTCTTTCACGGTACCCGCGAACGGTGCCGGGACTTCCATTGAGGCTTTGTCGCCTTCAACGGTGATCAGTGACTGTTCTGCACTGATTTTGTCGCCAACTTTTACCATGATTTCAGTGACTTCAACTTCGTCGCCACCGATATCAGGCACGTTCACTTCTTTGCTGCCGGACTGAGCCGGAGCCGCAGGTGCCGCGTCTGATTGAGTTTCCGCAGCGGCGGCCGGTGCGGCTGCACCCGAACCTGCCACTTCGAAGACCATGATCAGGGAACCGGTGCTGACTTTGTCGCCCGCAGCGATTTTGATTTCTTTCACTTTACCCGCGAACGGCGCAGGGACTTCCATAGAGGCTTTATCGCCTTCTACGGTGATCAGCGATTGTTCTGCTTCAACGGTGTCGCCTACTTTGACCATGATTTCAGTGACTTCAACTTCGTCGCCACCGATGTCTGGTACGTTCACTTCTTTGCTTTCGCTGGAAGCAGGGGCGGCGGCGGCGTTCTCTTGAACATTAGCTTCTGCTTTGGCTTCCTGTTTCGCAGGTGCTGCATCAGCAGCACCGTCAGCGGCGTCAAAGATCATGATCAGTTTGCCGGTTTCGACGGTATCGCCGACCGCAACTTTAATTTCTTTGACCACGCCGGCTTGTGGAGAAGGCACTTCCATAGAAGCTTTGTCGCCTTCAACGGTGATCAGCGATTGTTCAGCTTCAACCTTATCGCCCACCTTCACCATAATTTCGGTGACTTCCACTGCATCTGCACCGATGTCCGGTACGTTAATTTCAATAGCCATCTGTCTTTACCTCTTATGCCAGACGCGGGTTAACTTTTTCCGGGTTGATATCGAATTTCTTAATGGCTTCAGCCACTACAGACGTTTCGATTTCGCCGCGTTTAGCCAATTCACCCAGCGCAGCAACCACAACGTAAGATGCATCCACTTCGAAGTGGTGACGCAGGTTTTCGCGGCTGTCTGAACGACCGAAGCCATCCGTACCCAGTACGCGATAATCGCTGGCCGGAACGTAAGTACGAACCTGTTCAGCAAACAGTTTCATGTAGTCAGTAGACGCCACCGCTGGCGCATCGCTCATCACCTGGGCGATGTACGGAACGCGTGGGGTTTCAGTCGGGTGCAGCATGTTCCAGCGCTCACAGTCCTGACCGTCACGGGCCAGTTCAGTGAAGGACGTTACGCTATAAACGTCAGAACCGACGCCGTAGTCTTTGGACAGGATCTCAGCCGCTTCACGTACGTGACGCAGGATAGAACCGGAGCCCAGAAGCTGCACTTTACCTTTGCTGCCTTCCAGCGTATCCAGCTTGTAGATACCCTTACGGATGCCTTCTTCCGCGCCTTCCGGCATGGCTGGCATGTGGTAGTTTTCGTTCAGCGTGGTGATGTAGTAATAAATGTTTTCCTGCGCTTCACCGTACATACGCACCAGACCGTCATGCATGATGACAGCCACTTCGTACGCGTAAGACGGGTCGTAAGAAATACAGTTAGGGATAGTCAGAGACTGAATATGGCTGTGACCATCTTCGTGCTGCAGACCTTCGCCGTTCAGGGTAGTACGACCTGAAGTACCGCCGATCAGGAAGCCACGCGCCTGTTGGTCACCCGCTGCCCAGCACAGGTCGCCGATACGCTGGAAACCGAACATGGAGTAGTAGATGTAGAACGGGATCATTGGCAGATCGTTGGTGCTGTACGACGTCGCTGCGGCCAGCCATGAAGACGCGGCACCCAGTTCGTTGATACCTTCCTGCAGGATCTGACCTTTCTCGTCTTCTTTATAGTAAGCAACCTGCTCACGGTCCTGCGGGGTATATTGCTGGCCGTTCGGGCTGTAAATACCAATCTGACGGAACAGACCTTCCATACCGAAAGTGCGCGCTTCATCGGCAATAATCGGGACCAGACGGTCTTTAATGGAGTCGTTTTTCAGCATCACGTTCAGGGCACGGACGAAAGCGATAGTGGTAGAGATCTCTTTCTTCTGCTCTTCCAGCAGTTGTGAGAAGTCTTCCAGTTTCGGCATTTCCAGCTTCTGCGTGAAGTTTGGCAGACGGGTCGGCAGGTAGCCTTTCAGCGCAGCGCGACGTTCGTGCAGGTATTTGGATTCTGCAGAGTCTTTATCCAGAGTGATGTACGGCAGTTTTTCCAGATTTTCATCGGTCACTGGCACGCTGAAACGATCACGGATATAGCGCACGCCATCCATGTTCATTTTCTTCACCTGGTGAGCAATGTTTTTACCTTCGGCAGCGTCGCCCATGCCATAACCTTTAATGGTATGCGCAAGGATAACGGTCGGCTGACCTTTGGTGTTCTGTGCTTTGTTCAGTGCAGCGAAGACTTTCTTCGGATCATGGCCGCCACGGTTCAGCGCCCAGATTTCGTCGTCGGTCATGTCTTTGACCAGCGCAGCGGTTTCAGGGTATTTGCCGAAGAAGTGGTCACGAACGTATTTACCGTCGCGGGACTTGAAGGTCTGGTAGTCGCCGTCCACGGTTTCGTTCATCAGCTGGATCAGTTTACCGCTGGTATCTTTACGCAGCAGTTCATCCCAACGGTTGCCCCAAATCACTTTGATCACGTTCCAGCCAGCGCCTGAGAAGATGCCGTCGAGTTCGTTGATGATTTTGCCGTTACCGGTTACCGGGCCATCAAGACGCTGTAAGTTACAGTTGATGATGAAGCACAGGTTGTCCAGTTTCTCACGGGTCGCGATAGTGATCGCCCCTTTGGATTCTGGCTCATCCATTTCACCGTCGCCCAGGAACGCGTAAACGCGCTGCGCGGAGGTGTCTTTCAGACCACGGTGTTCCAGATATTTCAGGAACTTCGCCTGATAGATGGCACCGATCGGACCCAGACCCATGGATACGGTCGGGAACTGCCAGAATTCAGGCATCAGTTTAGGGTGCGGATAAGACGACAGACCCTGACCGTGAACTTCCTGACGGAAATTGTTCATCTGGTCTTCAGTCAGGCGGCCTTCAAGGAAAGCACGCGCGTACACGCCCGGAGAGATGTGGCCCTGGAAGTACACCAGATCGCCGCCGTCTTTCTCGTTGCGCGCACGGAAGAAGTGGTTGAAGCACACTTCGTACACGGTCGCAGAAGACTGGAAGGACGCCATGTGGCCGCCGAGTTCCAGATCTTTCTTGGACGCACGCAGAACGGTCATGATGGCGTTCCAGCGGATAGCAGTACGAATGTTACGTTCCAGCTCCAGGTTACCCGGGTATTCAGGTTCGTCTTCAACAGCGATGGTATTGACGTAGTTACGGCTGGCTGCACCAGCAGCGACGCTCACGCCGCCCTTACGCGCTTCACTGAGAACCTGATCGATCAGGAACTGTGCACGCTCAACACCTTCTTCACGGATGACCGATTCGATCGCTTGTAGCCAGTCGCGAGTTTCGATCGGATCCACGTCATTATTTACACGTTCTGACATGGTGCTTTTCCTTATCTGTCTCTAATACGTTGGTTTAACTGGAGCCTGTCTTCCTGCGTTCTTTCTCAGACGATCTTCGTTGTCACAAAACGCACGAAGACAGGCCCGTCATGTAGTTGCCGCGAGCCCTCAAATGAAGGCTCTAAAAATTAACCCTGAAGGTTAACTTTCATCTTTTCGTTGCTGGAGCCGTCGTAAAGACCGATCCCGCCGGGTGTGTTCCCTGCTGAGATCCAGCAAAACTTCTTCAATGAACGCCAGGTGACGGTGTGATGCGGCACGCGCTATTTCTGGTTCCCGTGCAACAATCGCCTCGAAAATACTGGCGCGGTGGTTGCTTACCGTTGCCAGCATTTCCCGGCGTGAGTAAAGCAATTCAAAGTTCTGTCGAACGTTCTTCTCGAGCATCGGCCCCATACAGCGAACCAGATGCAGCAGCACCACATTATGGGCTGCTTCTGTTACAGCGACCTGATACTGCATAACCGCGTCGGCTTCTGCGTCCAGATCTCCGCTGTCTTGTGCGGTCTGAATGACCACATGACAATCGCGAATGCGCTGCAAATCTTCCTCTGTGCCACGAAGCGCTGCGTAATAGGCGGCGATCCCTTCAAGGGCATGGCGTGTTTCAAGGAGATCGAATTGTGATTCGGGATGGTCGGCCAGTAACTCGGCCAGCGGGTCACTCACGCTTTGCCACAGGTTACTTTGTACGAAAGTGCCACCACCCTGACGGCGCAGGAGTAGCCCCTTCCCTTCCAGGCTTTGGATTGCCTCTCTGAGAGAAGGTCGCGATACATCAAACTGTTTGGCCAGTTCGCGCTCTGGCGGAAGCTTTTCCCCGGGTCTCAAGGTGCCTTCGAGGATCAGGAACTCAAGTTGCTGCTCGATCACATCGGATAACTTAGGCTGGCGGATTTTGCTGTAAGCCATATATGTGCGGTTCTCTGCGAGTAGCGACTCTGTAAGTTGCCGGAGTCAATTGGTAATACCAATTTAAAAAACGTGGCCGTAAAGTAACAAAGTATTCACCTTGTGTCCATATGGCTACCCAGTAAATACGTCGACCCCGCACAATTTAACAAATTTTTATCATTTAGATTTTTTGCGCTGCGTGAGATCACATTTTAAAGATCCAGAACATATTTCCAGACAATTTGATTATTTGTTATGCAGATGACGCATAAACCCCGTGCAAACTTTTCCGCATAACATTATTCTTCCCCCAACGGTAGATGATGCTGATTTTTAGGCACAATCCAGCCGTAAATAAATAAATACAAAAAGTGTAATTATCGCCTTACATTCTTTTTAACACGCAGAATGCTAGGGGTTTTGCCCCAATGACAGAGGACAGGTAAATGGTTGATCAACAACAAGGCGATGAACTGAAGCGCGGCCTCAAAAACCGTCACATTCAGTTGATTGCACTAGGTGGGGCCGTCGGTACAGGGCTGTTTCTGGGCAGCGCTTCCGTCATTCAGTCCGCAGGACCGGGGATTATTCTCGGTTACGCGATCGCAGGTTTTATTGCCTTTTTAATTATGCGTCAGTTAGGGGAAATGGTCGTTGAGGAGCCGGTTGCCGGTTCGTTCAGTCATTTCGCCTATAAATACTGGGGCGGGTTTGCCGGGTTTGCTTCCGGCTGGAACTACTGGGTGTTGTACGTTCTGGTCGCCATGGCCGAACTGACCGCCGTCGGTAAATATATTCAATTCTGGTGGCCGGAAATCCCGACATGGGTTTCTGCTGCCGCGTTCTTTGTGCTGATCAACGCCATCAACCTCACTAACGTTAAAGTCTTTGGTGAGATGGAGTTCTGGTTTGCCATCATCAAAGTGGTCGCCGTTGTGGCGATGATTCTGTTCGGCGGCTGGCTGCTGTTCAGCGACACCGCAGGTCCGCAAGCCACAGTGCGCAACCTGTGGGAGCAAGGCGGTTTCCTGCCGCATGGCATGACCGGGCTGGTGATGATGATGGCGATCATCATGTTCTCCTTCGGTGGTCTGGAGCTGGTCGGTATCACTGCGGCTGAAGCGGATAATCCGGAAGTCAGCATTCCGAAAGCGACCAATCAGGTTATCTACCGCATCCTGATTTTCTATGTGGGCTCACTGGCTGTCCTGCTTTCCCTGATGCCATGGACCCGCGTCGGACCGGATACCAGCCCGTTCGTGCTGATCTTCCATGAACTGGGTGATGCGCTGGTGGCGAATGCCCTGAACGTCGTCATTCTGACAGCCGCGCTGTCGGTCTATAACAGCTGTGTTTACTGCAACAGCCGCATGCTGTTTGGCCTTGCCCGTCAGGGAAATGCACCAAAAGCCCTGCTGAAAGTCGATAAACGTGGCGTGCCGGTGGCTTCCATCCTCGTTTCTGCTGCCACCACCGCACTGTGCGTTCTGATCAACTACCTGATGCCGGGCGAAGCGTTTGGCCTGCTGATGGCGCTGGTGGTGTCTGCCCTGGTGATCAACTGGGCAATGATCAGCCTGGCACACATGAAATTCCGTCAGGCGAAGCGTCGTGAAGGCGTAGAACCTAAGTTCAAAGCGTTACTGTACCCGGTGGGTAACTACATCTGCCTGCTGTTTATGGCCGCGATTCTGGTGATCATGGCGATCACTCCTGGCATGGCGATCTCCGTATGGCTGATCCCTGTCTGGCTGGTGATTCTGGGTATTGGTTACTGGATCAAAAATCAGCAAAGTGGGAAATCCGTTAACGCTTAAGCAAGAGTCATAATTTAAAATCCTCAGACGCCCCGGTTAAGTCATTTGCCGGGGCGTCTTGTTATACAGGTCACACTTTTTCTGAGATGACCAAATCGTCCATCTTCATGACTCTTACCTCCTGACTCTTATTCCCTTCTCCGGCCAATACTCTGGGCTAACAAACAGTTTTTTAACAAAATCCTTTTTACCCAATAGCCGGAGAGAACATCCATGAAGGAAGGCGCGCTGTCGTTCAAAGAGAAAGTAGCGTACGGAATGGGGGATGCGGGCTGCAATATGATTGGCGGCGCCATCATGCTGTTTCTTAATTATTTTTATACAGACGTTTTCGGTTTAGCCCCGGCGCTGGTCGGTGTATTGCTGCTCTCCGTGCGTGTTATCGATGCGGTCACCGACCCGATTATGGGCGCCATTGCCGACCGCACCACCACCCGCTGGGGGCGTTTCCGACCGTATTTGTTATGGGTTTCGGTGCCTTATGTTCTGTTCAGCGTGCTGATGTTCACCACGCCGGAATGGAGCTACAACAGCAAAGTTATCTATGCGTTTGTGACGTACTTCCTGATGTCCCTGACTTACACGGCCATCAACATCCCTTACTGCTCGCTCGGTGGCGTGATTACTGCCGATCCGCACGAACGTGTCGCCTGTCAGTCTTACCGCTTCTTTATGGTGGGTATCGCGACGCTGATCCTCTCTTCCACCCTGCTGCCAATGGCCGACTTCTTCGGTGGCGCGGATAAAGCCAAGGGCTATCAGATGTCGATGGGCGTGATGGCGATCATCGCGCTGTTTATGTTCCTGTTCTGTTTCAGCTCAGTGAAAGAGCGCATTCAGCCTGCAGTGCCGTCAAAACACGCATTAAAATCCGACCTGAAAGACGTGTGGAAAAACGACCAGTGGGTACGCATCCTGCTGCTGACATTCTGCAACGTCTGCCCCGGTTTTATCCGCATGGCGGCTACCATGTATTACGTGACGTGGGTGATGGAAAAATCCACCTCCTTCGCCAGTATGTTTATCAGCCTCGGCGTGGTCGGCATGATGATCGGCAGCGCGCTGGCAAAACCGCTCACCGATAAATACTGCAAACTGAAAGTGTTCTTCTGGGCCAACATCATCCTGACCATTTTCTCCTGCGGCTTCTATTTCCTCGACCCGCATGCCACAACGCTTATTCTGGTGGCGTACTTCATCCTCAACATCATGCACCAGCTCCCTTCCCCGCTGCACTGGTCACTGATGGCTGACGTTGACGATTACGGCGAATGGAAAACCGGTAAACGCGTGACCGGCATCAGTTTCTCCGGCAACCTGTTCTTCCTGAAATGCGGACTGGCGGTCGCGGGCGCGATGGTCGGCTTCCTGCTTTCCGCTTACGGTTACAACGCCGGTGCAGCGCAGCAGAGCGATCATGCGATCAACGGGATTATGCTGCTGTTCACCATCATTCCGGGCGTGGGTTATCTGATTACTGCCGGTGTTGTACGTTTACTGAAAGTGGATCGCGAAACCATGCGCACCATTCAGGCCGATCTGGAAATCCGCCGCCGTAATTACCGCGAGCTGAATGAATATCACGATGCGAAAAATGCCGTGGACGCGGACACACTGAGCGTCCCACTGACCAGCAAGGAGCTGAAACATGAGTAATTATCCAAACCCGCTGATTGAGCAGCGCGCAGATCCGCATATCTGGCTGCACAGCGACGGGCACTATTACTTTATCGCGTCGGTGCCGGAATATGACCGGCTGGAGATCCGCCGTTCACCGACGCTGACCGGGCTTGCTGAAGCGCCAGCGACCGTCGTCTGGCACAAACCGGATACCGGCCCGATGAGCGCACTGATCTGGGCACCGGAGCTGCATTTTATCGACGGGCAATGGGTTATCTATTACGCAGCCGCCCCGTCGCAGGAGATTGTCGACGGGTTATTCCAGCACAGAATGTATGCGCTGGTGTGTGAAGATACCGATCCGCTGAGCGGCAAATGGCAGGAGAAAGGCCGGATCCAGACCCCGATCGACAGTTTTTCTCTGGATGCCACGCACTTTGCGCATCAGGGCAAAAGCTACTATTTGTGGGCGCAGAAAGACCCGACAATTCGCGGAAACTCGAACCTGTATCTGGCCGAAATGGAAAACCCGTGGACGCTCAAATCACCGCCCGTCATGTTCAGCAAACCTGAACTGGACTGGGAGATCATCGGTTTCTGGGTCAACGAAGGCCCTGCGGTAATTACACACGGCGATAAGATTTTCATTACCTATTCCGCCAGCGCCACCGATGAAAATTACTGCATCGGCCTGCTCAGCGCAGACATCAACAGCAACCTGCTGGATCCTGCGAGCTGGCACAAATCCCAAAAACCGGTCTTCACCACTCAGACGCAAAACCGGCAGTTCGGACCGGGACATAACAGCTTTACCCGTAATGAACAGGGCGAAGACGTGCTGGTTTATCATGCCCGAAATTACACGGAAATTGAGGGCGACCCGTTGTATGACCCGAACCGGCACACACGTATCAAGACCTTCCGCTGGGATGAAAACGGGATGCCCGATTTCGGAGAACCCGCTGCTGATAACCGTCCGCTGACCTTGCAAAAACAGCACTGACAGAAAGCAAAAAGCCCGGACACAGAAATGTACCGGGCTTTTTTATTGCGATATTTGAGCAGAAACACAGATTAAATCAGGGTGCCGTAAATCGTCAGCAGCGCCACAACCACCAGAATAATCATCGTCACTTTACGTGCCAGCCCGACGGCCGCACGAGGCGTCTGTACCGGATCGGTATGCGGATCACGCGCCAGAGAGAATTGCGCCAGCCGCGTTAACACCTGATATTGCGAAGAGTGGATATCCCCCAGCGAGGCAAACCAGGCTGGCAAGGCTTTCTCACCATGTCCGAGCAGGGCATAAGCGACACCCGCCAGACGCACCGGGATCCAGTCGAGAATATGCAGCAAGGCATCAACACCGGACTGTGAGCGTTTCAGCGGCGTCATATGCCGCGCCAGCCAGGTCTGATAACCACGCAACGCCGCATATCCGCCGAGTGCAACAGGCCCGTAAGGCCCGCATACCACGAACCAGAACAACGGCCCGAGGTAATAACGGAAGTTAATCCACAGCAGGGCATTTTGCAGTTCCCGCAGACGCGCTTCATCGCTGCAATCGGTCGGCAGGCCGTGGATCAAGGCCAGTTCCTCTGCCATTTCCTGACAGGCATCGGCATCGCCCTGACGGGCAGACTTCAGGTAAGCGCGGTAATGCTTACGTTTAATCCCGGCACCGATGCACAACAGGCATAAAATCACCCATAAAATCAGGCTGGGTACGCCAAAGAACAAACCTTGTACAGCGCGCAATACCCCCCAGATAATCGCCATCCAGACAACGATAATGGCCAGTGTTTTCACCATCGAAGTCTGACGGCCACGGCGGAAAATCACCTCAAACCGATGATCCAGCTGCCAGTGTTCACCCAGTTTGAACAACCGTTCCCAAGCCAGCACCAGGAGTAAAGTAAATAACGTCATCGATTGTCACTCTCTCTCAACACATCACACGCTTAAAACAGAAACCGGAGAACAGGTTAATTCACTGGTCAGAAGGATTATTTTGCCCTACCGGCAACGTTAACAGCTTGCGATAAAATGCCCAGTCAAATTCAGGGCCGGGATCGGTTTTACGCCCTGGCGCGATATCACTGTGTCCGGTAATGGCATCCAGACTAATGGGATAGTGCTTAATTAACAACTCAGTAACCGCCGCCAGACTCCGATATTGCGCCGGCGTGAAAGGCTCGATATCCGTGCCTTCCAGCTCAATACCAATTGAGAAATCATTGCAACGCTCGCGCCCCTGCCAGCTGGATACTCCGGCATGCCATGCTCGTTTATCGAAAGGGACATATTGCACAATCTCACCGTCGCGGCGAATCAGACAATGCGCAGCCACCCGCAAATGACTGATCCCTTCAAAATACGGGTCATCCTGCGGATTGAGCGTGCCGGTAAACAGTTGATCAATATAAGGACCGCCGAATTTACCGGGCGGTAAACTGATGTTATGGATCACCAGCAATGAAGGCGTTTCATCTTCAGGGCGGAGATCAAAATGAGGGGAAACAACTTGCCGGGCTTCGGTGATCCAGCCTTGTTTTAAGTGCATCAAAGACCTCAATGATGTGCTCGGGTGGTACTTATCACAGCAACAGGGTAGCATGTTTTTTTGTCCTTCTTATCCGCCATTTCGGAGTATTTGTATGTCTACCCGCAGCTACAGCCCTGAAAGTCGCCGCGCACAGTTACTCGAACGTATCCAGAATGATATTCCTTCTCTTGTGACCCATGCGCTGGGTGAAGACCTTGGGGGTGAAGCCAATGCCAACAACGACTTAACCGCACAATTGTTGCCACAAGATAAAAACGCCAACGCCACAATCATTACCCGCGAAGCCGGTATTTTCTGCGGGCAGCAATGGCTGGACGAGGTGTTCACCCAACTGGCTGGCGATAAAATCACCGTCAAATGGCATGTCAAAGACGGCGATCGCGTTTCTGAAAACCAGACCTTATGTGAACTTTCAGGCTCTGCACGCATGCTGCTGACTGGCGAGCGTACCGCGCTGAATTTCGTGCAGACCCTCTCTGGCGTCGCCACGGAAGTGAATCACTATGTGGCGATCCTCGAAGGCACAAAAACCCAGTTACTGGATACGCGTAAAACCCTGCCGGGCCTGCGCACTGCGCTGAAATACGCCGTGTTATGCGGTGGCGGCAGCAATCACCGTCTGGGTCTGGCCGATGCGTTTCTGATCAAAGAAAATCACATCATCGCCTGTGGCTCGATCAAGGCCGCCGTGGAACGCGCACTGTGGATCCATGCTGAAGTGCCTGTAGAAGTGGAAGTTGAATCCATCGATGAACTGCAACAGGCACTGGATGCAGGCGCGGACATTATCATGCTGGATAACTTCACCGTGCCAATGATGCGTGAAGGCGTGGCCCTGACAGCTGGCCGCGCGCTACTGGAAGTGTCAGGCAACGTGACTGAAAAAACGCTGCGTGAATTCGCGGAAACCGGCGTGGACTATATTTCGGTCGGTGCGCTGACCAAGCATGTCCGTGCCATGGATCTCTCTATGCGTTTTAGCTGATCCTGGCTCTTTGCTGTTGCCCCTGAATTCCCTTCCGGGGGCAACACGACTGCTTCGGGATATTTCATCTTGCAGGCTTACCTTCGCACTCTCCCTTTCTGACCGCCACCGTATTTTTCATCTCATCTTCATTGTTGCGAGACATCACGCAAAACAGTTGTCGCGTTGACTTATCACCATTTTTTTGCTGGAAGACATCGTGGAAAAACCGACGATGGCGCTGGAAGCCGGTTTTATCTGCGTTTAGTTTGCTGCCTGAGAAACAACAACGCAGTCTTACAAAACGGAGAACGCCATGTACCGGCAACAAGGATTTACCCTCATTGAACTGATGGTGGTGATCGCGATTATTGCGATCCTCAGCGCCATCGGCATACCGGCTTATCAAAGCTATATCCAGAAAGCCGCCCTGACCGACATGCTGCAAACCATGGTGCCCTACAAAACAGGCGTCGAATTATGTGTGATCGACTCCGGCACCCTGACCGGTTGCAATGCAGGCTCTCAGGGCATTCCTGCAGCGACAACCAGCCGCTACGTCAGTCAGATACAGGTCAGCGCAGGGATCATCTCACTCACCGGTCAGCAGGCGCTGAATGGCCTAAGCGTAGTGATGACGCCGGTTCTGGATAATCAGGCAGGCGGCATTGTCTGGAGCAGAACCTGTTCCCATGCCAGCAGCGCCACAATGGTTGAAGCCTGCGAAAGCGTATTCCGCTTTGATACCACAGGAGCATTAAAATGAGTGATATGCCTCTGCGTCCGGTTTCGCCGGTCGACAACGATCGCCAGCAAAGTGAAGCTTCGCTGGATGCACTTTGCCAGCGTTATAAAGCGGTGATATTGCATCGTGACCATCAGATGATTCATGTGGCCTGCCATGAAGCAGAGCCGGATACCGAAACATTGAGCAACGTACTGCGCTTTGCCAGCGGCTTAAAAGTGCAACTGGAACGCTGGCCTCAGGCTCGTCTGGAACAGGTCATGCAACCGGAAAGCGCAGCAGCCGGAAAAGCAGCGACTGAAGAGGAAAACCGCCCGTCCAGCGCAAGAGATGAACACAATGAGCTGAACGATGAAAGTGATGCGCCGGTGATCAATGTGCTTAATCAGATACTCAGGCAGGCCATTACCCGCCGGGCATCGGATATCCACTTTGAACCCTATGAGCACAGCTTCAGGGTGCGTGTGCGTATTGACGGTGTGTTGCAGGAAATTCCCGGCCCCGAATTTTCTCTGGCGGCGGGCGTATGTGCCCGGCTGAAGATCATGGGGCAACTGAACGTCGCCGAACGCCGTTTACCTCAGGACGGCCAACTTTCAGTCATGCTGCAAAATAAACGCTATTCGATGCGGATCTCCTCGTTGCCCACCTTACATGGTGAAAAGATCGTGCTGCGGATCCTGCATATGACACAGCAAGATCTCTCAATGCCGCAACTGGGTTTCACGCCCCGTGATCTGGATTATTTCAAAGCCGCGCTCAAAAATCCGCAGGGGCTGATTCTGGTAACGGGCCCGACAGGCAGCGGAAAAACGGTGACCCTCTACAGCGGGCTGCGTCATCTGAATGCGATGACCCACAATATCTGCAGCGTAGAAGATCCGGTCGAGATCCCGGTAAGTGGCATCAACCAGACCCAGATCAACAGCAAAACGGATCTCAGCTTCGCCAGCGTCCTGCGCGCGTTGCTGCGTCAGGATCCTGATGTGATCATGGTGGGTGAGATCCGCGATAAAGAAACGGCCGAGATCGCCGTCAAGGCGGCTCAGACCGGGCATCTGGTGCTTTCTACGCTCCATACCAATTCCACCTGCGAGACATTAACCCGCCTGCGCCAGATGGGGATTGAAGGTTTCCATATTGCGGCCAGCTTACGTCTGGTGATTGCACAACGGCTGGTGCGAAAACTGTGCCCGCATTGCCGGAAACCGCATATTTCGTTGGTGGAGAAAGGGCCGGATGGCCGAAGCGGCCCTGTCCAGCTGTGGCTGCCTGCCGGATGCCATCAATGCTTTTCAGGCTATTACGGACGGACGGGCATTTATGAAGTACTGAATATCACCCCCAGACTGCAACAGGCATTGGTCGCCGAAGCGAGTGTGGATGAACTGAGTAAAATCGCCCGTGAACAGGGACAGAAGACCTTGCAGGAAGCCGGTATGTTACTGGTCGAACAAGGGATCACCTCTCTTGAGGAACTTTATCGCGTGACCGGCGAAGGTTCCGGCGCATGAACAGCACTGCTGATGTTTCTCAAACGTGGCAGTTATATCACTGGCAGGCCATCGACGCTCAGGGAAATATTCAGCAGGGCCACAGCATTGAGTCGGGCAAAGACGACATTTACCAGCAGCTTTTTGCTGCCGGGTTACAGCCGCTAAACATCCGCATGAGGCAGCGGCTTGGCAGAGGGTTCTGGAAAAATCCGGAGCGCGTTGCGTTTGTCCGGCAGCTTGCGACTTTGCTTCAGGCGGGTTTGCCTCTGGTCAACAGCCTGACACTGCTGGCAAATGAGCATAGCAAACCGGCCTGGCAATGCGTCATGGGGAATATTGCCAAAGGCGTACGGGAAGGAAAGCCCCTGTCAGCCATGCTGGGGATTTATCCGGATGTATTTCCTGATATTTACCGGCAGATAATTTCTGTCGGCGAACTGACAGGGCAACTGGATAAATGCTGTCTGCAACTTGCCGCTCAGCAGGAACAACAGGCTGAATTAAGAAGCAAAGTGAAAAAAGCGCTGCGCTATCCGCTGATCGTCTGTGTTATCGCAACGGTTGTGACCCTGCTGATGCTGACGTTGGTGCTGCCGGAATTTGCCAAAATCTATGCCTCTTTTGATGCCCAACTGCCGTGGTTTACGCGCATGCTGGTCAGTGCCTCTGATGCGTTGATCCGCACCGGTCCATGGATCACCGGCCTGCTGCTGGCAGCTTGTATTACCTATCGGCAAAAACTGCATCCGCATACACACTGGAAGTGGCGGGAGCAAATGTTACTGCTCAGGTTACCTCTGACGTCACGGCTGGTAACAGACAGTTGCCTCAGCCAGATATTTCAAACGCTGGCAATGACGCAACATGCCGGAATGACCTTAATTACCGGACTGGCGGCAGCCTCTGCGTCGATGTCTAATCTGCATTTTCAGGCGGCTCTCAGCGAGATACGCGAGAAAATCATGCAGGGCACGCCTTTACACCGTGCCTTTATTCAGTCGCCGCTGTTCCCGACACTTTGCCATCAGTTAATAAAGATCGGCGAGGAGTCCGGTTCTCTGGACGAGCTGTTACTGAAGCTGGCGCAATTGCATCACGACAAAGCCAACTCACTGGCGGATACCCTGGCACAAACTATTGAGCCGGTGTTGATGGCGGTGATGGGGATTATTGTTGGCGGGCTGGTGATTGCCATGTATTTGCCGATATTCCAGCTGGGATCGGTGATGGGATAAAATCAGGGAAAAATCAACGGAAGACAAAGCGGCGAAAACAGGTTCCGCCGCCATGATGAGGATCGCTTACTTGCTGCCGAACAGGCGGTTTTCCTGCTCTGCTACGCGGATAAAGGTTGTGCGTTTGGTCAGTTCTTTCAAACGCTCAGCACCGACGTAAGTACAGGCAGAACGCAATCCACCCAGAATGTCACGCACGGTGTTTTCAACCGGACCACGCAGAGGCAGTTTGACCGTTTTACCTTCTGCTGCACGGTATTCTGCAACGCCGCCAACGTGACGTTTCATGGCCGATTCTGAACTCATGCCATAGAAGAGCATGAATTTTTCGCCGTTCTCTTCGACAACTGTGCCTTCACATTCTTCATGCGCGGCCAGCATACCGCCAAGCATAACGAAATCGGCACCGCCACCGAAGGCTTTCGCGACGTCACCCGGTACGGCACAACCGCCATCACTGACAATCTGACCGCCCAGACCGTGTGCAGCATCAGCACATTCGATAACGGCGGAAAGTTGCGGATAGCCCACGCCGGTTTTTACACGGGTCGTACACACTGAACCCGGACCGATGCCGACTTTTACGATATCCGCGCCTGAAAGGATCAGCTCTTCCACCATTTCACCGGTGACCACATTGCCTGCGCAAATAACTTTATCCGGGCAGGCTTCGCGTACGCGTTGCAGGAATTCCACGAAATGTTCGGAATAGCCGTTAGCCACATCCAGACAAACAAATTTCAGCAGCGGCGAGAGAGCAAGAATTTGCAGTGTTTTGACGAAATCCGCTTCTGACGTACCGGTAGACACCATCACATTGCGCAGGACGGATTCATCCGACGAGGTGACGAAAGCCTGCCATTGCTCTACGGTGTAGTGCTTATGTACGGCGGTGAGGAGGCCAAAAGATGACAGCACGGTCGCCATGCGGAATGTTCCGACGGTGTCCATGTTCGCGGCAATAATTGGCGTGCCCGACCAGCTGATACCAGAGTGTTTGAATGTGAATGTGCGCTCCAGTTCAACTTCGGAACGGCTTTTGAGGGTAGAACGTTTAGGGCGGATAAGTACGTCTTTGAAACCTAACTTCAAATCTTCTTCAATGCGCATGACGGGTTTGTCCTGGTTTGGCGACGGGTCGCTAGGGTGTACAACATATTTTTAGACACCCTTTCCAGTGGTTTTATCATACACAGGAAAATGACAACGGCAAGATGGCTTTTACAACTCACATCACAGACTTTTGATTGTGCAGCTGAATAATTTTCGCATGAAAAACCAAGACGACAGCGGCTTGCACTTACTCATAATCTCTTTATCATTTACCTAACTAATTTTTTCTGAGCATCAGTATGAGCTATATCGTTGCATTGACAGGGGGGATCGGTAGCGGGAAAAGTACCGTCGCCGAAAGCTTTGCCCGCCACGGCGTAAATATTGTCGATGCTGATATCATTGCCCGTCAGGTTGTCGCCCCCGGCGAACCGGCTCTGGATGCTCTGACTGCGCGATTTGGCGAAAGTATTCTTCTCGCTGATGGTTCGCTGAACCGTCCGGCGTTACGGGAACGAATTTTCACGTATCCGGTGGAGAAAGAGTGGGTTAACGCATTGCTTCACCCCATTATTCACGCCAGAACGCAGACGCTGATTGCGCAGGCTGAATCGCCCTATGTGCTCTGGGTGGTGCCGCTGCTGGTTGAAAACGGATTACAGGCGCAGGCCAATCGTGTGCTGGTTGTCGACGTTGACCCGCAAACACAGCTTGCACGCACGATGTCGCGCGACGGCATCAGCCGCCAGCAGGCTGAAAGTATTCTTGCTGCACAGGTCAGCCGTGAAAAGCGTCTGGCCTGTGCAGATGACATTATTGATAACAGCGGCGCTCCTGAAACGATCGAACCGCGTGTTGCCCTATTACATCGCCGCTATTTACAACTTTCGGCGTGAGTAAACAGACAGGATATTGCCAAGCATGACTGATGTAGCTGCAACCGTTCTCTTTGAACATCCACTGAATGAGAAAATGCGTACCTGGTTGCGCATCGAATTTTTGTTACAACAGATGCATTCCAATGCGCAGATCACTGCCGTGGCTTCTGCCCTGCTGTTTTTCCGCACGGTATCGGATTTACTCGATGTACTGGAACGCGGTGAAGTGCGCACTGACTTACTGAAAGAGCTGGAACGTCAGCAGCAAAAATTATCGCAATGGAAGGACGTCCCCGGCGTGGATTTATCCCGGATTGACGGGCTGCGCGCTGAACTCAAGCAATGCGCGTCCGTGCTGATGAAAGCACCGCGAATTGGCCAGGCACTGAAAGAGGATCGTCTGATTGCTCTGGTTCGCCAGCGTCTGAGTATTCCCGGCGGTTGTTGCAGTTTCGATTTACCGACGCTGCATATCTGGCTGCATCTGGCACAGGCACAACGGGATCGTGAAGTGCAAAACTGGCTGGAAACGCTGGCACCGCTGCATAACTCACTGACCATGGTGTTAGGTCTGATCCGCCAGTCGGGTGCATTCCGCAATCAAATCAGCCTGAATGGCTTTTTCCAGGACAACGCCGAAGGCGCAGATCTGTTACGATTGCAGCTCTCGATGGAAAACCAACTTTATCCGCAAGTATCCGGGCATAAAACCCGTTATGCCATTCGCTTCTTACCACTCGACAGCGAACATGGCGTGGTTCCCGCGCGACTGAATTTTGAACTTGCCTGCTGCTAGGAGTTGCAAATGGACCCTGAAATCATTGAAGTAAATTGCCCGACCTGTCAGAAAATCGTGGTGTGGGGCGAAGAAAGTCCTTTTCGCCCTTTCTGTTCCAAACGTTGCCAGTTAATCGATCTCGGCGAATGGGCCGATGAAGAAAAACGCATTCCAAGCAAAGGGGATGTGAACGATCTGGATGACTGGAGCGAAGAAGAGATTTAACGCAGGTATGGGGTAAGCAAAAGGGGCGTTGGCCCCTTTTCAATATGTTCTTATATTCCAGACGTCATCAGTACTGATTATTTTTGAGCGCAGTCACAATGGCTTCGTTGGCAGGAGGGAATTCCTCCTCTTTCAAATCGGACTGCGCAACCCAGCGCTTCGGTTGTCCTTCTTTACCATACGGCTCGCCCTGCCACTCTTCCACCAGAAAGAAATAGAGCGTAATGATGCGATCCGGGAAGCGATGCTCCAGTGTTTTCAGCAGCACAGGAGATTTCGCATCAATACCGACTTCTTCCTGCAATTCACGAATAACTGCCTGCTCCGGCGTTTCGCCCGCTTCAATCTTACCGCCCGGAAATTCCCAGAAACCCGCCATATGTGACGAGGCATCACGCTGAGTGATAAAGATTTCATTGCCGGCATTACGGATAATGCCTGCGGCGATATTCAGTTGTTTAAGCGTCACAGTTTCCACCTTTCCGCTGACTCAATGACTGTTCTTATAGGGACTTTTAAGACAAAAATAAAGGCGGCAATTACGCCGCCTTCAAGATTAACACGATGACTTAGCCCGAGATCTTACTTTTGCAGGCTGCCATGGCATTGTTTGTATTTTTTACCGGAACCGCATGGGCAGAGATCATTACGACCGACTTTGCGGTCGCCTGATGAGGCAAGACGCGCCGCTTCAGCCACTTCGATTTCCTGCTGATCCTGATGGCTAAGCTGCTGCTGGCGAGCCAGACGCTCAGCTTCTTCACGACGCTGAATTTCCATCGCTTCCACTTCTTCAGGCATACGCACCTGAACTTTGCTCAGCACGCTGATCACTTCGTATTTCAGGGATTCCAGCATGGCAGCAAACATCGCGAAGGATTCACGCTTGTATTCCTGCTTAGGATCTTTCTGCGCATAGCCGCGTAAGTGGATGCCCTGACGCAGGTAATCCATTGCCGCCAGATGCTCTTTCCACAGGGAATCCAGTGTTTGCAGCATCACGCCTTTCTCGAAGTTACGCATCATTTCAGCGCCGACCACTTCTTCTTTGCGTGCGTAAGATTCTTTCGCGATTTCCATGATGCGTTCGCGCAGGGTTTCTTCGTGCAATTCAGGTTCTTTATCCAGCCATTCAGCAATCGGCATGTCGAGCTCGAAGTCTTTCTTCAGGCGCTCTTGCAGACCCTGCACATCCCACATTTCTTCCAGAGACTGTGGCGGAATGTAGCTGTCGATGGTTGCCTTGAACACATCTTCACGGATGCTGGCAATGGTTTCGCTCACGTCAGATACGTCCAGCAGTTCGTTACGCTGGCTGTAGATAGCACGACGTTGATCGCTTGCCACATCATCGTATTCCAGTAATTGCTTACGGATATCGAAGTTACGGCTTTCTACTTTGCGTTGCGCATTGGCAATCGCTTTGGTCACCCATGGGTGCTCAATTGCTTCGCCCGGTTTCATACCCAGTTTGCGCATCATGCTGGAAACGCGGTCTGAGGCGAAGATACGCATCAGGGCATCTTCCATAGACAGGTAGAAGCGGGATGAACCGGCATCCCCCTGACGACCCGCACGGCCGCGCAACTGGTTATCGATACGGCGGGACTCATGACGCTCGGTACCAATGATGTGCAGACCACCTGAAGCCAGAACCGCGTCGTGGCGGATCTGCCACGCGGCTTTGATTTCAGCGATTTGCTCGTCAGTGACGTCTTCACCCATGTTTTCCACTTCAACCTGCCAGCTGCCGCCCAGCACGATATCGGTACCACGACCGGCCATGTTGGTGGCGATGGTAACAGCACTTGGCTGACCTGCCTGAGCAACGATATCCGCTTCTTTGGCGTGGAACTTGGCGTTCAGAACGCTGTGTGCGATGCCCGCTTTGGTCAGTTCGTTAGACACCACTTCGGATTTTTCAATGGAAATCGTACCCACCAGAACCGGCTGGCCTTTGGCAGTACACTGGCGGATATCTTCGATGATCGCGCCAATCTTTTCCATTTCAGTCATGTACACCAGGTCGGCCATGTCTTTACGCACCATAGGGCGGTTAGTTGGCACAACAATGGTATCCAGCTTGTAGATAGAACTGAATTCGAATGCTTCAGTGTCCGCAGTACCGGTCATACCGGCCAGTTTTTCGTACAGACGGAAATAGTTCTGGAAAGTGATAGAAGCCAGCGTCTGGTTTTCGTTTTGAATATCAACGCCTTCTTTCGCTTCCACCGCCTGATGCAGGCCATCGGACCAGCGACGCCCCTGCATGGTACGGCCGGTGTGTTCGTCGACGATGATCACTTCGCCGTCTTTCACGATGTAATCAACATCGCGGGTAAACAGAACGTGCGCGCGCAGTGCGGCGGTCACGTGGTGCATCAGCATAATGTTGGTCGGGGAATACAGTGATTCGCCCTCTTCCATGATGCCTGCTTCCACCAGCAATTCTTCAATCAATACCAGACCGCGTTCTGTCAGGTGAACCTGACGCGCTTTCTCATCAACAGAGAAGTGGCCTTCACCCTGGAAGGTGTCGGAATCTTCTTTTTCCTGACGGATCAGTTTAGGGATCAGTTTGTCTACACGGGTGTACATTTCTGAGCTGTCTTCGGCCGGGCCGGAGATGATCAGCGGGGTACGGGCTTCATCGATCAGGATGGAGTCGACCTCATCCACCAGCGCGTAGTGAAGTTTGCGTTGTACGCGTTCTTCAGGGCTGAACGCCATGTTGTCACGCAGGTAGTCAAAGCCGTATTCGTTGTTTGTGCCGTAAGTGATATCCGCAGCGTAAGCAGCGCGTTTAGCCGGAGAAGGCATGCCCGGCAAGTTGATACCGATGCTCAGACCAAGGAACTCAAACAACGGACGGTTGTTTTCGGCATCACGCTGTGCGAGGTAGTCGTTGACGGTCACAACGTGAACGCCCTTGCCGCTTAATGCGTTCAGATAAGCAGGCAGGGTAGCAGTCAGCGTTTTACCTTCACCAGTACGCATTTCTGCGATGCAACGTTCGTTCAGTACCATACCGCCAAGCAGCTGCACGTCGAAGTGACGCATGCCAAACACACGTTTACTGGATTCACGCACCACCGCAAAGGCTTCCGGAATCAGGTTTTCAAGCACTTCACCTTTAGCCAGACGCTCGCGGAACTCATTGGTTTTCGCCTGCAGCTGCTCATCAGTCAGCTTTTGAATGTCAGGTTCCATGCGGTTGATCAGTTCAACCACTTTACGCATGCGGCGCAATGTACGGTCGTTACGACTACCAAAAACTTTGGTCAATAATTTGATTAACATAATGCTTAATATCTCTTGGAGGCCACCAGATGCAGCCAATAATTTGTTGATTTATAAATAGAGTTTAAAGGGACAGTCTGTTAAATCAGAGAGGCCGGGCCGGCACGAATGCCTTGCACCTGTGCTAACCACAGGCCGGTTTGATGCGATGAAGCAAGAGGGAGGAAAGGTTGTTGCGTCTGACGAATGATAACCGGCGGTTTAGACTCATGAGTCAGTAAGGCATTTAGCGTAACCAGCAGGGCAAGCTGCTGCACATGCAGCGGTTCGGCCTGCTGAATTTTGGCTTCCGGCTGCGCAACGGTGTAAACCACCTGCGGGGCCAGAGCAAAAGAAAGATGACGGATGACCGTGCGTAATGCATGCTGTTGCCAGTAATCCACACCAAAAGACGGGCGGCGGTTCGCCTGGAGTAACGCAAGATTACTCAGCCCTGTACTGCTGATGTTAAGACGGTTTAGACTTGAGGACGTATTGGAAACCGCAGGCAGTTCCGTTTGCGACAGGTTCGTTGACACGCCAAGGCTAGCCGCGACCATCCCCAACAGGAGATGCGGCCAAAAATACCTTCTGCCAAATTGTCGCCAACGATTTAGAATGCCAATCACAAGTTTACAATCCGCCGGAGCCCATCATGCGCGATAGTCGCCCACAATTATTAGATATCCTGTTCGATGATGCCTCTTCGACTGAACAAAGCCCGCTGCGTATTGTTCAACAGCGTGCTGCGGCGTTACTGAAACTCAACCGCGCAGTGAAAGGTCTGCTACCGGCACCCATGCAACCATGGTGTCGCGTCGGTAATTATCGACAGGGAGTGTTAGTGCTTGAAATAGCTAATGCCAGCTGGATGATGCGATTACGCTATGAACAACCCGCATTACTCTCTGCACTTCGAGCGCAAATTCTACCATCATTGTCATCAATCGACATCAGGATTAATCCTTCGCTCATGGCGAAAATGGAAAATGCTTCGCAGATCGCGATTAAAAATAAAGCGATCGCGTCTGAATCGATGCCGGTGAGACACTTGAGTGCGCAGAGTGCGGAAGAATTAAGAGGACTGGCGAGCCGTAGCCCGGAGAAACTCAGAAAAGCGTTAGAACGACTGGCTGAATTGGCCGGAGAGAGTGCCAAGCCAACCAGTCGTAATAAGTAATATCAGTACCGATTACGCCAATACTGTAGACGGTGCTTTAAAAGCCAGTGGCATTTCTGCCTCATCCTGGAACGTCACTAATTCCCAGGCTTCCTGCTTAGCCAATACCGCTTGCAATAACTTGTTGTTCAACGCGTGGCCAGACTTGAATGCGGTAAACGCACCAATGATGTTATGCCCACACATGAACAGGTCACCGATAGCATCCAGCATTTTGTGACGAACGAATTCATCTTCAAAACGCAGACCATCTTCGTTAAGCACGCGGTAATCATCCACAACAATCGCGCAATCAAAGCTGCCACCCAGGCACAAACCGCGTGACTGCAGGTACTCGATATCACGCATGAAACCAAAAGTACGTGCGCGGCTGATTTGGCGAACAAATGCTTCAGCGGAGAAGTTCATTTTGTAGCGCTGTGAACTGGAATCAATCGCCGGGTGATTGAAGTCGATAGTGAAGTCGAGAGAGAAACCATTGAATGGTTTGAACTCAGCCCACTTATCACCGTCTTCAACACGCACAGTGTCTTTGATGCGCAGGAATTTCTTCGCGCTGTTCAGTTCTTCAATCCCTGCATCCATCAACAGATAGACGAAAGGTGCAGCACTACCGTCCATAATCGGCACTTCAGGCGCATCGACTTCGATAACAATGTTATCAATGCCCAGACCCGCTAATGCCGCATTAAGGTGTTCTACCGTAGAAATGCGTACGTCATGCTCATTAACCAGGCAAGTACAGAGCATGGTATCACGCACGGATTTTGCATCTGCCGGGAAATCAACCGGTGGATTCAAGTCAGTGCGACGATAGATGACCCCGGTATTTGCCGGTGCAGGACGCAGAGTCAGGGTGACTTTCTTGCCGGTATGCAAACCGACGCCCGTCGCCTGAACGATACGTTTTAATGTACGTTGTTTGATCATCGTATTTATCTCGCAATGTTATCCATCCAACCGACCTAAGCATACCTTAAGGTCGGCGGGACAGTTTAGCACAAAGAGCGGAGATCCTACAATTCGGACTAGTCTGCCTGCTTACGCAGGAAGGCCGGGATGTCCAAATAGTCGGGCTCTTTATTAGATTGCGCGCTTTGATCATTCACCACTTTGGCAGCTGGCTTCGTTTCCTGCGGCAACGGAGACATCCCGTGCTGCTGGTAACGATGGTCCATAACCGGCTGGCTGGCAGGCTTATTGGTCACCAGTGTGATCTCAGGACGTTTGTCCATGCCGATGCCGGTTGCCACCACGGTAACACGCAATTCGTCATTCATTTCCGGGTCAAGGGAAGTCCCGATCACCACGGTCGCATTGTCGGATGCGAAAGCACGGATAGTGTTACCCACGGTTTCGAATTCATCCAGACGCAGGTCGAAGCCCGCAGTGATGTTGACCAGAACGCCGCGCGCGCCGGACAAATCGATATCTTCCAGTAACGGGCTGGAAATCGCCATTTCAGCGGCTTCTTCAGCACGGTCTTCACCGCATGCCACACCGGAGCCCATCATGGCATAACCCATTTCGGACATCACGGTACGCACGTCGGCGAAGTCGACGTTCATCAGACCCGGACGGGTGATCAGTTCAGCGATACCCTGCACCGCACCTTTCAGCACGTCGTTGGCCGCACCGAAGGCGTCCAGCAGAGAGATACCGCGACCCAGAACTTTTAACAGCTTGTCGTTCGGGATGGTGATCAGAGAGTCCACATGTTTGGACAGTTCAGCGATACCCTGCTCCGCGAATGCCATGCGCTTTTTGCCTTCAAAATTGAAAGGCTTAGTCACCACAGCAACGGTCAGAATACCTAAATCTTTAGCTACTTCAGCAACCACTGGCGCTGCACCGGTCCCGGTACCACCGCCCATGCCCGCTGCGATAAAGACCATGTCAGCACCTTCAAGCGCAGCGCGCAGGGCTTCACGGTCTTCTTCAGCAGAATTGCGACCCACTTCCGGGTTCGCACCAGCACCCAGACCTTTGGTAATACCGCTACCGATCTGAATCGTCTGGCCTACTGCCGTTTTACGCAACGCCTGAGCGTCTGTGTTAACGGCGAAGAATTCAACACCTTCGATGCGCTCACGCACCATGTGTTCGACAGCGTTGCCACCGCCACCGCCGACGCCGATGACTTTAATCACCGCGTCATTGGTCAGTTCCATAGGTTCAAACATAGTTTCTCTCCGTTTTGTGCCTGTCGCGTCGGGATCAAAAACCTTAACAGCATGATCCCGTTGTTAAAACATTAAAACTCTTTTCTCAGCCAGCTGTTGATTCGTTTGAACCAGTTGCCCACTGAGGCGCGTTTTTCCACTTCGGCCTCACCGCTCAGGTGAGACTCCTTCCCGTAGTGCAGCAGCCCTACAGCCGTTGAGTAGTAAGGTTCCTGCGCATAATCTGTCAGCCCGGTGATGTTCAGGGGTTGCCCGATACGCACCTGGGTATGGAATACCCGCTGCGCACAAGCTGCCAGACCATCAATTTGTGCTGCACCGCCTGTCAGAACAATACCGGCGGCCAGATGATGTTTTACGCCTTGCTGACGTAACTGCTCCTGCAATTGCAAAATTTCGTCGTTCACTAAATTCAGCAATTCTGTGTAACGAGGCTCGATCACTTCAGCCAGTGTCTGACGTTGCAGACTGCGTGGTGGACGTCCACCGACGCTCGGCACTTCGACGTTTTCGTCTTTGCCGACAATCGACCCTAATGCACAACCGTGGCGAACTTTGATGGCTTCGGCATCAGTCGGTGGCGTACCAAACGCATAAGCGATGTCGCTGGTGACCACATTCCCTGCATAAGGGATAACCTTAGTATGACGTAGTGCGCCGCCGGTATAAACCGCGATATCCATGGTTCCACCACCAATATCGACAACACAGACGCCTAATTCGCGTTCATCTTCGGTCAGAACCGCATAACTGGCCGCCAGACCGGCAAAAATCAGCTGGTCAACTTTTAAGCCACAGCGTTCAACCGCCTTCACAATGTTCTTCGCCATATCGTTATGGCAGGTAATCAGGTGAACCTTGGCTTGCATACGCACGCCGGAAAGTCCGACCGGGTTTTTAATCCCTTCCTGATAATCAATGGCATATTCCTGAGGGATCACATGCAGTACCCGATGTTCGTCACGTACGCGGACCGATTTCGCGGTATGCACAACGTTCTCTACATCTTCCTGCGTGACTTCCTCTTCTGAAATAGGAACCATCCCTATTTCATTCTGACAACTGATATGTTTACCAGACAAAGCAAGGTAAACAGAGGAAATCTGGCAATCTGCCATCAGTTCAGCCTGATCGATGGCGCGCTGTACGCACTTCACCACCGATTCCAGATCATTCACGCCACCCTTGTCCATGCCACGGGATGGGCAACTGCCCACGCCGATAATATTGACCATGCCATCGGGCAGAACTTCCCCCACCAATGCGGCGACCTTTGCCGTACCGATCTCCAGCCCAACTACCAGTTTTCTGTCCGTCGACTTGATCATTGTTGTTTAGCCTGTGCCTGATTCTGTTGCTGATTACTGTTTTGCTGGTCAATAAACTCTGGCGCCCAACCTACTGACGCACCGCTGTCATAACGTAAATCGACATAAGTGATGCGCTTCTTATCGGCTTCTGCCTGTTGCTGGAATCGCGGGTAGAGTTCGATAAAACGTTGTAAACGCCCCATCCGGTCATCTCTGCCCAATTCCAGCCGGACGTCATTATCCAGAGTTAACTGCCACGAGTGACGTGCACTCATTGCCACTGCTTTCAACGTGAACTTGCCGGCGGCCAGCGCCTGACTCATCGTTTGAAAACCCTGCAAAACATCCTGTTCGCTGCCTTCCGGACCGTAAAGCAACGGCATTTTCTGTTTGACCATACGCTCGGCGGGTATGCTGAAAGATTTGCCCCCGGCATCAACCATGTGCAAATCATTCCAGTGTGCGACCGGCACATACTCCACCAGATGTATCTTCAGTTCATTCGGCCATTGCTTGCGTACGCTGACCTGTTTTATCCAGGGTAAACGCTCTATCTGCTGCTGAATGACGTTTACATCCTGCGTCATGAACGTTCCTGGTGCCCCTAAGGACAGAATCGCCTGACGAATATCATCGTTGGTCGTGTAATGCCGTTCTCCGGTCACCACTAACTGGGACAACGGCAATCGGTTCGCATCCTGCATCCAGCCAACAACGGCCCACGCACTCCATAAAATCGTTCCTACTACCAGCAACAGAAACACGATCCCTGCCAGCTGGCCACCGTTACTGCGACGGCCATTGTTCTCGGCCGTCTCACGCTCTCGGGTATTCAGGGCGGCTTGAGACATATCAGTCAGCCAGTTCCAGAATACGGAATACGAGTTGCGGGAAACTCAGTCCGGAATGTTTCGCCGCCATCGGCACCAGACTGTGGCTGGTCATGCCCGGCGAGGTATTCACTTCCAGCAGGTTAAAGCTGCCATCACCGTCCTGCATGACGTCAACCCGTCCCCAGCCGCTGCAATCGAGCGCCTGATAAGCCTGCAAGGCCAGTGCAGACAACTGCTGCTCCTGTGCTTCACTTAAGCCGCTCGGGCAAAAATATTGTGTTTCATCAGACAGATATTTTGCCTGATAGTCGTAAAACGTTCCGGCTGGCTGGATACGGATCGACGGCATCACCTGATCGCCCACGATGGCTACTGTGTATTCCGGGCCGCTCAGCCATTTTTCGATCAGTACGTTATCGTCATGTCGGAAGCCTTCCTGCAGGGCTGGCAGCAACTCTTTTTCAGTAGTCACTTTGCTCATCCCGACGCTGGAACCTTCGCGGCTTGGTTTGACGATCACCGGCAGGCCTAATTCAGCGATTTTTGCTGCCAGCGCGCCTTGCCCTGCCGCTTCGATTTGCGAACGATGCAGTGCCACAAACGGGGCGACCGGTAATCCCAGAGCCTGCCACACCAGCTTGGTGCGGAACTTATCCATGGTCAGCGCAGAGGCCATCACGCCGCTGCCGGTATACGGCAAACCGATTTGCTCCAGCAGTCCCTGCAACGTGCCGTCCTCACCACCGCGACCGTGCAGTGCGATAAAGACTTTGCTGAACCCTTCTTCTTTGAGAAGCGCCACATTAAACGTTTTGGTATCAATGCCGTGGGCATCCACACCGGATTCACGCAAGCCGGCCAGCACCGCGGCGCCTGACTGTAATGACACATCGCGTTCTGCGGAAGTACCACCCAACAATACTGCGACTTTCTCAGACATGATGTTCTTCACCTTTCTTCACTGGCTGCAGCTTTTGATCAGCCAATTTGCGGGCCACTCTGCCAACATTACCGGCGCCCTGAACCAGAACTAAATCGTCACCTTCGAGGATCTGCGCCAGACTTTCCGGCACGGCTTCAATATCAGAAACCAAAATCGGATCCAGTTTGCCGCGTGCGCGGATAGTGCGGCACAACGAACGGCTGTCTGCGCCCGGAATCGGTGCTTCACCCGCCGGATAGACATCCAGCATGATCAGCACATCCACCTGCGAAAGCACATTGGCGAAATCATCGTACAAATCACGGGTGCGGGTATAACGGTGCGGCTGGAAAATCATCACCAGACGCTTGCTCGCCCAGCCCGCACGTGCAGCTTTGATGGTTGCATCCACTTCAGTCGGATGGTGACCATAGTCATCGACCAGCATCGCACTACCGCTTTTGCCGTTCACATTCGCCAGCGCATATTCGCCGAGGAAATCGAAACGACGCCCGGTACCCTGGAAGCCTGCCAGCGCGCGCAAAATTGCGTCATCGCTGATGTTCTCATCGGTGGCTACCGCCACCGCTGCCGCAGCGTTTAAGGCGTTATGACGGCCCGGCGCATTCAGCGTCACACTGATCAGCGGCAGGTCCTGACGACGCAAGGTAAAATGCCCCTGTGCGCCAACCTGACGGTAATTTTCAATGATCACATCCGCATCTTCGCTGAAGCCGTATGTGGTCATGTGACGACCAACGCGCGGGATCAGCTCACGGATCACCGGATCATCGATACACATCACTGCACGTCCATAGAATGGCAGGTTGTGCAGGAAATTAATGAACGTTTGCTTCAGGATTTCAAAGTCACCCTGATACGTATCCATATGATCCGCTTCGATGTTGGTCACAATCGCCACCATCGGTTGCAGATGCAGGAACGACGCATCACTTTCATCTGCTTCTGCAATCAGAAAACGGCTTGAGCCCAGACGCGCATGGGTGCCTGCCGCTTTCACCAGTCCGCCGTTAACGAACGTCGGATCCAGACCGGCTTCAGCATAAATACTGGTGACCATCGCGGTGGTGGTCGTTTTACCATGCGTACCTGCCACGGCGATGCCGTGACGAAAACGCATCAGCTCAGCGAGCATTTCCGCGCGGCGGATCACCGGAATACGGGCTTCGCGTGCGGCAACGATTTCCGGGTTATCGGAAGAGATCGCCGTGGATACCACCACCACGCTGGCATCCAGCACGTTCTCAGGACGGTGATTAAAATAAATCGTCGCGCCCAAAGCCGTCAGTTGCTGTGTCACTGCGTTCGGTGCTAAATCAGAACCGCTGATCTGATAGCCTTCATTGGCCAACACTTCGGCGATACCACCCATGCCGGCACCACCGATGCCAACAAAGTGAATGTGCCGGACACGATGCATCTCAGGCACGAAGGTACGCAGTTTCGCCAATTGTTGTGTATTCACGTTTTTATTCACTATTTCAGGTTACTGATTAATCCGTTTCTTACGGCTGGGACCACACACTGCGTGGCCCGTTCAATTTCATTTTTTGCTTGCGGCAACCACTTCTGCGGCAACACGCTCGGTCGCATCGGGAATGGCGGCGGCACGTGCGGCCATCGCCATTTCCATTAGATGGGTTCTGTCCCATCCGGCCATCAGGTCAGCGACGGCTGCGGCACTAAAATCTTTCTGTTCGATAATCTTTGCGGCACCGGCTTTTTCCAGCGGCAGTGCATTCCAGTACTGCTGGCGATCTTTATGCTGAAAAGGCACAAAGATTGCCGGTAATCCTGCAGCGGCAATTTCACTGACCGTTAATGCGCCGGAGCGACAAACGACCACATCAGCCCAGGCATACGCCTCTGCCATGTCATCAATGAATTCGGTAACGTTATGCTGCGTCTGACCGGCCTTTTCGTAAGCCTGATTCACTGACGCCAGCGCACCTTTTCCGACCTGATGCCACAACGTAATTTTTTCACCCATCAGCGCCGCCACTTCCGGCATGCTCTGATTCAGCACCCGCGCACCCTGACTGCCGCCGATGACTAAAACTCGGATCGGGCCTTCGCGTCCGGCAAGGCGGGTTTGCGGTAATTCCAGCGCCAGCACGTCGGTACGTACCGGATTCCCCACCACATCGGCCTTCGGAAAAGCACCGGGAAACGCCTGCAACACTTTGGTCGCAATGTGAGACAAGCCTTTATTGGTCATGCCCGCAATGCCGTTTTGTTCATGCAGAACCACCGGAATACCCAGTGACCATGCTGCCAGACCGCCAGGGCCTGACACATAACCGCCCATGCCTAACACCACATCGGGCTGAAACTTTTTCATGATGGCCTTCGCCTGACGCCACGCATGATATATGCGAACCGGGGCGGTGAGTTGCGCTTTCAGACCTTTCCCACGCAATCCGGCGATTTTAATGAAATCAATCTCGATGCCATGTTTTGGCACCAAATCCGCTTCCATCCGGTCTGCTGTACCCAGCCAGCGAACTTCCCAACCTTGCGCGATAAGGTGATGTGCCACGGCAAGTCCGGGGAAAACATGCCCGCCGGTACCGCCAGCCATCACCATTAAACGCCGGGTATTGCCACTCATCGGGCACTCCTTACAAACGCCTGGGCTTTTGCCAGCCGCGTTTCAAAATCCACTCGCAGCAATAACACGATTGCCGTCGACATAATGATCAGGCTCGAACCACCGTAACTGATCAGCGGCAGTGTCAGACCTTTGGTTGGCAACATACCTGCCGCCGCGCCCACGTTGACCAGTGCCTGAAAACTGAACCAGACGCCGATTGAACAGGCTAAAAAGCCTGAAAAACGCTGGTCGATTTCTAATGCACGACGCCCGATAGACATCGCACGAAAAGCGACGAAGAATACCATCAACAGGGCTAAAACCACACCGAAATACCCCAGTTCTTCGCCCAAAATAGAGAAGATAAAGTCGGTATGCGCTTCCGGTAAATATTCCAGTTTCTGAACCGAATTTCCTAAACCTTGTCCCCAGAACTCACCCCGGCCAAACGCCATCAGTGACTGGGTTAACTGGTAACCGCTGCCGAACGGATCTGCCCACGGATTCCAGAAGGATGTCACGCGGCGCATACGGTACGGTTCAGCAAGAACCAGCAGCACAACAGCGAACACGCCCGAGCCGATAATGGCCAGGAACTGCCACATTTTCGCCCCCGCCAGAAACAGCATCGCCAGCGTAGTGATGAACAGCACAACCACGGTACCGAGGTCAGGCTGAGCCAGCAGCAACACAGCCAGCACGACCATTACGCCCATCGGTTTACAGAAGCCCCAGAAGTTACTGCGCACTTCATCCACTTTGCGCACCAGATAACTGGCGAGATAGCAGAACAGTGACAACTTCGAGAATTCGGCGGGCTGAATACGCAGTGGCCCGAGGGAAATCCAGCGCGATGCGCCGTTTACCGAGCTGCCCACGACCAGCACCACCAGCAACATAATCACTGACAGCAGCAGCAAAACGTTGCTGTATTTCTGCCAGACAGCCATCGGCACACGCAGTGTCACCAGCGATAAACCAAACGCCAGCCCGAGATAGATAGCATCACGTTTCGCAAACAAAAACGGGTCGTCTGCCAGACGCTGACCAATCGGCATGGACGCCGAGGTCACCATCACAAAGCCGACGATCGCCAGACCAAAGGTCAGCCACAGCAATGTTCGGTCGTACAGCACCAGCGTGACGGAGTCGCTTTCTTTGGCACCCATCACCCAGTCATTAAATTTGCCGACCAGGCTCAGCCCCGGGATACGGATCCGCATCAACCCAGCTCCTTCGCCAGTGCGGTAAAGACATCACCACGTTGTTCAAAACTGCGGAACTGATCCAGACTCGCGCAGGCTGGCGACAGTAAAACCATGTCGCCGGAAGCCACGTGCGTACTGATATCCCGCATCGCCTGTTCCATCGTCTCAAACAGAGAAGACACCTCAGGACGCAAATCCGCCAGCTCTGCACCGTCACGACCGAAGCAGTAAATACGCAGGTTATCGCCCTGCAGGTAACGCGTCAGCGGTGAGAAATCAGCAGATTTTCCGTCGCCGCCTAGTAACAGATGCAGCGTGCCATCGACGTGAAGCCCGTTCAGTGCCGCTTCGGTGCTGCCGACGTTGGTCGCTTTAGAATCGTTTATCCAGCGCACGCCGTTATGCTGCCAGGCGACCTGGAAACGATGAGCCAGACCGGTAAAGGTCGTCAGAGCCTTCAGGCTGGAAGCATGTGGAATACCAACAGCATCCGCCAGCGCCAGTGCTGCCAGCGCATTGGTGTAGTTGTGACGGCCGGTCAGCGGCATCTCACAGGTATTCAGGACTTTTTCGCCACGAACACGCAGCCAGATATCGTCCTGCTGGCGGGTCAGATGATAATCCCCCACATCGACACCAAAGCTTACGCAGCGTTTATCCGCGCCACGCACCGGCATGGTCAGGGCGTCATCGGCATTGACGACACATAGCGCGGCGTTTTCATACACTTTCAGTTTTGCCGCACGGTATTGCTGCAAACCAAACGGATAGCGATCCATATGATCTTCAGTCACGTTGAGAATGGTGGCCGCCGCCGCATGCAGACTGTGCGTGGTTTCGAGCTGGAAGCTGGAAAGCTCCAGCACAAACAAATCGTATTCGTGATCCAGCATCGTCAGCACCGGCAAACCAATATTGCCACCGACGCCCACGCGCCAACCGGCGGCTTTCGCCATTTCACCGACCAGCGTGGTCACGGTGCTTTTGCCGTTCGACCCGGTGATCGCAACGACCGGCGTCTGGGTTTCACGACAAAACAGTTCGATATCGCCGACAATTTCCACGCCAGCATCAGCCGCCGCACTCAGTGCCGGTGTTGCCAGCGCAACGCCCGGACTGGCGATAATCAGATCAGCGTCCAGCAGCCAGTCTTCATTGAGCGAACCGAGGTGACACTCAATATTTTCCGCCAGTTTATCCAGTCCCGGCGGGCTGACGCGGGTATCAATGACACGCGGCGTCACGCCACGAGCAACAAAGAAATCAACACAAGACAGGCCAGTGAGACCCAACCCGATGATGACCACTTTTTTACCCTGATAGTCAGCCATAATTACCGTACCTTCAGCGTCGCCAGGCCAATCAGCACCAGCATCAGCGAAATAATCCAGAAGCGCACGATCACGCGCGGTTCCGGCCAGCCTTTAAGTTCGTAGTGATGGTGAATCGGCGCCATGCGGAAAATGCGCTGCCCACGTAACTTAAAGGACCCGACTTGCAGGATCACCGACAGGGTTTCGACAACAAACACGCCGCCCATGATCACCAGTAAAAATTCCTGACGCAGCAGTACCGCGATGGTGCCCAGCGCACCGCCCAGAGCCAGAGAGCCGACGTCGCCCATGAAAACTTGTGCCGGATAGGTGTTGAACCACAGGAAGCCAAGCCCCGCGCCAACAATCGCGGTACAGACGATCACCAGTTCACCCGCGTGACGCAGATAAGGTATATGCAGATAGCTGGCGAAATTCATGTTACCGGTCGCCCATGCCACCAGCGCAAAACCCGCCGCGACGAAGACCGTTGGCATAATCGCCAGGCCGTCCAGACCATCGGTCAGATTCACCGCGTTACTGGTCCCGACAATGACGAAATAACTCAGCAGGATGTACAGCAAACCCAGCTGCGGCATGACGTCTTTAAAGAACGGCACAACCAGCTCAGTGGCTGGCGTATCTTTACCAATGGCATACATCGTGAAGGCCGCAGCCAGCGCAATAACCGACTGCCAGAAGTATTTCCAGCGGGCAATCAGCCCTTTGGTGTCTTTGCGAACCACTTTGCGGTAGTCATCGATAAATCCAACGATGCCGTAACCAATCAGCACAAACAGCACGCACCACACATACGGGTTAGACGGATAGGCCCACATCAGAACGGAAATGGTAATCGAGGCCAGAATCATCAGGCCGCCCATCGTTGGCGTACCGCGTTTGCTGAAATGTGATTCCGGACCGTCGTTACGCACAACCTGACCGAAAGACATTTTTTGCAGACGGGCGATCATGCGTGGCCCGATCCACAGCGACAGGAACAACGCGGTCAGCAGGCTGACAATGGCGCGAAACGTCAGATAGGAAAAGACGTTGAAGCCGGAATAATATTTGACCAAGTGTTCGGCCAGCCAAACTAACATGTTGCATTCTCCTGTAACGCGCGTACTACCTGCTCCATTGCGGCACTACGTGAACCTTTAATCAAAACGGTAATTACCGCATGTTCAGACAGTAAGCTCGTTAAACGGGCCGTCAGGGCTGCCTTATCCTCTAAATGCTCACCACATCCGCTGGCATCACTGATGATGCGGCTGTCATGGCCAATACTGAATACTTTGTCGATACCCGCGTCGCGAATCGCTTCGCCGACCTGACGGTGGCAGCTTTCGCTTTCCGCGCCCAGTTCAGCCATATCGCCGACCGCCATCACGCGGTAGCCCGGCATCTCTGCCAGTACCTGCGCCGCGGCGGTCATCGAACCGACATTGGCGTTATAGCTGTCATCGAGGAGGGTTTTGCCTTCGCTGAGCGCAATCGGGAATAAACGCCCTTTTACGGATTGCAGCGTCGCCAGACCGGCGCGTACGTTTTCCGGTGAGGCACCGACAGACAACGCCAGTGCAGCCGCAGCCAGTGCGTTAGCGATATTGTGACGGCCCGGAACCGGCAGCGACACGTCGATACGGCCCTGAGGAGAATGCAGAGTGAACGCCGTATTGAGCGGGCTGAGGCGGATGTCGGAAGCACTGAAATCAGTCTCTGCCCCTTGCACCGGAGAGAAACGCCAGACCGTCTTGCCGGTCAGCTTGTGCTGCCAGTTCGCCCAGTCATTGTTATCAGCGTTGATCACCGCAATGCCGTTTTCAGGCAGGCCTTCGAAAATCTCGCCTTTGGCACGGGCCACACCCGCCAGAGAACCAAAGCCTTCCAGATGGGCGGCAGACAAGTTATTCACCAGCGCCGTTTCAGGTTTAGCCAGCGCGGTGGTGTAGGCGATTTCACCCGGATGATTCGCGCCCATTTCGATCACCGCAAAATCATGTTCTGCGGTCAGGCGCAGCAATGTCAGCGGAACACCGATGTCATTGTTAAAGTTGCCTGCGGTGTACAGCACGTTGCCGCACTCGCGCAAAATCGCCGCCGTCATCTCTTTCACAGACGTCTTGCCGGATGAACCGGTCAGGCCGACGACGCGGGCCGGAACCTGCTGACGTACCCAGCCGCCCAGTTGCCCGAGAGCAATGCGGGTGTCCGCCACCACTAACTGCGGAACGTCCACCGGTAAGCGCTTACTTACCAGTAAAGCCCCTGAACCGGCTTTAACCGCATCAGCGGCAAAATCGTGAGCATCGAATTTTTCGCCTTTCAGCGCAACAAACAGACAGCCTTCGGTGACCTGACGGGTGTCCGTCGTCACGCTGTCGATTTGGGTATCGGTACCGATAAGCTCAGCGTTGAGCGCATCTGCCAGTGTTTGCAGGGAAACGCGGATCATGCGATCACCCCCAGCAAACGTGCGACCGTCACGCGGTCGGAATAATCGAGACGCTGATTACCGACGAGCTGGTAATCCTCATGCCCTTTACCGGCGATCAGGACCACGTCGTCTTCTTTCGCCTGCATGATGGCGCTGGTCACCGCTTCGGCACGGCCGTGGATTTCCTGCGCACGCCCTGCGTCCAGCAGACCGGCAAGGATATCCGCCACAATGGCGCGAGGCTCTTCGCTGCGCGGATTATCGTCAGTGACAATCACGCGATCAGCGTATTGCTCAGCAATGCCGCCCATCAGCGGACGTTTACCTTTATCGCGATCGCCGCCGCAACCAAATACACACCACAGCGTGCCACGACAATGCAGACGGGCTGCCGCCAGTGCTTTTTCCAGTGCGTCAGGGGTATGGGCATAATCAACCACCGCAGTAGGTTTACCCGGCGCGTTGAAGACTTCCATGCGGCCGCAAACCGGTTGTAGCTGAGAAGCCGTAGCCAGTAATTGCGTCAGCGGATAATCGAGGGAAAGCAGCGTTGCCAGCGCAACCAGCAGGTTGCTGACGTTGAACGCGCCCATGAGGCGACTATCAAACTTACCTTCGCCCCAGCTTGAATCGATATTTACGGTCGCGCCGTTGTCGTGATAATTCACGCTGCGCGCCACCAGCCAGCGGCCACTCCAGCCTGCCGGGATTTTGTCTTCCATGCTGACCGCAATTGCGCCCGGCGTTTTCGTCAGCCAGCGCGCTCCGACGTCATCGTCAGCATTAATGATTTTCTGACCGACCTGATGCGAGGAGAAAAGCTGCCATTTGGCCTCTTCATAACTTTGCATATCGCCGTGGTAATCAAGGTGATCACGACTCAGGTTGGTGAATGCGGCAGCGGCAAACGGCAAGGCAGCGACACGATGCTGAACCAGTCCGTGAGAAGAAACTTCCATCGCGGCAAAGGTTGCGCCCTGCGTCACCAGATCCGCCAGAATGTGCTGAACCTGTACCGCAGAACCGGTGGTGTTTTCCGCCGGTACGACGCTGTCCAGCAGGCCATTACCCACGGTACCCATCACCGCACTGGTTTCCCCCAGCAACTGACTCCACTGCGCCAGCAGTTGCGTGGTGGTGGTTTTGCCGTTGGTGCCGGTCACGCCTACCAGACGTAATGCTTTGCCCGGCTGCTGGTAAAAACGCCCCGCCAGTTCTGACAGCAGAACATTCAAATTCTCAAGATAAATCACCGGTACACCATGCATCTGGCAGACCGTTCCGTGCTCTTGTTCACCCTTTGCCTCGGCCACGACGGCAGCGACGCCCTGGGCAATTGCCTGGGGAATAAAACGACGCCCGTCACTGGTATGGCCTGAAACCGCGACAAACAGATCGCCGGCAGCCGCGATGCGGCTGTCCAGAATCATGTCTTTTAGCGCTACCGCCGGGGCATTACTCACCCAGGGCGCTAAGATGTCGCGCAAATTACGATCTGCCACCTGAAGCCTCTTTTTGATTATTCACTATGTCTGCGTTTTCATCGGCAGTCAGCGCATCCGGTTCAACGTTCATGGTGCGCAATACGCCGCCCATGATGGCGCCAAACACCGGTGCGGAAACGGCCCCACCGTAATATTTCCCTGCCTGCGGATCGTTGATGACCACCACAAGGGCAAATCTTGGATTGCTTGCGGGCGCAACGCCGGCGGTATAGGCAATGTATTTGTTAACGTATTTACCGTCCGGCCCGACTTTCTTCGCGGTACCGGTTTTAATCGCAATACGGTAGCCCTTGATCGCCGCCTTCACGCCACCGCCGCCAGGCAGTGCCACGCTTTCCATCATATGTACGACGGTACGTACCAGCGGTTCAGGGAAAACACGTTCGCCGGAAACCGGCGGATCAACTTTGGTGATCGACAATGGGCGATAAACGCCCATGCTGCCGATCGTTGCGTAGACTCGCGCCAGCTGGAGAGGTGTCACCATTAGCCCGTAGCCGAAAGAGAAGGTGGCCCTCTCTATGTCAGACCACCGTTGTTTTTTAGGGTATAAGCCACTGCTTTCTCCAACCAGCCCCAAATTGGTCGGTTTTCCCAGTCCGAATCGCGAGTAAGTATCTACCAGCTCAGCGGATGGCATCGATAACGCCAGTCGTGAAACACCGACGTTACTCGACTTCTGCAAGATGCCCGTCACGGAAAGCTCCGCGTAACGGGCAACATCTTTAATCTCATGACCGTTAATCCGGTACGGCAAGGTATTCAGTACGCTGTTCTCGCGCACCACGCCGTTTTTCAGCGCCGTCATCACCACCATCGGCTTGACGGTGGAACCCGGCTCGAAGATGTCGGTGATAGCACGGTTACGCATCACGTCTTTCGGCGTATCCGGCATATTGTTTGGGTTGTAAGACGGACTGTTGGCCATCGCCAGCACTTCGCCGGTTTGCACATCAACCAGTACCGCCGTGCCTGATTCCGCTTTGTTGAATGCCACGGCGTTGTTTAATTCGCGGTAAACCAGCGCCTGTAAACGTTCGTCGATGCTCAGCGCCAGATTGTGGGCGGCCTGGCTGTCAACAGTGGAGATATCTTCAATGACGCGGCCAAAGCGGTCTTTACGGATGGTCCGTTCGCCCGGTTTGCCGGTCAGCCAGCGGTCAAAACTCTTCTCAACGCCCTCAATGCCTTCGCCGTCGATGTTGGTCACACCGATAACGTGGGATGTCACCTGCCCGGCCGGATAATAACGGCGGGATTCCTGACGCAGGGAGATTCCCGGCAGTTTGAGTTTGTGAATGTATTCGCCGACCGCAGGGTTAACCTGACGCGCCAGATAGACAAAACGTCCGTTGGGATTGGCATTAATACGGGAGACAAGTTGATCGAGTGGCATATTCAGCGCATCCGCCAGTGCTTTCCAGCGGGTATCGACGGTAATGCCACCGCGATCTTTCACTTCTTTGGGATCTGCCCAGATCGCATTCACCGGTACGCTGACCGCCAGAGGACGGCCGGAACGATCGGTGATCATGCCACGGGAGGTCGGGATAGTTTGTACACGCAGGGAACGCAAATCGCCTTCTTTAACCAGTTTGTCCGGGTTAATGACTTGCAGGTAGGCCACACGCAACATCAGGCCAACCAGTGCCAGCAGGATACAGGCGCACAACAACGCAAAACGCCAGCTGATAAAGCTGGCTTGATCTTCGGGACGCTTTAACTTCGCGGTGCGTGTTGCTTTCATTAGCTGCCTGTATTCTCCGTGCGCATTTTAAGGCTGAACCACAATAATTTCTTGAGATGGATCAACGTGCTGCATCTGCAATTTCTCCGTTGCGATGCGTTCTACCCGGCTGTGATCGCCGAGGGCATTCTCTTCAAGGATCAGGTTGCGCCATTCGATATCCAGCGCATCCCTTTCCAGCACTAACTGTTCGCGCTGAGCCGTCAGTAAACGCGTACGGTGAGCGGTAGTGACCACAAAAATTGCACTGACCAAAACGGCGATCAGCAGAATCAACGGGATTTTGCCGTTGCGAAGAATATCGCTGGCGATCACTCCCACTAATCCGTGGCGTTCGTTGCCTATCACGCTGTAGTTCTCTCAGCAAAACGCAGCACTGAGCTACGTGCCCGCGGGTTTTCCGCCACTTCCGCTTCAGAAGGCATCATTTTCCCGACTGATTTCAGGGAACGTCCGCCAAGCTCCGCGATTTGTGCTTCCGTCATCGGGATACCTGCCGGTACCTGTGCGCCACGGCTATGCTGGCGGATAAAGCGTTTCACAATGCGGTCTTCCAGAGAGTGGAAGCTGATCACAGATAAACGGCCTTCAGGAGCCAGAATTTCCAGCGCACCGTCGAGGGCGCGTTCAATTTCTTCCAGCTCGCTGTTGATGTAGATACGGACCGCCTGGAAGCTGCGGGTGGCCGGATGTTTATGTTTTTCGCGTACCGGCGATGCGTTGGCGATCAGATCAGCCAGTTCTTTGGTCCGGGTCATTGGCAGTTCACGGTTGCGCTCGACGATCGCGCGCGCGATACGTTTGGCAAAACGCTCTTCACCGAAGGTTTTCAGCACCCAGGCAATGTCTTCGGCTTCCGCTTTCATCAGCCATTCAGCAGCTGAATAACCACGGGTAGGATCCATGCGCATATCCAGAGGTCCGTCACGCATGAAGGAGAAGCCACGTTCAGGATCGTCCAGCTGCGGAGAAGAGACGCCTAAATCCAGCAGCACGCCGTCGATCTTGCCTTCAAGGCCACGATCGCGCACATATTCCGCCAGATCAGAAAAGGGACCATGAACGATAGAAAAACGCGGATCATCAATAGCTTCTGCGGCTTTGATCGCCTGTGGATCGCGGTCAATCGCCAGCAAGCGTCCTTCCGGCCCAAGCTGGGACAGAATCAGACGTGAGTGGCCACCACGGCCAAAAGTTCCGTCTATGTAAATGCCGTCCTGACGAATGTTGAGGCCGTTGACGGCTTCATCCAGCAAAACGGAAGTGTGTTTGTAGTTTTCAACCATGCTTATAATGACAAGTCCTGTAATCGGTCAGAAAGAGGTTCCTGAGACGATTGTTCAGCGTCGATGTCTTCCTTAACTTGTTGATACCAGGTCTGTTCATCCCACAGTTCAAACTTATTGAACTGCCCAACCAGCATCACTTCTTTTGCGAGCCCGGCATGCTGACGCAATGTCGTTGCAATCAGCAAACGCCCGGCGTTATCCATCTGACATTCACTGGCATGCCCGAGTAACAGGCGCTGAATACGGCGCTCAACGGGATTCATGCTCGACAGACGGGACAATTTTTGTTCGATAACTTCCCACTCAGGGAGGGTGTAAAGGAGGAGACATGGGTGATGGAGGTCTATGGTGCACACCATTTGACCTTGCGATTCTTCGCTCAGCAAATCCCGATAACGGGTGGGTACGGCAAGTCGCCCTTTGCTGTCGAGGTTAACCATCGTCGCGCCACGAAACATGACCGATCTACCCCTCTGTGACCCTTTTCACCACTTTCCCCCACAAATTCCCACAGAAAAGAGTTTACGGATGGTTTTAAAACCTTGTCAAGCCAGAGCGGAGACGGTTTGGCAATATTTACGCAGCTACACAAATGCTTAGCGCAATGTGATGAGGTTTTTTAGAGGGGGAATAGAAAATAACGTCATGATTAGTTGAAGAAATTTCGGAGGGTTAATAATTTCGTTTAAAAAAAAGCCAAACTGAACATTATTTAACTATTTATATTCTTCTGCTATCTAACTCTCATTTCCTGACCGTTTTGCCATAACAAAAATCATTTTCAATTTTTTTCAGGCGATCACGTCTAAATCATCATCATTTTATCTGCCAACCCGCACGGCATAAGCCCTGAAGGAAGTTTAAAAAGCCATCAGCACCGCAGTAAACCCGGACTGTTGGAAATTAAGCGAGGAATTCTACAGCACTTTTGCGGGGAGCATTAACGTATTTTAGAAATTGATGGGAAGGTTTATATCAGCCACGGAAAGGAGAAAACATTTGTTAATAATTCAGCATGCTGGGAATGCTCCTAAATTACCCACGGAACGCCTATGGGAATTTTCGTATTTGATTATCACCCCCGGTAAGACACTTTATTCGTTTGGTTTAAACGTCACTCGCCGCTGGAAAAGAGACGGGCATTCAGATGAATCCCCGTCGGCGGATTATTTGCGGCTCAGACGCCCGCGGCGGAACAAATTGCGCCGGATGCGGGTCAGCCCGGCTTTCGGTTTCTTCGGCTCATCGAGACAGGCCAGTACCAGCTCCAGCACGCGTTCTGCCACATCGCGGTGACGCTGCGCCACCGCCAGAACCGGACATTCGAGGAAATCGAGCAGCTCATTATCGCCAAACGTGGCAATCGCCAGATCGACCGGCAAGCGCCCTTCTGTTTTCAGCGTAACGTCCATGACACCCTGCAACAGCTGGAATGAAGTGGTGAACAGCGCCTGTGGCATCGGATTGGTTTTCAGCCATTCAGCAAACACCACCGCAGCGGATTCGCGGTCGTAGGCGTTAGCGTAAAGGTATTTTGGCTGACGCGGATCATCAGCCCACGCCTGACGGAAGCCCTGTTCGCGCAGGAAACTCACCGAAAGCTCCGGCAGTGCGCCCAGATACAAGACCGATTCAGCCGGGAAGGTTCGCAGCTCCTGTGCCAGCATCAGCGCGTCATCCTGATCGGCACCGACCACACTGATGAAATGCTCAGGATCCAGCGCGCGGTCGAGCGCGATGATTGGGAAATCGTCATTGGCCCAGCGTTGGTAGAAAGGATGTTCCGGCGGCAGCGACGTGGAAATAATGATCGCATCCACCTGACGTTGCAGCAGATGCTCGATGCAGCGCATTTCGTTGTCAGGCTGATCTTCCGAACAGGCGATCAGCAGCTGATAGCCACGCTGACGCGCCTGACGTTCCAGAAAGTTGGCGATTTTTGTGTAGCTGGTATTTTCCAGATCAGGGATCACCAGGCCAATAGACCGGGTACGACCGGCGCGTAAGCCCGCTGCCACCGCATTCGGGTGATAGTTATGTTCCTTCACGACAGCCATGACTTTTTCGACTGTCTTATCGCTGACACGATATTGCTTCGCTTTGCCATTAATCACATAACTGGCCGTTGTACGCGAAACGCCCGCTAACCTCGCGATCTCATCCAGCTTCACTGAGAAAACCCCTTAATAAAGATAATGCTTTATCTAACCGCAGAAGCCCCTGCCGGGCAAGGTGTTTTACCGAATCGCTTCACCTGAGGCGCAAAAAAGAAAGCCCGGCTCAGGAGCCGGGCTTTCATCTATCAGAAAAATTTCACATCTTGCTGATTATTTACGCTTTAGCGCATGATTTTGTCGCCGCGCGAAACACCCACCACACCGGAACGTGCCACTTCCACGATTTCAGCCACATCACGGATGCTGGCTAAAAATGCGTCAAGCTTGTCGCTGGTTCCGGCCAGCTGAACGGTGTAAAGCGTCGCCGTAACATCCACGATCTGGCCACGGAAAATCTCGGTGGAACGCTTCACTTCTTCACGGCCATAGCCGGAAGCCTGTACCTTCACCAGCATGATTTCACGCTCAACATGAGCGCCCTGCACCAGTTCAGTGACGCGCAGAACATCCACCAGCTTATGCAGTTGCTTTTCGATTTGCTCCAGCACCTTGGCATCGCCGACGGTCTGAATCGTCATGCGTGACAGGGTCGGATCATCGGTTGGCGCAACGGTCAGACTTTCAATGTTGTAGCCACGCTGAGAGAACAGGCCGACTACGCGGGACAACGCGCCCGATTCGTTTTCCAGTAATACTGATAAAATCCGGCGCATGATCAGGTCCTCTCCGTTTTGCTTAACCACATTTCGTCCATCGCACCGCCACGGATGTGCATCGGGTAAACGTGTTCTGTTTCATCCACGCTGATATCAACAAATACCAGACGATTTTTCTGTTCCAGCGCCAGCGCCAGTTTGCTTTCCAGTTCTTCAGGAGAACGGATGGCGATACCCACATGCCCGTAAGCTTCCGCCAGTTTGACGAAATCAGGCAGGGATTGCATATAGGATTGTGAATGGCGGCCGGAGTAAATCATGTCCTGCCACTGTTTCACCATGCCAAGGTAGCCGTTGTTCAGGTTCACCACGATCACCGGCAAATCATATTGCAGCGCGGTCGACAGCTCCTGAATATTCATCTGGATGCTGCCGTCACCGGTGACACAAATCACCGTTTCTTCCGGCAGGCCGAGTTTCACACCCAGTGCAGCCGGCAGGCCAAAGCCCATCGTGCCGAGGCCACCGGAATTGATCCAGCGACGTGGTTTGTCGAATTTGTAATACAGCGCGGCAAACATCTGATGCTGGCCGACGTCGGAGGTCACGTAGGCATCACCTTTGGTCAGACGGTGCAGCGTTTCGATCACCGCCTGCGGTTTGATGGTGCCGGTATTTTTGTCGTAGCTCAGGCACTCGCGCCCGCGCCAGTTCTCAATATTTTGCCACCAGTCGCGCAGCGCATCGAATTCCTGCTTCTCATCGCTTTGTGCCAGCAGTTCCAGCATCTGAACCAGCGTCTGCTTCGCATCGCCCACAATCGGAATATCTGCATTCACCGTTTTGGAAATCGACGTCGGGTCGATATCGATGTGCATCACCGTGGCATTCGGGCAGTACTTCGCCAGATTGTTGGTGGTACGGTCGTCAAAACGCACACCCACACCGAAGATCAGATCTGCGTTGTGCATCGCCATATTGGCTTCATAAGTGCCGTGCATGCCGAGCATACCGAGGCTCTGACGATGTGTACCTGGAAACGCGCCCAGCCCCATCAGCGAACTGGTGACCGGCAGATTGAGTTTTTCCGCCAGCTGTAACAGTTCAGCGTCACACTCAGAATTAATCGCACCGCCGCCGACGTAAAGCACCGGTTTTTTCGCCGCCAGCAGGGTTTGTACCGCGCGTTTGATTTGCCCGCGATGGCCTTGCACCGTGGGGTTATAGGAGCGCATCGCGACCTGTTCCGGATAGGCATAAGGGAGTTTAACCTGCGGGTTCACCACGTCTTTTGGCAGGTCGACCACCACCGGACCCGGACGGCCCGTTGACGCCAGATAAAACGCCTTTTTCAGGACTGTCGGAATATCTTCCGCGCGTTTTACCAGAAAACTGTGTTTCACCACCGGGCGGGAAATCCCCACCATGTCGCATTCCTGGAACGCGTCATAACCAATGAGTGAACTGTGTACCTGGCCGGATAGCACCACCAGCGGAATGGAATCCATATAAGCCGTGGCAATACCGGTGATCGCATTGGTTGCGCCGGGACCGGAGGTCACCAGCACGACGCCCACGTCTCCCGTGGCACGCGCATAACCGTCAGCCATATGAACAGCACCCTGTTCATGTCTCACCAGCACATGATCTATCCCACCGACCGTATGCAGGGCATCATAGATATCCAACACCGCCCCGCCGGGATAACCGAATACGTGCTTAACGCCCTGGTCGATTAACGACCGGACGACCATCTCGGCTCCTGACAACATCTCCATGGTTTTGCCTCCAGGCTTTTTGCTTCTTCTATAGGATGACTTTTGTTTCAGCTAGCTGTTCTATCAGCAACGATTTAAAGATAAATCGCTGAATTTTAGGACTTTCCATCGGGCTCACAAAACCCTGCTGTTCTTATTGGCGTTCAAGAATCTAACTCAGTACCTTAGCGTCAGAACCGGAGTCAGGCAAACGCCAAAAAATGCCGCCACGGCGCCTTTTATCGGCTCGCACTGCCTTCATTCTTCCGGTCGGAACAAAACACTGCCTGCGTACGCTAACCAGTCAGAAATATCAGGAAGGCCGGAAAAATTACAGTATTAAATTATGTCGGTGACGGGCATCACGATGACAGGAAAACCGGTCAACACATGTTCACCGGTGATCTGCAAGGCAAAGACGGGATACAACGGGGGGAGAATTACTCGCGGTACAACTGTTCGATTTCTTTCTGGTAGCGGCTGAAGATGATCTTGCGGCGCAACTTCAGGGTCGGGGTCAGTTCCCCCGCTTCCATCGTGAAAGGTTTGATCAATAAGACAAACTTTTTCACCTGCTCAAAGCCCGCCAGATCATGTTGGATCTCACGTAACTGATGCGCAAACAGTGAAAGGATCTGTTCGTTTTTCACCAGCCCTTCACGGTTGAAGTAATCGATATGGTGCGCCTGCGCATAAACATTCAGCACATCAAAATCGGGCACGATCAGTGCTGAGACAAAATGCCGTTCATCGGCAATCACCGCGGCCTGCTCGATATAGCGGTCCTGCACCAGCGTGCCTTCGATACGCTGCGGGGCGATGTATTTTCCGCCCGAGGTTTTCATCAGATCCTTCAGCCGCTCGGTGATAAACACATTTCCCTGCGCGTCCATTTTCCCGGCGTCACCGGTTTTAAACCAACCGTCAGCAGTGAAGCTGGCCGCCGTTTCTTCGGGCTTATTGAAGTAGCCGCGCAGTAATGTCGGGCCACGAACCTGAATTTCGTTTTCGTCCCCGATGCGCACTTCGATTTCAGGCAAGGCGGTGCCGACAGAACCAAAGCGGAAGTCGTTTTCTTCCCAGCAGGTAACCGTCGCGCAGGTTTCAGTCAGGCCATAACCGTATTTGATTTTCAGCCCTACAGACTCGAAAAACAGGATGACATTATCATCCAGACTCGCACCGGCAGCGGGCAGGAATCGCAGATTACCGCCAAGTAAATCGCGCAGTTTTTTCAGTACCAGCTTGTCGGCCAGAAAATGGGCGGGGGCCAGCCAGAACGGGTAACGCTCACCCCGGCGCTCGGTTAAAAACTTTTCTTTTCCCTGTGCGACCGCCCAGTGGAACAGGCGTTTTTTGATCGTTCCGGCGCGGGCGACTTTGTCATGGATGGCGCTGAACACCTTTTCATAGAAGCGCGGAACGGCGCACATCACGGTGGGTTTGATGGCCTGCAAGGCATCACGCACCCGATCCGTTTCACGCAGGAAAACATTTTGTGCGCCGCAATGCATGACAAAGAAACTCCACGCGCGCTCAAACACGTGCGCCAGCGGCAGGAAGCAAAGGGAAATATCACGGTCCGTAATGCTCAGTCGCTTTTCATGTTGCTTAAGTTGCGTCGCCATACTGCGGTAATCCAGCATCACACCTTTCGCCTCGCCGGTTGTGCCCGACGTGTAGATCAGGGTAAACAGATCACTCAGATCGCAGGCATTGACCCGGACTTCACGCTCCGCGGCCAGCGCCGCATCCTGAGGAATGAGGCCAGACACATGGCGGGCAATCGGCACACCCCGCAAATCGACATCGTTATCCAGCACCAGAATATGTTTCAGCTGCGGGCAAAGCTCACGCAACGCCACCGCCGTGTCATATTGCTTCTGTCCGACCACGAACATAATGCGGATGTCGGCGTCATTGAGCACATAGGCGGATTGAGCAGGCGTATTGGTGGCATAGACCGGCACGGTAACCGCACGCAGTTGCAGGATCGCCAGATCCGCCATCGCCCATGCCATCGCGTTATTGCCGCAAATCGCGATCCGTTCCTGAACGCCCACCTGCTCCTGCAATAATACGTCGGACAGCGCATCGACTTTCTCGCCAAGCTCGCGCCAGGTCAGCGCGGTTTCCGCCACGGGCGACCATTCGCGAAACGCAGTCTGCTCAGGACGGGCACTGACTTGTTGGCGAAAACGGGTAATCAGATGATAGTCATTTAAGGTTGGATTCATTGCGCGTTTATACCGGCGTTCAGCGCAGTCAGAAAAGGGGGCGCTGACTGCATTGCTCTGTTACAAAGATTTAACGCAGTCTACCGGCAAATATTGCACGGTGAAATGAAATTGTGGGGGATGAGGCAGGCTTTCATTCAGTCACACCGTCATTTTCTGGCGGCGAAAAAAACCCACATGGCTTTAACGAGGTGCAAAAACCATGCAGGATAAAAAACTACAAAGGGGATTTTAACCAGCCGTTTTTACCTGGTCGCATTCCGAAGTAAAAACGGCTTTCATTCAGCAGTGTCGGACTAGAGGGAGACGACACATTGGCTTAATAAGGATTTCATCCACATATTGCCTTTATCTTTACTGGAGGATTCATGCCAGGAAAGGTAGCAGGTCAGATTATTTTTCATCCACGGCAAAGGGATAACGGAAAGACTGAGCATGCCGGCATTCGCCTGCGCCAGCCAGCGCGGCACCAGAGCAACCATATCGGTTTTCGACACTACTTCCATTACGCTCACCAGATCAGTGCCCTGATAAGCAATTAACGAGTGTAATTCCGGGTCGTCGTAATAAGACGAACTGAAAGAATAAAAACGATCCAGCATCATGACCGCATGTTTTTCTTTCATGTATTTTTCATCAGACATGTGCGGACTGATGCGCGGATGATGTTGTGAAGCAACCAGAACCAGTTCATCATTAAATAATTCATGATTACAAAAATCAGCACGTTCAAATTTACGATAGCTGATCATAAATTCTATATTCTGATAGCGCAGCTGATGTTCAATATTGTCATTAACGATGGTTTGTAATTTAACGCTGACGCCTGTCGCCAATGCCTCTACCGCATTCAACACATGCGTGGTCAGACGTTTATCCAGCGGGCTGCAAATTGCCACATTAAACTGACGCATGCTGACGTTAGGGTCAAAACCCGCCCCCGGCAGTTCATTCATCACCAGCTGCAAAGCCTGTCTGACCGGCCCGAACAACTGACGCGCACGCATTGTCGGCTGGATCCCGCGCCCGAAGCGGACGAACAGGTCATCGTTAAACATCACTTTCAAACGGGCAACGGCATTACTTACCGCAGGCTGGGACATGCCCAACATATTCGCCGCGCGGGTAATATTCTGCAATTGCATCACGGCATCAAACACCGTGAGTAAATTTAAATCGACATTGCGAAGATGTGTTTCTGTTTCAGCAACTTTTGCTGGGTTTTCAGTAGAGGTATCGGACATGACATTCCCCATCGAAGGCATTTCATTCTCAAATAAGAGTGATTACCTTTAATTATTTGATTTATAAATACGGCACAGAGATGACATCGGGCGAGCAGAAAGACCGACAGATAAAATGCGCACATTTTCATGCTGTTATTTAAGGAGGGAGATAATCTAAATCGATTTAATAATCAGAACCGGTAATACAAACTTCATTTCTCTCCATAAAAGTGATGATATAAGACATTAAAATATTTATAGAAACAACATGCAAAAAATGAATAATAAATTAAGCCCGACTAAATCATCTCCAATTACTTGTATTACAAAGACAAATTATTCGTTTAGCCCAAACTGCTGTCTATTTTTTGCGTTTTTTGTTCCGCTTCGCGCAGAAAATCTTCACCCGGCCAGCACTTTATTAGCCAGTGTTTTATGCTAAATGAAACAAAATGTCATCTTAGCGATTTTCCGGAATTTCCACACAGCGAAGGTTGACATACCGCACACATTCCCGTATCACTTTAAGCACTGTTTGAACGATATCCGTTCTGACCACCCATTACGAGAAGCTGAAAACACATGTTCATGATGACCCGTCTCCTAGGCCTACTACTCAACGCAGAAAATTTGCGCGGTAAGCCAGTGGGCGAAAATCAGAACTGATTTCAACTTCCACAGACAATAAACCCGCGCCGATGCGCGGGTTTTTTTTTACCTCCCCGCAGGGCGCGAAAATAAAAGCAGACAAGGAACAACCCATGAGCGAGCAAGTCATTATTTTCGATACCACGCTGCGTGACGGTGAACAGGCGTTACAAGCCAGCCTGAGTGTTAAAGAGAAGATTCAAATTGCAATGGCGCTGGAAAGAATGGGCGTTGACGTGATGGAAGTCGGCTTCCCGGTCTCTTCTCCCGGCGATTTCGAGTCTGTACAAACTATTGCGCGCCAGATTAAAAACAGCCGTGTTTGCGGTCTGGCCCGTTGCGTGGATGGGGATATCGATGCCGCTGCCGAAGCCTTACGCGTCGCAGAAGCTTTCCGTATCCACGTGTTCCTGGCGACCTCAACCCTGCACATTGAATCCAAACTGAAGCGTTCGTTTGATCAGGTGCTGGAGATGGCCACGCATTCCGTGAAACGCGCCCGTAATTACACCGACGACGTGGAATTCTCCTGCGAAGATGCCGGTCGTACGCCGCTGGATAATCTGTGTCGCGTGGTAGAAGCCGCGATCAAAGCCGGTGCGACCACCATTAATATCCCGGACACGGTGGGTTACACCACCCCGGTGCAGTTCGGCGGCATCATCACCAATCTGTATGAGCGCGTTCCAAACATTGATAAAGCGATTATCTCCGTACACTGCCACGACGATCTGGGCATGGCGGTCGGTAACTCCATCGCGGCTATTCAGGCCGGTGCACGTCAGGTGGAAGGCACGCTGAACGGTATCGGTGAACGTGCCGGGAATACCGCGCTGGAAGAAGTGATCATGGCGATCCGCACCCGCAGCGACTACATGAACGTGCACACCAACATCAATCATAAAGAAATCTACCGCACCAGCCAGATTGTCAGCCAGATCACCAACATGCCGATCCCGGGCAACAAAGCGATTGTGGGTTCTAACGCCTTCGCGCACTCCTCCGGTATTCATCAGGACGGCGTGCTGAAAAACCGCGAAAACTACGAAATCATGACCCCGGAATCCATCGGCCTGAATCAGGTGCAGCTGAACCTGACCTCCCGCTCTGGTCGTGCTGCCGTTAAGCATCGTATGGAAGAAATGGGCTACAAAGAAGCCGATTACAACCTGGATCATCTGTATGCCGCATTCCTGAAGCTGGCCGACAAAAAAGGGCAGGTTTTCGACTACGATTTAGAAGCACTGGTGTTTATTAATAAGCAGCAGGAAGAGCCTGAATTCTACCGTCTGGATAATTTCAGCGTGCAGTCAGGGTCCAAAATTACCGCGACCGCGTCAGTCAATCTGGCCTGCGGCGAAGAAATCATCACCGAAGCCGCCACCGGCAACGGTCCGGTGGATGCCGTCTATCAGGCCATCAACCGCATCACCGGTTATCAGATTGAACTGGTGAAATACCAGCTGAGTGCGAAAGGACAGGGCCGCGATGCACTGGGCCAGGTCGACGTCGTCGTCTCCTTCAATGGCCGCCGCTTCCACGGTGTTGGTCTGGCGACCGACATTGTCGAATCCTCCGCAAAAGCGATGGTGCACGTACTGAATAACATCTGGCGCAGCAAACAAGTTGAGATTGAAAAACAACGTTTGCAGCAGGCAGGTCAGCAACACAACAACATTCAAAATAATCAGGAAACGGTGTGAACATGAGCAAGACCCATCATATTGCCGTCTTACCCGGAGACGGAATTGGCCCGGAAGTTATGGCCCAGGCATATAAAGTTCTGGAAGCAGTACGTCAGCGTTTTGGCCTGAAGATCACCACCAGCGAATACGATGTCGGTGGCGCAGCCATCGACAAACACGGCAGCCCGTTGCCGGAAGCGACCGTTGCCGGTTGCGAACAGGCGGATGCGATTTTGTTCGGCTCGGTCGGTGGCCCGAAATGGGAACATCTGCCCCCTAACGATCAGCCTGAGCGTGGCGCATTGTTACCACTGCGCAAACATTTCAAACTGTTCAGCAACCTGCGCCCTGCCCGTCTGTATCAGGGACTGGAAGAGTTTTGCCCGCTGCGTGCTGACATCGCCGCAAAAGGTTTCGATATTCTGTGTGTGCGTGAACTGACCGGCGGTATTTATTTCGGTCAGCCCAAAGGCCGCGAAGGTCAGGGTATGCACGAGAAAGCCTTTGATACCGAAGTGTATTACCGCTTTGAGATCGAACGTATCGCCCGCATTGCCTTTGAATCTGCGCGCAAACGCCGCAGCAAAGTGACTTCCATCGATAAAGCGAACGTCTTGCAGACCTCGATCATGTGGCGCGAAGTGGTTAACGAAATCGCCAAAGATTACCCGGACGTCAGCCTGAGCCACATGTACATCGATAACGCGACCATGCAGCTGATTAAAGATCCGTCTCAGTTTGACGTGCTGCTGTGTTCCAACCTGTTCGGCGACATCCTGTCCGACGAATGCGCGATGATCACCGGTTCCATGGGTATGTTGCCCTCCGCGAGCATGAATGAGCAGGCATTTGGTCTGTTCGAACCTGCGGGCGGTTCCGCACCGGATATCGCGGGCAAAAATATTGCTAACCCGATTGCCCAAATCCTGTCTGCTGCGCTGTTATTGCGTTACAGCCTGGGTGCGGATGACGCGGCCAACGCCATCGAGCAGGCCGTCAATAAAGTACTGGAAGCAGGTCACCGTACCGGCGATCTGGCTAACGGCCAGCAGGCGCTGGGTACCAGTGAAATGGGCGATATCATTGCCCGCTTTGTGAAAGAAGGGGCATAACATGGCCAAGACGCTGTATCAGAAATTGTTTGATGCCCACGTGGTTTACGAAGCGGAAAACGAAACGCCATTGTTGTACATCGACCGCCATCTGGTTCACGAAGTGACCTCGCCGCAGGCATTCGACGGTCTGCGTGCGATGGGCCGTCCGGTGCGTCAGCCGGGCAAAACCTTTGCGACCATGGACCATAACGTGTCCACGCAAACCAAAGACATCAATGCGAGCGGCGAAATGGCACGCATCCAGATGCAGGAATTAATCAAAAACTGTGCCGAATTCGGTGTGCAGTTGTATGACCTGAATCACCCGTATCAGGGCATCGTTCACGTTATCGGCCCTGAGCAGGGCATGACCTTACCGGGCATGACCATTGTCTGCGGCGATTCCCATACCGCCACGCACGGTGCGTTTGGCTCACTGGCCTTTGGTATCGGGACGTCGGAAGTGGAACACGTTCTGGCAACGCAAACCCTGAAACAGGGTCGCGCCAAAACCATGAAAATCGAAGTGACCGGCGATGCCCCGGTGGGTATCACGGCGAAAGACATCGTTCTGGCGATTATCGGTAAAACCGGCAGCGCAGGCGGTACCGGTCACGTGGTGGAATTCTGCGGCAAAGCGATTGAAGCCTTAAGCATGGAAGGTCGTATGACCCTGTGCAACATGGCGATCGAAATGGGCGCAAAAGCCGGTCTGGTTGCGCCGGATGAAACCACCTTTGCCTACCTGAAAGCTCGTCAGTTCGCACCAAAAGATCAGAACTGGGACGCGGCGGTTGAATACTGGAAAACCCTGAAAACCGAAGATGGCGCGACGTTCGACAGCATTGTCACGCTGGATGCCTCTGAAATCGCGCCACAGGTCACCTGGGGTACCAATCCGGGTCAGGTCATGGCGGTGAATCAGACCATCCCGAATCCGGCCTCCTTTGCCGATCCGGTAGAACGTGCCTCTGCTGAAAAAGCGCTGGCGTATATGGATCTGCAACCGGGCATTAAACTGACCGACGTGGCGATCGATAAAGTCTTCATCGGTTCCTGCACCAACTCCCGTATCGAAGATTTACGTGCTGCGGCAGCCATTGCCAAAGGCCGTAAAGTGGCGAACGGCGTACAGGCGATTGTCGTGCCAGGTTCCGGCCCGGTAAAAGCACAAGCCGAAGAAGAAGGCCTGGATAAGATCTTTATCGAAGCCGGTTTCGAATGGCGTCTGCCGGGCTGCTCAATGTGTCTGGCGATGAACAATGACCGTCTGGAACCGGGCGAACGTTGCGCGTCAACCAGCAACCGTAACTTCGAAGGCCGTCAGGGTCGTGGCGGGCGCACGCATCTGGTCAGCCCGGCAATGGCTGCGGCAGCAGCGGTCACTGGCCGTTTCGCTGATATCCGTGAACTGAACTGAGGAAAACACCATGGCTAAATTTACCCAACACATCGGTCTGGTGGTTCCGCTGGATGCAGCTAACGTCGATACCGATGCCATTATCCCGAAACAGTTTTTACAGAAAGTCACCCGTACCGGTTTCGGCCAGCACCTGTTCAACGACTGGCGTTTTCTGGACGATGCCGGCCAGGTGCCAAACCCTGATTTCGTGCTGAACAAGCCGCGCTATAAAGGCGCGAGCATTTTGCTGGCGCGCGAAAACTTCGGTTGCGGCTCTTCCCGTGAACATGCGCCGTGGGCGCTGACCGATTACGGCTTCCATGCGGTGATCGCGCCAAGCTTTGCCGATATCTTCTACGGTAACTCTTTCAATAACCAGTTGCTGCCGATCACCCTGAGCGAAGCGCAAGTGGATGAATTGTTCGAACTGGTTAAAAACAACGAAGGCATTCAGTTCGAAGTAGATCTGGAAGCGCAAACCGTGAAAGCGGGCGATAAAAGCTATCCGTTTGTCATCGATAGCTTCCGCCGTCACTGCATGATCAACGGTCTGGACAGCATCGGCCTGACGTTGCAGCACGAAGAAAATATCTCCGGCTACGAGAAGAATCAGCCTGCGTTTATGCAGTAATTTCCTGAGACTGAGCATAAAAAAACCCGCGGATTTGCGGGTTTTTCTTTATCTGAAAAGCGACGGGTTATGTCAGACGTCTTTGACTTTATACATCAGCCCGAGCGCCACCACCGCCAGCACAGTCGCCGCCCAGTAGACCGGAAAGTGGCCGAAGTTCTCCACGATAAAGCCCTGCAACAAACCAGCGCAAATCACACCGGTAGAAATGCTGTTGGTGAACAATGTGGTTGCTGACCCCGCCCTGCCCGGCATCAGATCCTGAAAATACAACATGCCGATCCCCGCCACGATACCGATGAAAATCGCATTGAACAGTTGCAGAATCATCAGCGCCGCCTTGAACTGAAACGCCACCAGTCCGGCATAGAAAATGACGCCGCTCGCCACGGCATACAGCATCAGCTTGCGTTTGCCGGTACGTTTCACCAGATAGCCTGCCAGCAACATTGCCGGGATTTCCAGCCCGGCGGCTGTCCCCATCAGCAAACCTGCCAGCCCTTCCGGTAAACCTAAATCACTGGTGATGTACAACGGCATATCAATGACATACATGATATTGCAGGTCCACATCAGCAAAGAGGAAAAGAACAGCAGACGCACATCTTTGTTGCGCCAGGCGCTGACGTGTACCACTTTTTCATCCACCGGTTGTTCGAGGCGCGGCACCGACGGTAGGAAAAACAGGATCATCAGAATACTGCCGACAAACACGGCGGCGGCGCTCAGGTACATCGGAGTAAAACCGTAATTCAGCGCCAGCATGAATGACAGCGGCGGGCCGAGCACCCAGGCCAGCGACAACATCGCACGCATCATTGAGCTGAACATCACCACTTCACTGGCGGAGCGGTCGGCATGTTCACGCGCCAGCGCAAACAACTGCGGCATTGATGCATTCCCTATCGCCGCCAGCAATACGCCGACGGTGATCAGCACCAGATAATCACGGCTGAAGGCGAAAACCAGGCTGTTACCGAGCGCCATCAGGCAGCAAAACATCAGCAGTTTTCGCCGGTCACCTTTGTTATCCGAACGGTTGGCCAGCAGGAAACTGATGGCAATCCCGGCCACCGCATTGACGGTATAGAACAGACCGACCCACATTGGCCGGACTTTCACTTCATTGGTCAGAAACAAGCTGAGTGTGGGCGCCTGCAACGCTCCCGCGATACCACACAGCAAAGACACCACCAGAAAGGTGACATAAATGGCATTAATACGAGGTTTTGACATGACGCCGTCCCTGAGAAATGAAAGCCCATAAAACAAGACAGACAGTGTAGCGAAGTTTCAGGAAGTTCTGGGGAATGAACAAAAAAAGCGTGTAAAAAAACCAGTGAGTTTCCTCACTGGCTGGTGACATTACACCATTACTCAGAAAATCGAATTTTGACGGGCCTGCCATGAGCCGGATTACAAATGCTGGCGATAGTCTTTTTCATCCACAGAATCTAAATCCCACTGCGTGAGACGGGACAAAATATCCAGGCGGTATTGCACCGGCACCCAGGACAACCAGTCAGCATGATTTTTAGAGGCGTTCCTCTTAATGGCTTCAAAATAACGCTGGTAAAAACGGGCGTTCAGACTGCGTTTCATGCTGACCTCCGGTCATTCACAACAGGCTTTCGTTGAGAAACAGTATCGGAGTATTATGAGGAAAGATAAATTGATGAAGATCGCCCACGGAGTTCCTCTTTTATGTCCTCGTCCCGTTTGCAACAGCAGTTCATCCGCCTGTGGCAAAGCTGCCACGGTGAAGAAACCGAAACCACGTTGCAGGCGTTGTCTGAGGTTCTCAATTGTTCGCGCAGACATATGCGATCCTTGCTCAGTACCATGCAGGAACAGGGCTGGCTGCAATGGGATGCCGAAGCCGGACGCGGCAAACGTTCCACGCTGAAATTCCTGTATACCGGGCTGGCTCTCCAGCAACAGCGCGCCGAAGAGCTGCTGGAACAGGACCGGATTGATCAGCTGGTGCAACTGGTCGGCGATAAGGATCGGGTGCGTCAGATGTTGCTGTCCCAGCTCGGACGCAGCTTCCGTCAGGGTAAACATATTCTGCGCGTGCTGTATTACCGCCCGCTGATTAACCTGCTGCCCGGCACCATGTTACGCCGTTCAGAAACGCATATTGCCCGGCAAATTTTCAGCGGCCTGACACGCATAAATGAGGAAAACGGGGAAGTAGAAGGGGATCTTGCCCATCACTGGCAGGAAATTTCTCCGTTGCACTGGCGTTTTTATCTGCGTCCGGCCATTCATTTTCATCATGGCCGTGAACTGGAGATGGCCGACATCATCGCCACGTTCACCCGCCTGACCGCCCATCCGCTGTTCAGCAACCTGAAAACGGTCACCACGCCCACGCCGAATGTCATTGATATCCATCTGAATGCCCCTGACCGCTGGTTGCCGTGGCTGTTCGGCAATATCCACGCGATGATCCTGCCGCAGGAATGGCAATCCCTGCCTGATTTTGCCCGTCATCCGGTCGGTACCGGCCCTTACGCTGTGGTGCGTAATCTTAAAACACAACTGCGCATACGCGCCTTTGATGAGTATTTTGGCTTCCGGGCGCTGATAGACGAAGTGAATATCTGGGTGCTGCCGGAACTGAGTGAAGAACTGGTGCATTCCGGCGTACAGCTTCAGGCCGATGAATCCGGCAAAAGTGAGCTGGAAAGTCGTCTGGAAGAAGGCTGCTATTTCCTGCTTTTTGACCAGCGTTCGCCGGTCGGACAATGCGATGCAACGCGCCAGTGGTTGTGCGATTTACTGAATCCCATCGCCCTGCTGAACAATGCAGAACCGATTTATCAGCGCTACTGGTCTCCGGCGTATGGCTTGTTGCCGCGCTGGCACCATAAAGCCCCGCAGCCGCGTCCGCCCCGACCGCAAGGTCTGACACAGGTGACCCTGACCTTCTACGGCGAGCATTCTGAACATCAGGCAATTTGTAATGCCCTGCAACCGCTGCTGGCGGCGGAAGGCATCGAACTGATCATTCAGGTGGTGGATTACGCCGTCTGGCACCGCGGCGACGCCAAAAGTGATCTGTGGCTCGGCAGTGCCAACTTTACCCTGCCGCTGGAATTCTCACTGTTTGCGCATTTCCATGAATTGCCGCTGGCGAAACATTGCTTCAGTGAAGGAATGGAAGAGGACGCCGCGCAGTGGCACGCGGGCAATTTGTCGATGGCGAAATGGAGTCAGAAACAGACAGTCAGCCATCAGATCCACCCGCTGTTCCATCACTGGCTGGTGTTGCAGGGACAACGAAGCATGCGCGGCGTACGCATGAATACCCTCGGCTGGTTCGACTTTAAATCCGCGTGGTTTGCGCCACCGGACAGTTAATCGGACTATCGCATCGCGCCGTTAGTCTCTAGAATGACATCCGTTCTCAACGGGGTGCCAGCACTTGTGAAAGCAAGTTTACATATGGCTGAGACCTGATACCCGTCGAACCTGATCCGGTTAATCCCGGCGGAGGGATTTGAGACTGCGCGATGCTTACTCAAAATCCTTTGCCCTTTCATTTTTTTGGAGCGCAAAGTTGAAAAAATTATTGTCCTGCCTGCTGTTACTTTCTGCACCTGCATTTGCGGCAAAACCTGTTCTGACGGTTTATACCTATGATTCTTTCTCTGCCGACTGGGGTCCGGGTCCGGCGATCAAAAAAGCCTTTGAAGCCCAATGCGGCTGCGAGCTGAAATACGTCGCGCTGGAAGATGGTGTGTCTTTGCTGAACCGTTTGCGGATGGAAGGTAAAAACAGCCAGGCCGACGTCGTCCTCGGGCTGGACAACAACCTGTTGCAGGCGGCTGAACAAACCGGTTTATTCGCCAAAGCGCCGAAAACCGACGCCGTACTCACCGTCCCCGGCGGCTGGAATGACAGCACCTTCGTGCCTTATGATTACGGCTATTTCGCCTTCGTCTATGACAAAAACAAACTGAAGAACCCGCCAAAAAGCCTCGATGAGCTGATCAACAGTGACCAGAACTGGAAAGTGATTTACGAAGATCCGCGCACCAGTACGCCGGGTCTGGGCCTGATGCTGTGGATGCAAAAAGTCTACGGCGATAAGGCACCGCAGGCGTGGCAAAAACTGGCGAAGAAAACCGTCACCGTCACTAAAGGCTGGAGCGAGGCCTACGGGTTATTCCTCAAAGGCGAAAGCGATCTGGTGCTGAGCTATACCACTTCTCCGGCGTATCACATCGTCGAGGAGAAGAAAGATAATTACGCGGCAGCTGACTTTACCGAAGGGCATTACATGCAGGTGGAAGTGGCGGGTCAGCTGGCGAACAGCAAGCAACCGAAACTGGCTGAAGCCTTCATGAAATTCATCACCACGGAAGATTTCCAGAAAGTGATCCCGGCTGGCAACTGGATGTATCCGGTGGTGGATACGCCGCTGCCAGACGCCTTTAAACAGCTGACCGTACCGGCCAAATCTCTGCAATACAGCGCGCAAGACGTCGCGACTCACCGTGCACAATGGATCCAGGCATGGCAGAACGCCGTCAGCCGTTGATCCCGCGCTGGCTGTGGCCCGGTGCCATCGCCTCACTGGCTATGCTGCTGGTGGCGGCGCTGGCACTCGGCTCTCTGTGGCGTCATGCGCCACAGATCAGCGGTGCCTCGCTGTGGCAGGATCCCTATCTCTGGCATGTGATCCGCTTTACCTTCTGGCAGGCGCTGCTGTCGGCGCTGTGCTCGGTGCTGCCCGCGATTTTACTGGCACGCGCCTTGTTCCGCCGCCGTTTTCCCGGCCGTCAGCTGTTACTGCGTTTATGCGCGATGACGCTGGTCTTGCCGGTTTTAGTCGCCGTGTTTGGCATCCTCAGTGTTTACGGAAGACAGGGCTGGCTGGCGCAAATTTGCGGCTGGCTGGGCATGGATTATCGTTTCTCGCCGTACGGTTTACAGGGCATTTTGCTGGCGCATGTCTTTTTCAATCTGCCGCTGGCGACACGTCTGTTATTGCAGGCGCTGGAGAATATCGCCGTTGAGCAGCGCCAGCTCGCCGCGCAACTGGGCATGAACGTCTGGCAGCAATTCCGCTTTGTGGAGTGGCCCGCGCTGCGCAGGCAGATTTTCCCCGCCGCCGCCTTAATTTTCATGCTGTGTTTCGCCAGCTTCGCCACCGTGCTGTCGCTGGGCGGCGGTCCGCAGGCGACCACCATTGAACTGGCAATTTATCAGGCGCTCAGTTACGACTACGATTTAAGCCGCGCCGCGACACTGGCGCTGATCCAGCTGTGTTGTTGTCTGGCGCTGGTGTTGCTCAGCCAGAAACTCAGTCAGGCGTTGCCGGTCGGACAAACGCATGCTCAGCGCTGGCGTAACCCGGATGACTCGCCGCTGCGTCGCATCGCCGACGGCGTGCTGATTGCCCTCGCGTTGCTGCTGATCCTGCCGCCGTTGCTGGCGGTGATCGCCGATGGCATCAACCGCGCGGTGGTCAGCGTATTACAACAGCCTGCATTGTGGCAGGCGTTATGGACGTCAGTGCGTATCGCGGCCGGTAGCGGGATCTTATGTGTGCTGCTGACCATGATGTTGCTGTGGAGCAGCCGCGAGTTGCGCTTACGCCAGAGAAATGGCTGGGCGCAGGCGATGGATCTCAGCGGCATGCTGATCCTCGCCATGCCGGGCATTGTACTGGCGACCGGCTTTTTCCTGCTGCTCGGCGATACCACCGGTTTGCCGCAATCGCCGTGGCCGCTGGTGATCCTCACCAATGCGCTGATGGCGGTGCCTTACGCCCTGAAAGTGCTGGATAATCCGATGCGCGATGTGGCGGAACGCTACACGCTGCTGTGCCTTTCGCTGGATATGCGCGGCTGGCAGCGGTTGCGCCGGGTGGAACTCAGCGCGCTGAAACGCCCGATTGCCCAGGCGCTGGCGTTTGCCTGTGTGCTGTCGCTGGGGGATTTCGGCGTGATTGCCTTGTTCGGCAATGAAAATTTCCGCACCTTACCGTTTTATCTGTACCAGCAGATTGGCTCTTACCGCAGCCAGGACGGTGCGGTGACGGCGCTGTTATTACTGCTGTTATGCTTCCTGTTATTCACCCTGATTGAGAAACTGCCGGGCCGCCATGCTGACGCTGAATAAACTGACGTATTTGTATGAACATCTGCCGATGCGCTTCGATTTACAGATCGAAGCCGGTGAACGGGTGGCGATCCTCGGCCCGAGCGGCGCGGGAAAAAGCACCCTGCTCAGTCTGGTCGCCGGTTTTCTGGCTCCGGTCAGCGGACAAATCCGGCTTAACGGCGCGGATCACAGCGCCACGCCACCGGCGAAGCGCCCGGTCTCGATGTTATTTCAGGAAAACAATCTGTTCTCGCATCTGACGGTGCGTCAGAACATGGGGCTGGGATTGCATCCGGGGCTGAAACTCACCCCGCAGCAGAAGCGCGAGCTGGAAGATATCGCCCGGCAGGTCGGGCTGGAAGAGTGTCTGGATCGCCTGCCGTCGCAGCTTTCCGGCGGTCAGCGTCAGCGCGTCGCACTGGCACGCTGCCTGTTGCGCAGTCAGCCGGTTTTACTGCTCGACGAACCCTTCTCCGCACTGGATCCGGCGCTACGCAGTGAGATGCTGAGTTTGCTGGACAGAGTGTGCGGACAGCGCAACCTCACTTTGCTGATGGTGTCGCACAATCTGGATGACGCCGCGCGGATTGCGCCACGGACATTACTGATCGTCGATGGCCGGATTTTTTACGACGGACCGACGCAGGCACTGGCCGACGGCAGTGCGCCGGAAGCCAGAGTTCTCGGGATTATGCCGGGGCTTAGCGGGTGATCACTTTCCACAGCAAATGACCGTAAACCGGCATCATGGGTTGCTGGCTCAGCATCACCAGGCTGACCACTGTCGCGATCAGACTCAGTACGCACACCACGCGTAAACGCGGCAAGGGCAGCCATTTGCTCATCGCATCAGGCGAGGCTTTGCCAGCACGGAACCAGCGCCACAGCAGCCACGCACTCAGCCAGATCAGCACAACCGCGGTAAACAGCAACCATTTGAAGACCGAGCTGTTATGGCTGGCGGGAATATCAATGGCGACACCGGCCAGAATGCCGGGCAGGAAGTAAACAGGTGGCCAGCAAAGACAGCCGATGATATTCGGCGGCGCAAATTTATACGGCGGCAGGTTCAGCATCCCTGCGACCATCGGCACCAGCGGACGGGTCGGACCAATAAAACGCCCGATAATCACCGTGGCAAAACTGTGGCGATCCAGCGCATAACCGGTTTTATCCAGTAATGACTGGTAACGTTTGAGGAAACGCCAGCGGTGCAGCGGCTCCTTGAAACCCCGGCCGATAAAATACGAGGTCCAGTCACCAAAGAAACAGCCCAGCCCTGCCGCCAGCCAGGCTTCGTACAATCCCACCTGACCGCTGCCGATCAGCGTCCCCAGCGTGGCCATCATGACGGTGCCGGGCAAAATCAGCCCCACCAGCGCCAGTGACTCGAAGAAAGCCACGACAGCGACAATAATTAATGCGAAGCCCACCGACTGAGCGACCAGATGTTGTAGATAGGCTTCCATACATTCCCAGAATTCTGTTACGCCAATTGCGTAGATAAATGAGACAACTGTGAGTTTTACGCCTTCTCATTGTAGTAAATACATCAAGCGGCTGAATTGTCAGCGCATGAACTATCACAGTCAACCGGGTAATTGTATGCGTATTTGGCAGAGTCCGGAGTCGTAGACAAAGACTGTATAAATAACCATACTCTGTTTCTGATCTTTATCTGTTCATCTCTACCGTTCCGAGGCGCTTATTACTTCCACCATTGCCCGTCCCGCTGCTGCCAACACTGACACCCCGCCGCGTCAGGGATTTGTGCTGACCCGCCACTGGCGCGACACGCCGCGCGGTACGGAGGTGGAATTGTGGCTGGCGACGGACGCAGGCCCGCAGAAAGTGCGCCTGCCGTTACAGGAATCGGTGGCGTTTATTCCGGCCGAACAGCGTGCGACAGCGGAACGCCTGCTGGCCGATGAAAAAAATGTCAGCCTGCGTGAATTGCCGTTACAGGATTTCCGCTCGCGGCCGGTTCTCGGCCTGTATTGCCCGCAACACCGGCAGCTTATGCGGATGGAAAAACTGCTGAAAGAAGGCGGTGTCAGCATTTTCGAAGCCGATATCCGTCCGCCGGAACGTTTCCTGATGGAACGCTATATCACCGCGCCGGTGTGGTTCAGCGGCAAACCGGGGCCGGGAAATCTGCTGGTGGAGACCAAAATGAAGCCCGCCGACGATTACCGTCCGCCGCTGAAACTGTGTTCGCTGGATATCGAAACCAGCGGCAACGGCGAGCTGTACTGCATCGGTCTGGAAGGCTGCGGCCAACGCCACGTGTATATGCTCGGCCCGCCAAACGGTGCGCCTGACGCGCAGTTTGATTTCAACATGGTTTACGTCGACAGCCGTCCGCAGTTGCTGGAAAAACTCAATGAGTGGCTGGAGAGGTACGATCCTGACGCCATTATCGGCTGGAGCGTGGTGCAGTTTGACCTGCGGGTTTTACAGAAACACGCGGATCGTTACAAAATTCCGCTCAAATTCGGGCGCGGCGGCGGTGAACTGGAATGGCGCGAGCACGGCTTCAAGCAGGGCCACTTTTTTGCGGCCGCCGCCGGACGCCTGATCATCGACGGCATTGAAGCCCTGAAATCGGCATTCTGGAACTTCAACTCGTTCAGTCTGGAATTTGTCTCGCAAAGTTTATTGGGCGAAGGCAAAGCCAGCGACAATCCCTATCAGCGGCTGGCCGAAATCGAACAGCGTTTCCGGGAAGATAAACCGGCGCTGGCACGCTATAACCTGAAAGACTGCGAACTGGTCACGCGGATTTTCGCCAAAACCGAGCTGATGCCGTTTTTGCTGGAACGCGCCTCGGTGACCGGTCTGGCGGTCGACCGCAGCGGCGGGTCGGTGGCGGCATTCACCCATCTTTATTTACCCCGCATGCACCGCGCCGGTTATGTCGCGCCCAATCTGGGCGAATTAGAGGGCGAAATGAGTCCCGGTGGCTTTGTGATGGATTCGCGCCCCGGCCTGTATGATTCGGTGCTGGTGCTCGATTATAAAAGCCTGTACCCGTCGATTATCCGCACCTTTCTGATCGACCCGGTCGGGCTGGTCGCCGGACTGCAACAACCGGATGACGAACATTCCGTGCCCGGCTACCGTAACGCCCGTTTCTCGCGGGAAAAACATTGTCTGCCGGAAATTGTCCGCCAGATCTGGATGGGACGCGAAGACGCTAAAAAGCAAAAAAACAAACCGCTGTCGCAGGCACTGAAAATCATCATGAACGCCTTTTATGGCGTGCTCGGCTCCAGCGGCTGCCGTTTCTTTGATCCGCGCCTTGCGTCCTCCATTACCCTGCGCGGGCACGACATCATGCGTCAGACCCGCGAGCTGATTGAAGCCGAAGGCTTTCAGGTGATTTACGGCGACACCGATTCCACTTTTGTCTGGCTGAACAAAGCCCATTCGCAGGAAGAGGCCGACGCGATTGGCCGCCGTCTGGTTGAACAGGTGAATGCGTGGTGGAAAGGCCATCTGCAACAGGAATACGGGCTGGAAAGCGCACTGGAACTGGAATTCGAAACGCATTATCAGCGTTTCCTGATGCCGACCATTCGCGGCTCGGAAACCGGCAGCAAAAAACGTTATGCCGGTCTGGTGAAAGACGCCGACGGCGAGCACATCGTTTATAAAGGGCTGGAAACGGTGCGCACCGACTGGACACCGCTGGCGCAGGAGTTTCAGCAGGCGCTGTATGAGCGGGTGTTTCACCGCCAGCCGTATCAGGATTACGTGCGCGATTACGTGGCGCGCACGCTCAGCGGCGAGTTTGATGACAAACTGGTGTACCGCAAACGCCTGCGCCGCAAGCTGAGCGATTATGAGAAAAACGTCCCGCCGCATGTCCGCGCGGCGCGCCTGGCAGATGACTATAATGTGCTGCACGGTCGCGCCAAACAGTATCAGAATGGCGGCTGGATCAGCTACGTGATGACCACGTCCGGCCCTGAACCGCTGGAAAACCGTCAGTCGCCCATCGACTACGACCATTATATCGAGCGTCAGCTGGAGCCGGTCGCCGATGGCATTTTACCTTTCCTTCACGACGATTTTGCTACACTCATTACAGGGCAGATGGGATTATTCTGAGCAAAAAACGGGGCACTTTGGGATTCACAGGTGACGAAACGCTTACCTTCCATTACCATAGCGCCCTTTCCCATTTCTGAATCATCCTCACACAGTGAACAACTCCGCGCCATCTGGCGGGGAAAGAAAACTATTGCCCGTGAAACATCGCGGGCTGAGCAAGCATTGCGCAGTCGCCGTATACAGAGCACACAACACAGAGAGAGATTATGCCGTTTACATTGGGTCAACGCTGGATAAGCGATACGGAAAGCGAATTAGGATTAGGAACCGTGGTCGCGCTGGATGTGCGCATGGTCACCCTGCTTTTCCCCGCCACCGGTGAAAACCGTTTGTATGCCCGAAATGATTCCCCGATCACCCGCGTGATGTTCAATCCCGGTGATACCATCAGCTGTCACGAAGGCTGGCAGTTGCAGGTCGAAGAAGTCGTTGAAGACAAAGGTCTGTTGACCTATATCGGCACCCGTCTGGACACCGAAGAAACCGGCGTCGCCATGCGCGAAGTGCTGCTCGACAGCAAACTGACTTTCAGTAAACCGCAGGATCGCCTGTTCGCCGGTCAGATCGACCGTATGGACCGCTTCGCCCTTCGTTTCCGCGCCCGTAAATACCAGCGTGAACAGTTCCGTCTGGAATTCGGCGGCCTGCGCGGTATGCGTGCCAGCCTGATCCCGCATCAGTTGCACATCGCTTACGAAGTCGGTCAGCGTCATGCGCCACGCGTTTTACTGGCCGATGAAGTGGGTCTGGGTAAAACCATCGAAGCAGGCATGATTATCCATCAGCAACTGCTGTCCGGCCGTGCCGAGCGTGTGCTGATCGTGGTGCCGGAAACCCTGCAACACCAGTGGCTGGTGGAAATGCTACGCCGCTTCAACCTGCGCTTCTCTCTGTTTGATGACGACCGCTATGCCGAGTCCGTCCACGAAGCGACCAATCCGTTCGAAACCGAACAGCTGGTGATCTGCTCGCTTGATTTCGTGCGCCGCAATAAATCCCGTCTTGAGCAGCTTTCCGATGCGGCGTGGGACATGCTGGTGGTCGACGAAGCGCACCATCTGGTGTGGAGCGAAGATGCGCCGAGCCGCGAATATCAGGTAATCGAGCAGCTTTCCCAGCAAATCCCGAGTGTTCTGTTGCTGACCGCCACGCCGGAACAATTGGGTCAGGAAAGCCACTTTGCGCGTCTGCGCCTGCTGGATCCGGATCGTTTCCACGACTACGAAGAATTCATCGAAGAACAACAGCAGTATCAGCCGGTGGCCGATGCCGTCACGCTGTTACTCAACAAAGAACCGCTGACGCCGGAAGCCCTGGCGTTGCTGGGTGAAAGTGTCGGCAACGCCGATACCGATGCCCTGCTGACCGCCGCCAATAAAGGCGACGAAGCCGCAGCGAAACAACTGGTTTCCATGCTGATGGATCGCCACGGCACCAGCCGCGTGCTGTTCCGTAACACCCGTAACGGTGTGAAAGGTTTCCCTGAGCGTCACCTGCATGCGGTGAAACTGCCGCTGCCGACCCAGTATCAGACCGCAATTAAAGTCTCGGGCATCATGGGCGCGAAGAAAACCGCCGAAGCCCGCGCCCATGACATGCTGTATCCGGAGCAGATTTATCAGGAATTCGAAGGCGAGAACGCCACCTGGTGGAACTTTGATCCGCGCGTCGAATGGCTGCTCGGTTATCTGACCGCCAACCGCGACGAGAAAGTGCTGGTGATCTGTGCCAAAGCCGCCACCGCCTTGCAGCTGGAACAGGTACTGCGTGAGCGTGAAGCGATCCGTGCCGCCGTATTCCATGAAGGGTTGTCGATCATCGAACGTGACCGCGCGGCAGCCTATTTTGCCTCGCAGGAAGAAGGCGCGCAGGTGCTGCTGTGTTCTGAAATCGGCTCCGAAGGCCGTAACTTCCAGTTCGCCAGCAAAATGGTGATGTTCGACTTGCCGTTCAACCCGGATCTGCTGGAACAGCGTATCGGGCGTCTGGATCGTATCGGTCAGCAAAACAATATCGACATCATGGTGCCTTACCTCGAGCAAACCGCGCAGTCGGTGCTGGTGCGCTGGTTCCATGAAGGTCTGGACGCGTTCGAACATACCTGTCCGACCGGCCGTACCATTTACGACAGCGCCTACGAGCAGCTGATCGCCTTCCTGGCCACGCCTGCCGAGCAGACGGGTCTGGACGAATTTATCCTCGAATGTCGCGCAGAACATGACGCGCTGAAAGAGAAGCTGGAAAATGGCCGTGACCGTCTGCTGGAGATGCATTCCAACGGCGGCGAACGTGCGCAGCAACTGGCGAAGGAAATCGGCGAGCAGGATAACGACGTTAATCTGGTGAACTTTGCGCTGAATCTCTTCGATATCGTCGGCATTAATCAGGAAGACCGCAGCGATAACCTGATCGTGCTGACGCCGTCCGATCACATGCTGGTGCCGGATTTCCCGGGCCTGCCGGAAGATGGCTGTACCGTGACATTCGATCGTGAACAGGCGCTGTCCCGTGAAGATGCGCAGTTCATCAGCTGGGAACATCCGATCGTGCGTAACGGTCTGGATCTGATCCTGTCCGGCGATACCGGCAGCTGTGCGGTGTCGATCCTGAAAAACAAAGCCCTGCCGGTGGGTACACTGCTGGCGGAACTGGTTTACGTGGTGGAATGTCAGGCGCCGAAACATCTGCAACTGACCCGTTTCCTGCCTCCGACACCGGTGCGTATGCTGATGGATCGCAAAGGCACCAATCTGGCGGCGCAGGTCGAGTTTGAGAGCTTTAACCGTCAGCTGAACGCCATTAACCGTCATAACTCCAGCAAGCTGGTCAACGCGGTACAACAGGACGTTCACGCCATGCTGCAACAGGCAGAAGCCGAAATTGCCGAGCAGGCGCGTGCGCTGATCGAAGCGGCCAAAGTGGAAGCCGACGAGCAGCTGACCCAGGAGCTGGATCGCCTGAAAGCGCTGAAAGAGGTGAACCCGAACATTCGCGATGACGAACTGGAATCGGTAGACTCGAACCGTAAGCAAGTGCTGGCGAATCTGAACGATGCCAGCTGGCGTCTGGATGCGATCCGCCTGGTGGTGGTCAGCCATCAGTAAGCCCGACGGGATGCAGCCGGTCTGCATCCCTCCTTTATTTCACCCCGAACGCAGACTGAAACCGCTATGAGCGAACACCAACCGACTATCCCTGAACCGTCGAAAACCCGGCCGCTGGAGAATTACAATCCGCCGACCGATCCCTGGTTACAGGTGATTTTTCAGGATGAACACATCATGGTGGTAAATAAGCCAAGCGGGCTGCTTTCGGTGCCGGGCAAACTGGCCGAGCATCAGGACAGCCTGATGACGCGCATTCAGCAGCAATTTCCTGAAGCCGAATCCGTCCATCGTCTGGATATGTCCACCAGCGGCGTGATCGTGGTGGCGCTGACCAAAGACGCTGAGCGTGAGCTGAAACGTCAGTTCCGTGAACGCGAAACCAAGAAAGTGTATATCGCGCGGGTCTGGGGACGGGTTGAAGAAGATTACGGCATTATCGATTTGCCGCTGATTTGCGATTATCCCAACCGGCCGAAACAAAAAGTCTGTCATGAGACCGGCAAGAAAGCGCTGACGCAGTATGAAGTGATGTCCTGGGACGATGACGGCACCACCCGCGTCAAACTGCGGCCAATAACCGGACGTTCTCACCAGTTGCGCGTGCACCTTCTGGCACTCGGGCATCCGATTCTGGGCGATAAATTCTATGCTCATCCGCAGGCGCTGGCGGCGGCAGACCGTTTGCAACTGCATGCGCAGGAATTATCGTTCTATCACCCGATAACGGATACACCGCTGGTTTATCACTGCGAGCCTGACTTTTAACCATTTAAATAATACATATTGCTTCAATCATTATTAAGTAATATGTATTACATTACCATCGCGTTGTTTTATCAGAATTTACTTTCCCAAAAAATATAATACCCGCTCCTGTTCTTATTTCATGCCCTGTCATTATTACCCGCACGCCTGATAACATCGCTTCCTTTTTTAATTATTTCCACCCTCAGGGAAAATATAATGGCATGGAAACCAAAGCTACTCAGTAGCTTAATTGCATTGGCGATTTTTGACGCCGATGCAGGCATTATGCGCGAGGATGTTGCCGTACAGGATTACCGGGACTTTGCTGAAAATCTGGGCAAATACCTCCCCGGTGAAGAAAACATCGAAGTTTTCAAAATGGATGGCACGTCCGCGGGTATTCTTAATTTCCCTATGCCTGATTTTGGCGCCGTCAACAGCCTAGGATTCGCGACATTAATTTCTCCCTCTTATGTTGCCAGCGTCGCCCATAATACCGGTTATACCTCTGTTGATTTTGGCAATCACGCCAAATACAGAACCACCTATAAATTAATCAGCCGAAACGTTCACCCTGCTTATGAGCAATGGGCTAAAGACTTTCATGTTCCCCGCCTGAATAAAGTAGTGACTGAAGCCGCACCCGTGCCAATGGTGGATACGCAGCAAGTACGTAATAACCCTGAGCGTTATGTTTACTATGCGCGGGTTGGCTCAGGCACGCAGTATCAGGTCGATCCGGTCACCAGGAAACCCGTCTATATCACCGGGGCTTACGATTGGAAAAGCGGCGGCACGATGGTTAATCCCACCTTTGAACCGTCACGTCTGCGCTGGGTAAACTACGGGCCGCCGGACACACGTGCTCAGCCGTTCAGTTCTGCGATACAAGCCGGCGACAGCGGCAGCCCACTGTACGTTTATGATAACCTTGAAAAAGAGTGGAAAATCTATGGTGTCTCACCCTGGATTGGCACAGGGAAGACTGGGTATGAGTACACCAGTTATACGCTGGATATGCAGTTAAATTTCCTCAATCAGGTCATTGCAGAGAATACCGATCCTGATGTGACCGATATCGCCGCCGATGGCGATATCCACTGGGCAGCGGCCGATATTACTCAGGGCGAAAACAGCTGGCAGTGGCACGGTGTGGATACGGAACTCCCTTCTCAGGCCAGCAATGATGAACTCAATGCCTCAAAAGATCTGCGTTTCGCCGGTGATGGCGGCCTGATCGTACTCGACAGCGCGGTCAATCACGGCGCGGCAAAACTGCAATTTTCCAACGATTACCGCGTCGTCTCTGCCGAAGGCGCCGACAGCACCTGGGTGGGCGGCGGGATCGAAGTCGATGCGGGGAAAACCGTTGACTGGGAAGTCAATGGATTAGACGGAGACACCCTGCATAAAATCGGTGAAGGCACGCTGTACGTCAATGCCGTGGGGAATAACGGCGGTGGGCTGAACGTCGGCGACGGGCTGGTGGTGTTGGCCCAGCAGGCCAATGAAGCCGGTGAGCAAAAAGCCTTCTCCAAAGTCACCATTGTCAGCGGTCGCCCGACCGTGCAGATCGGCGGCGAAAACCAGATTGCCGGCAGCGACATTTACTTTGGTTATCGCGGCGGCAATCTGGATCTGAATGGCTATGATATGGCTTTCAGCACAATCAATCACAATGATTCCGGTGCCGCCATTATTAACGGCAATGCAGACCAGCTCAGCACCCTGACGCTGAACAACAGCAGTAACCAGACCTTCGTCGGCCATCTCGGCAGTCAGGAAACGGCGTCGAATTTAAACGTCGATTATGCGCCGGACTCCTCCGCAGGCGTCTGGGAACTGGCGGGCGGTGCCGATCTGAATCAGCTCTCCGTGCAAAATGGCATTATGAGACTCGCCGGTCGTCCGACCCCGCATGCCGGTGACGTCGTGTTCAGCGACGACTGGATTGATGAAACCTACACGATAAACAATGTGGATGTGGCCAGCCGCGCCACCCTGCGCGTGAACGAGCACGCCACGCTGGATGCCAACGTGACGCTCAACGAGCGGGCAAACCTGATGCTGAACAGTAAATCGCATCTGAGCGGCAAGGTGGAACTCGCCGCTGACAGTGTGATTTCTGTCGATCAGACCGACAGCAAGACCACCAGCACCGACGGCAATAATGACGTGGTGATTGACGCCACGATTTCCGGTCACGGCACCCTGAAGAAAATGGCGCCGGGCGCGCTGTACATCAACAGCGAGAATACCTTCACCGGTGACACCCATATCTACAGCGGCGCGCTGATCCTCAACGGCTCCCTTGCCTCCACCGTCACGATGGAGAAAAACACCGTTCTGGCCGGTAACAACACCGTCGCCGATCTCATCCTGAAAGATGACGTGCAGCTTCTGCCGCACTGGCCAGCCGAAAACGAGAGCGAGAGCGACACCTTTGTTGCGGCCACGCAAACCGTTAACGGCACCCTGGCGGCGGGCAGCAATAACCTGCTCAGCCTGCGCACGCATTTCGACCCGGCGTTCACACAAACCGACAAGCTGCTGATCAACGGCGACATGGTTTCCTCCGGGCCGGTGACTGTTCAGGTCACGCCGTCAGGGGCGGGTTTCTTCACCGATACGGATAACGATGGCGCGGCGGATAATCAGGAAGGCGTGTCGCTGATCCAGGTGGCCGGTAAGGCAACCAAAGACAGCTTCAGACTGGCGGGCGAGTACGTGGCGCGCGGCGCTTACGCCTATAACCTGTATGCCTTTGCACCGGGGCGCAGCTCTGAAGAACAGCGTGACGTGGCGGGCAGCGGCGATCAGTTCTGGGATTACCGTCTGCAAAACAACATGCTGACCGAAGGCGACAATACGGTGCCGGTCGATAACACGCCGGTTCCGCCAGAACCGACGCCGGATGATGAAGACGATGGCGGGGACGACGATACGCCGGTTCCTGAGCCAACGCCGGATGACGGTGACGATACGCCGGATGAAGGCGATGACACACCGGTTCCGCCGGCACCGACGCCAGATGATGACAGCGGGAAAAATGCACGTCCGGCCGTCACGCCGCAGGTGCCTTCTTATCTGTCCCTGCCTTCGGCCCTGCTGAGCTACAACAGCCGCGTCAGTGAAACCTTCCGCAATCAGGTGCTGGCGCAGGATGATAAGAAACTGAATATCTTCTTCCAGTATCTCAACGGGGAAGATAACTATCATTCATCACTCGGCTTTATGAATTATGGCTACGACTACACCCAGAAAGAAGAAGGCTGGCTGTTCGGTGCCAAAGTGATGCAACTGGGGAATGACACCCATTCGCTGGGCCTGAGCCTCGGCCTGTCCAGCGCCAATCTGGATGTCACGCCGGATGCCGCCGACGGCAACAGCAAAACGCAATACACCACCTGGGGACTCTCTTCGCTGCTGTCGTATCAGTACGTGAGCGGTCTGACGGTGGATGTGGCGTCCGACGTCGCCATCTACGACGGCAATGTGTCGACCGACCTGCGCGGCAGTGAAGTCGCGGACATCAGCGCGACCTCCTTCGGTGGCTCTGTGGATGTGGGCTATAAAATCAAAGCGGGAAATCATGAATTCACGCCTTTAGCCGGTCTGGGTATTCAGCGCCTGCAGGTGGATGATTTCACTGATATCGATAATACGACCGTGCATTACGACGATATCACCCGTCCGACCGCCCGCCTGGGGCTGCGTTACCGCTATGACTGGGATACCGCAAGTACCGGTAAATGGGCGGTGACGGCAAATACGCTGTTCATTAAAGACCTGAGTGATGACGCTGCGGTAGATATCGGTGACAGCTACAGCAACGTCAGCAACAGCTTCCGCAGCGGTGCGACCGGCAGTTCCGGCATGATTGATCTGGGGATTATCAATAACCCGACGCCGAACGTGTCACTGAACACCGGCGTGCAGTATCAGCACAGAATTGAAGATGAAGGGGTTGATTACTGGCAGGCCGTCGCAGGCGTGAAGGTGAGCTTCTGATCACTGACTGATTATGAAGCGATAAATAAAAGGCGTCCTGCAACGGACGCCTTTTTTATAACGATGTTATTTAAAACCTTTCTCGCGTTTGATCAGGTCATACGCGGCCTGAATCGCCTGCGCTTTCTCTTTAGCCATTTCCATCATTTCCGGTGGTAAACCTTTCGCCACCAGTTTATCCGGATGGTGTTCGCCCATCAGCTTGCGATAGGCGCGCTTAATGGTGGTCGCATCATCGGTGGCGCTGACGCCCAGCACTTTACAGGCGTCGGCCAGTGTCGGCCCCTGCTGTGTCCGGTGATAACCGCCGCCATAGGAATGACCGCCCTGCTGACTGCCGCCGAACTGCTGTCCGCCTTCCATCATGCGCAGGAACTGATCGAACTGCATGCGGGAAATCCCCAGTTCTTCAGCAATCACATACAGCACTTCACGCTCATTGGGATGCAATGAACCGTCGGCGTACGCGGCCTGGATCTGAATTTCCAGAAAAGTCCGTATCAGGTCGAAACGACCAAAACACGCACTGCGCAGTTCACGCATTTTTTCCCGCAAAGGATAATTCGCTTCTTTGCCATCGCGGAAGGCACGCTGCGCGGCTTCACGCTGTTCGCCGTGCAACTGCATACGTTCCATGTAAAGACTGGCGATCTGAATATCCGCCTCGGTAACTCTGCCTTTTGATTTAGTCAGATTCCCCATCACTTCAAACGTGGTGCGGAAAAAGATGGTTTGACGTGTCTGTTGATCGGCAAAATAGCCCCGGCGTTTCGCGGAACGCGCGGTGTCAAACATGTGCCCTATCAACAGCCCTGAAACAATTCCCCAGAAGCCTAAACCAGACCATAAGCCCAGGATAAGTCCGAGCAGTTTTCCCCAATACTGCATATACTCCTCAATTCGCCATGCCGTCGCTGAAAAATTGCTTTATCATAACCGGCATTTATCGTTGTGCCTAACGGCGGCAACGTAACCGGTGGGATTTAACACTAGCGCAACCATGATGAGTGAGATAGTCTCTGACCGTTTGCCGGCATGATGCCTCTGATGACGGAACACCATTTTACGTATGAAAAACAGACGTCTGAAAACACGCTTACCGACAATGCTGGCCGCCACAATCTGGTCAGTATTGTACAGTCACGGCGCAATGGCCGACCTTGCAGCGCAATGTATGCTCGGCGTTCCGACCTATGACAAACCTCTGGTGCAGGGTGATCCTAATTCACTGCCTGTCACCATCAACGCCGATAAGGCGACCGGCAACTATCCTGACAGCGCACTGTTCAGCGGCAACGTCAATGTTGTCCAGGGAAACAGCACGCTGGATGCCGATCAGGTTCAGCTCAATCAAATCGCCAATCCCAATCAGCCGACACCTACCCGTACCGCCACGGCGACCGGGAACGTGCGTTATAACGATAACCAGATCAAGCTGAATGGCCCGAAAGGCTTTGCCAACCTGACCACCAAAGATACCGATGTGCAGGACGGTACCTATCAGATGGTAGGACGTCAGGGTCGTGGTGATGCTGACAAGATGAAGCAGCGTGACAACAACCGCTACACCATCATGGACAACGGCACCTTTACCACCTGTCTGCCGGGTGATAACAGCTGGAGCGTTGTCGGCTCAGAAGTGATCCAGGACCGTCAGGAAGAAGTGGCGGAAATCTGGAACGCCCGCTTCCACATCGGCCCGGTGCCGGTGTTTTACAGCCCGTATATGCAGTTACCTATTGGTGACCGCCGCCGTTCCGGTTTCCTGATCCCGAACGCCAAATACAGCAGCAATAACGGTTTCGGGGCCACCGTTCCGTTTTACTGGAACATCGCGCCAAACTACGACGCCACCATTACTCCGAACTACATGAGTACCCGTGGTCTGCAATTGCAGAATGAATTCCGTTATCTGACTGTGGCCGGTGCCGGTCTGATGGAGTTCGATTATCTGGGTAACGATAAGAAAATCGATCAGCAGTTTGTGGATGATGAAAACCGCACCAGCGATAACACCAAACGCTGGATGTACTACTGGCGTCATGCCGGTGTCTACGACAAGGTGTGGCGTTTCAACGTTGACTATACCAAGGTCAGCGACCCGTATTACTTCACCGATTTCGATTCCACCTACGGTTCCAGTACGGACGGCTACGCCACGCAGAAATTCAGCGTGGGTTACGCCAATGAGAACTGGGATGTCACGCTGGCCAGTAAACAGTTCCAGGTGTTCTCGAACGCCGGTAACCAGAACGCCTATCGTGCGCAGCCACAGCTGGACATCAACTATTACAAAAATGACCTGGGTCCGTTCGACCTGCACCTTTATGGTCAGGCGGTGAAATTCACCAGCGTTAACCCGGATAACCCGGAAGCGGTGCGTACGCACTTCGAACCGACGCTCAGCCTGCCGCTCAGTAACGGGTGGGGAAGTCTGGATAACGAAGTGAAGCTGATGGCGACCCACTATCAGCAGGATATTCCTGACAATTATTACGAGGATAATCCGGACACCAAACTGCGTTCCTCCGTGAACCGTGTGATGCCTGAGTTTAAAAGTGACGGCAAAATGGTCTTCGACCGGTCAATGGACTGGAACGCAGACTATACCCAGACGCTCGAACCACGCGTGCAATACCTGTACATCCCGTACCGTAACCAGAGCTCGATCAATACCTATGACTCGACCCTGTTGCAGTCCGACTATACCGGTCTGTTCCGTGATAAGAGTTACAGTGGCCTTGACCGTATCGCCTCAGCGAATCAGGTGGCCGGTGGTTTAACCACCCGTATTTACGACGACAATCTGGAAGAACGCTTTAACGCCTCGGCCGGTCAGATTTATTACTTCCAGCCGCCGCGTACCGGCGATCAGGATAGCGTGCTGGATAAAAATGATGACACAGGCAGCCTGGTGTGGGCCGGTGACACCTACTACAAAATCGATAATTTCTGGGGCATCCGTGGCGGTATTCAATACGATACCCGTCTCGATGCGGTGTCCCTGGGTGATGCGGTGCTTGAGTACCGTGCTGACTCAGAGAAAATGATCCAGCTGAGTTATCGTTACGCCAGCCCGGAATATATCCAGGCGACATTGCCAAGCGTCAGACATCCGGGTTATCAGGACGGTATCTCTCAGGTCGGCGGTATCGCCAGCTGGCCGATTGCTGACCGCTGGGCCATTGTCGGTGCCTATTATTACGATACCAAAGCACAGCAACCGGCTGACCAGCTGATTGGTCTGCAATACAACACCTGCTGTTGGGCTATCAATGTTGGCTATGAACGTAAGATCACCAACTACGATTCTGTGAAGTCAGAAAGTAAGTATGACAATAAGATTGGATTCAATATTGAACTTAGAGGCCTTGGGAACAATCAAACCCTCGGAACGAAAGAAATGTTGGCCAGCGGCATACTGCCTTATCAACGCGCTTTCTAGACCCGACGACAATTTAAACTCAGTGAACTTGAAACCCGCGCTTGCGGATTAGACAAATGGAAAAAGTATGAAGAACTGGAGAACACTTCTCCTCGGCGTGACGCTTTGTGCCAGCACTGCGTTTGCAGCCCCTCAGGAAGTTGATAAAGTTGCTGCCGTCGTGAACAACGGCGTGGTGCTGCAAAGTGACGTAGACAGTCTGTTTAATTCCGTGAAACAGCAGGCTCAGCAGGCTAAACAACAGCTGCCGGATGATGCGACATTACGTCACCAGATCCTTGACCGTCTGATCATGGATCAAATCCAGTTACAGATGGCCAGCCGTATGGGCATCACCCCGACCGATCAGGATGTGGATAAAGCCATTGCCGGTATCGCACAGCAAAACAACATCTCTGTTGATCAGCTGCGCAGCCGTCTGGCTTACGACGGCATGAACTACAACACTTACCGCGCTCAGATCCGCAAGGAAATGATCATCAGCGAAGTGCGTAACAGCGAAGTCCGTCGTCGCGTCACCATTTTGCCACAGGAAGTGGATCAGCTGTCTAAACAGGTCGCGGCACAAAACGGCGGCAGTGCTGAATTCAACCTCAGCCACATTCTGTTGCCATTGCCGGAAAACCCGACGCAGGATCAGGTTGATGCTGCGGAAGAACTGGCGAAGAAAATCGTGACCGATCTGAACAACGGTGCGGATTTCGGCAAGCTGGCCATCACCTACTCTGCCGATTCCCAGGCGCTGAAAGGCGGCAACATGGGTTGGGGCAAATTGCAGGAACTGCCTTCCCTGTTTGCGCAGGCATTAAGCACCGCGCAGAAAGGTCAGGTTATCGGCCCGATCCGCTCAGGTGTGGGTTTCCACATCCTGAAAGTGAATGATATCCGTGGCGATAACAAAACCGTTTCGGTGACTGAAGTGCATGCCCGTCACATCCTGCTGAAACCGTCTGTCGTCATGACCGATGCGCAGGCGCGTGCAAAACTTGAACAGGTTGCAGCGGATATTAAGAGCGGCAAAGCCACCTTCGCGGATGAAGCGAAACAGCTTTCTCAGGATCCGGGTTCTGCCAATCAGGGCGGCGATTTAGGTTGGGCGTCTCCGGACATGTACGATCCGGCGTTCCGCGATGCGTTGATGAACCTGAAAAAAGGTGAAATGAGCGCGCCGGTTCACTCGTCGTTCGGCTGGCATTTGATTGAGCTGATGGATACCCGTCAGGTTGATAAAACCGATGCTGCTCAGAAAGAACGTGCTTACCGCATGCTGTTCAACCGTAAATTTGCAGAAGAAGCGCAGACCTGGATGCAGGAACAACGTGCTGAAGCTTATGTGAAAATTATGGATGGTAATGGAAAATAATACTTCCGTGACAAAATCTGTGGTCATCACCCCCGGCGAGCCAGCCGGGGTTGGGCCGGATCTGGTACTGGCGCTGGCTCAGCAGGCATGGCCTGTTGAGTTAGTGGTATGTGCCGATCCGGCCTTACTGCTTGAACGGGCCGCTAAACTGGGTCTGACGATCCGCCTGCGCGATTATCAGCCAGGCAGACCGGCCGAGCCTCAGGCCGCCGGAACATTGACGGTATTACCCGTTAAGCTCGCCGCTCCGGTCACCGCCGGACAACTCGATGTCGCCAATGCCCCTTATGTGGTAGAAACGCTGGCGCGAGCCTGCGACGGTGCCATTAACGGCGAGTTCGCGGCGCTGATCACCGGTCCGGTTCAAAAAAGCATTATCAATGATGCTGGCATTCCCTTCATCGGCCATACCGAATTCTTTGCTGACCGCAGCCATTGCGACCGTGTTGTGATGATGCTGGCGACAGAGGAATTACGTGTGGCGCTGGCGACCACGCACCTGCCTTTACTGGCCGTGCCGGGTGCGATTACGCGCCAGTGCCTGCATGAAGTGATCACCATTTTGCATCATGATCTGAAAACGAAATTTGGTATTACCGAGCCGCAAATTTATGTGTGTGGTCTGAATCCACATGCGGGCGAAGGTGGCCACATGGGGCACGAAGAGATCGACATTATCATTCCTGCACTGGACGAACTGCGCCAGCAAGGGATAAATCTCATCGGCCCGCTGCCCGCTGATACGTTATTCCAGCCTAAATATCTGCAACATGCCGATGCTGTTTTATCGATGTATCACGATCAGGGCCTTCCGGTGCTAAAATATCAGGGATTCGGTCGCGCAGTGAATATCACGCTTGGCCTGCCTTTTATCCGGACTTCCGTTGATCACGGTACCGCCCTTGAACTCGCCGCTACCGGCACCGCTGATGCGGGCAGTTTCAAGACAGCAATAAATCTCGCCATCCACATGGCAAATAACAGCAACGATAAATAACAACAATGAATAGTAGAGTCCACCAAGGTCACTTTGCCCGTAAACGTTTTGGGCAAAACTTCTTAACCGATCAGTTTGTTATCGACAGCATCGTATCGGCCATTCACCCTATGCCGGGCGAAGCTGTGGTTGAAATCGGTCCGGGTCTGGCGGCATTAACTGAGCCGGTCGCTTCACGTCTGGACAGCATGACGGTGATCGAACTCGACCGCGATCTGGCTACGCGCCTGGAAAATAATCCTAAGTTTCAGGGCAAGCTGCGCGTCATCCAGTCCGATGCAATGAAAATCAATTTCGGCGAACTGTCTGAAGAACTCGGCCAGCCACTGCGCGTTTTTGGTAACCTGCCGTACAACATTTCTACGCCGCTGATGTTCCACCTGTTCACCTATACCAACGCCATCAAAGACATGCACTTTATGTTGCAGAAGGAAGTGGTTAATCGTCTGGTTGCAGGCCCGAACAGCAAAGCGTATGGTCGTTTAACGGTGATGGCGCAATATTACTGTAACGTGATCCCGGTGCTGGAAGTGCCACCTGAATCCTTTACACCGGCGCCTAAAGTCGAATCCGCCGTGGTGCGTTTAGTGCCGCATGAAGTGATCCCGTATCCGGTACCGGATATTCGCATTCTGAGCCGCCTGACGACTGACGCCTTTAACCAGCGTCGTAAAACCGTGCGCAACAGCCTCGGCCACCTGTTCACTCCGGAACAAATGACCGAACTGGGCTTAGATCTCAGCATGCGTGCTGAAAATATTTCTGTAGAGCAATTCTGTAAACTGGCTAACTGGTTATCCACACGACCTAAGAATCCGGAACCTCAGGAGTAGCGTTATGCTTAATTCGCCCCGTGTTTGTGTTCAGGTGCAAAGTATCTACGTTGAGTCACAGTCGATACCGGAAGAAGAACGCTTTGTCTTCGCTTACACCATTACCATCCGCAATCTGGGGCGTTTTAACGTGCAACTGCTGCGTCGTTACTGGTTGATCACCAACAGTAATGGCCGCCAGACTGAAGTCCAGGGTGAAGGGGTCATCGGCGAACAGCCGCTGATCCTGCCTGGCAATGAATTTCACTATACCAGTGGCGCGATTTTAGAAACGCCGCTGGGCACGATGGAAGGCCATTATGAAATGGTCGCACAAGACGGTGAATCCTTCCGTGTGCCGGTTCCGGTCTTCCGCCTCGCCATCCCTACGCTGATCAATTAATCCTCATGTCGACATATCTTATTGGTGACGTTCACGGTTGCATCGATGAACTCAAGGCGCTATTGGCGCAGGTGGATTTTAATCCGCAACATGACGTGCTCTGGCTGACCGGCGATCTGGTCGCAAGAGGGCCGTCCTCTCTCGAAGTGCTGCGGTTTGTCAGCGGCCTGGGCGACGCCGTGCGTATGGTGTTGGGTAATCACGATCTGCATTTACTGGCCGTGTACGCTGGCATCAGTTTCAACAAGCCGAAAGATCGCATCACGCCTCTGCTTGAAGCCGGGGATGCGGATGAGCTGATCAACTGGTTGCGCCGTCAGCCGGTGTTGCAGGTAGACGAGGAACTGAAGCTGGTCATGGCGCACGCCGGGATCACGCCTCAGTGGGATCTTGAAACGGCGCAGATGTGCGCCCGTGAAGTGGAATCCGTGCTGAGCAGCGACACCTATCCGCTGTTTCTGGATGCAATGTACGGCGATATGCCGAACAACTGGCATCCTGAACTGACCGGTCTGGCACGTTTGCGTTTCAGCACCAATGCCTTCACGCGCATGCGTTACTGTTTCCCGAACGGTCAGCTGGATATGATCTGCAAAGATGTGCCGGAAAATGCGCCGAAACCGCTGAAACCCTGGTTTGATATTCCGGGTCCGTTGCAGGAAGCGGGCTACAGTATCGCTTTCGGACACTGGGCCTCGCTGGAAGGAAAAGGGGCGCCGGAAGGCATTTATGCGCTGGATACCGGCTGCTGCTGGGGCGGTGATCTGACGATGTTGCGCTGGGAAGACAAAACCTATTTCACTCAGCCTTCAAACCGCCAGAGCGAAAAAGAACACGCTGAGATCCCGAAAGCGATTTAACCCCCTCGCTGTTCCTCAGAAAGCAAAAAGGCACCGTGACAGGTGCCTTTTTCTGTTTTACGCGATCCTGAAATCAGACGCGACGATCGAGGATTTCGAAGCAATAACCGTGTGAGTTTTGCTCATCCGCATCGTGGAATTCGCTGAAGGTGCTTTCCCAGTCATCCGGCTCGTAGTCAGGGAAATGCGTGTCCCCTTCCACTTCCGCATCAATGTGGGTCAGATACAGACGGTTGGCTTTTGGCAGTAACTGCTCGTAAACCCGTCCCCCGCCCATCACCATCACTTCTTCGACATCACCGGCAGTCGCCAGTGCAGCGTCAACAGAGGTTACCCAGGTCACGCCGTCATGCTCACCAGGGTTTGAACTGATGATGATATTCAGCCGGCCAGGCAAAGGGCGTCCGATTGACTCAAACGTCTTGCGTCCCATGATGACAGGTTTGTTGAGCGTATTACGCTTAAACCAGGCCAGATCACCAGGTAAATGCCAAGGCATAGCGTTTTCCATGCCAATAACGCGATCGGTCGCCAGTGCGGCGATCAGGCTAATAATCATTGTGAAGCCCTGTGTAGATAAGGAATTTGTGCGTGACCCCAAAAAAGAGCTGCCACTATACGGAAAGCCCCATCAGCCGTCGATAGGAAGACTCACGCTTTACAAAGATATAAGAGAGCAATGACCTGTGCGGGATATTCCCCCTCAAAAGCACCAGCCCATCCGCCAAATCACGGTCATAAACCGGCAGTATTGCGGATAATTCAGAGGATCACTCTGCTTGCACTCACCGGCTTTTGCATTGTCACTCCGCGATGTACAACGGGGCTTACACGCCGGGGCGATAACGGTACAGCCACGCGAAAGATCAGTATAGCTGCCTGCAAAAAAAGCCCTAAGAGTGATTTAACTTACGGAGGATTGGCGTATCATGCCGCCTTCTTTTGTTCTGAACATTGACGACGGTTATTTTCATGCTTGAAACCACCCTTTTTGTTGCCAGTATCGCCTTCCTCGGCATGCTCTCTCCCGGCCCTGATTTCTTTCTGGTGATCAAAAATGCGGCCCGCTATCCGCGTATCGCGGCACTGATGACTTCGCTGGGTGTGATTTGTGGCGTGATCACGCACATGTCTTACTGCGTGGCGGGTCTGGCGGTGGTGATCACCACCACACCGTGGTTATTCGATTTGCTGAAATATGTCGGCGCGGCCTATCTGATCTGGGTGGGGATTCAGGCGTTGTTCTCACGCAGCAACAGCAAGATGAACCTTGATGGTCTGGAACCTCAGCAGGTGAAACTGCGCACCGCGTTTGTGCAGGGTTATCTGTGCAACCTGCTGAATCCCAAGGCGACGTTGTTTTTCCTGGCGATGTTCACACAGGTCTTGCAGATCAATTCCACCTTCGGTGAGAAACTGTGGTACGCCTCGATTATCGTCGGATTGTCGGTCATCTGGTGGCCGTCGCTGGCATTGCTGATCCAAAGCCCGCCGGTGCGCCGCGGTCTGGCGAAAGCACAGAAACTGATTGATAAACTGCTGGGCGGGGTATTGATTGGGCTGGGCATTAAAGTCGCCCTGAGCTGATATCCGGAAGAAAAAAACCGGTGCATCAGGCACCGGTTTTCTGTTTTTACGCGTCTTTATCCCTTCGCCTCAATCACCTCTTTTTCCGGCGCTTTTCCGTCAATACTGCCGCGCCAGCCCTGCTGCTGACCGGAAGCCAGACGTTCCTGATCCTGCTCAATGGCGGCTGTCAGCATATCTTTCGCACGCTGCATGCTGGCGATACGGAACTCGGTATCTTCGTAATTCTCGATCGTCGCTTCCAGCATTTTCAGGTTATAGCGGCGGAACAGATCGGCTTTCTCGCGGGCTTCATAGGCATCCAGCCCCAGCGCTTCCAGCACATCGCGGCCCACGCGCAGCGAGCCTTCAAACAGTTCACGTTCCGGCGCTTCCACGCCCAGCTGACGCAACTGATACCAGTGATCGACATCGCGGGCACGGGCAATGATTTTCAGGTTCGGGAAATGTTCTTTCGCCAGTGCGGTCAGCTGAAGGTTCGCCTCCACATCGTCGATGGCGTTAATCAGTACTTTGGCCTGCGCGGCACCAGCCGACTCCAGCAAGTCCACCCGGGTGGCATCGCCGTAAAAGACTTTAGTGCCAAACTTACGCAGCGTTTCAATATGGTCCGGGTCGTGATCCAGTACCACGGTGTGCACATTGTTCGCCAGCAACAAACGACCGGCAATCTGACCAAAACGTCCGAAACCGGCGATAATCACCTGCGCGTTTTCATCATCAATGGTGTCATGCGGACGGTCATCTTTCGGTGCATTACGTTCAAGCCGTGCGGATACCACCAGCAATAATGGCGTGACGGCCATTGACAGCGCCACGGCCAGCGTCAGGGCTTTCGACCATTCCACCGGCAATACGCCCGCCATTTGCGCCGTGCTGAAAATCACAAATGCAAACTCACTGCCCTGCCCGATCAGGATGGCAAACAGGCCGCGCTGCTTTTTCGGCACACCCAGCCACGGCGCAACCAGCCACAGCAAAGCGGCTTTCAGCGCCATAAATCCGACCAGCAACGTGGCGATCAGCAACGGCTGATGGACCAGCGTGCCGAAGTCGATCGACATACCGACACCGATAAAGAACAAGCCGAGCAGCAGACCTTTGAACGGCTGGATATCGCTTTCCAGCGCGTGACGGTATTCAGAGCTTGCCAGCAATACGCCCGCCAGAAACGCGCCCATCGCCATCGACATGCCTGCCATTTCCAGCAAAATGCCGAAACCGAAAACCAGAAACAGCGCGACGGCACTGAACACTTCGCGCATACCGGAGCGGGCGACAAAGTGCAGCAAGGGCCGCGTGACATAGCGTCCGAGCAGGATAACCAGCACCAGTGCACCGGCCACTTTTGCAGCTGACAAACCAAAGCTCATCAGCGTTGTCGCTTCACCGGTGCTCGCCAGTAAAGGGATCATCGCCACCAGCGGGATCGCGGCGATATCCTGGAACAGCAACACGGCGAACGAACTGCGGCCAATCGGTGAAGGCGTCAGGCTGCGCTCACTCATCGCCTGCATGGCAATCGCCGTGGAAGACAGCGCCAGCGTCAGACCAATCAGCAGCGCAATTTTCCAGTCCAGTCCGAGGAAATAACAGAACACGCTGAGCACCACGCCGCAGCCAACCATCTGAATGCTGCCGCCGCCAAAGACCGAGGCCCGCATCGTCCACAGCCGTTTAGGATCCAGCTCCAGCCCGATGACAAACAGCATCAGCACCACACCGATTTCGGCAAAGGTCAGAATCGACTCCGCGTCGGAGACCAGTTTCAGCCCCCACGGCCCGATAATGCAGCCCGCAATCAGGTAACCGAGCACCGACCCCAGTCCCAGGCGCACAGCAATCGGCACAAACAGCGCCGCCGAGCCGAGATAAATCAGCCCTTCAATCATCAGGTTATGATTATCCAAGACTCACCTCCGGCGGACAGCCTTCTTTCAGGCTGAGACAGGCGGTCAGACGGCGGCGGTATTCTTCGCCCGCCGCTTTCAGCGCTGCCTCATCGCAAATAAACGTATTGTGCACAGCGAAATATGGCAGCCAGTGCATACCGCAATAAATGGCTGTCGCCTGTAACGGCTGCGCCAGCACGTCAAAATCAGGGTGATCGCCCAGCTCAAAATGATGCTCGTTACCGCCCGTGGTCACCGCCCACAGACAATGTTTGCCGTTGAGCGCGTTGCCTTCATGGCCGTACGCCCAGCCGTGTTCGAGCACTTTGTCGATCCACAGTTTCATCAGCGGCGGCAGGCTGTACCACTGGATTGGATGCTGAAAAACCACCAAATCCGCGCGTTCAACCGCTTTCTGTTCAGCGGCGATGTCGATATTGAAATCGGGATAGAGGTCGTAGAGCGAACGCACTTCGACGTTGGGCAGATCACTGACTGCCGACAACAGCCCCTGATTGGCTCTTGAATGACGCGGATAAGGATGGGCGTAAATTATTAAAATCATCAGTGAACTCATATCGACAGAATATGGATTCATCATAAAGTATTTTTAACATTAATAACTGCCGTAAATACGATGAAAAACAGGGCCATCTGGCCCTGTTGATTTATCGCGCAGGATTTACGGACAACTGATTGCTCCGAGATCCAGCCAGTTGTCACCGGCAACCGGCGTAACGCCTTGTGTCCAGACTTTCGCTTTCCAGTTATGGCCGCCAGAGGTGGCCATTTCGCCCTGCAGGTAGGTCGCCGCATTGTCGTAAGGAAGCGTGACATTGCTGACCAGTTGCCACTGATCGCTGCTGCGTAAAGGTGGATTGTTTTGCGTCCAGTATTTTGCTTTCCATATCAGCTGGTTATAGCTCACCGCATCGCCCGTATTATAGATTTTGCTGCTGACCCAGGCAGGCACGCTTGCAGCAGCCGGGTCCGTTGTCACGCCACATCCGCCGGAACTTTCCGGGATAACCGTCAGCTGTAAGCTGGCCGTGGCGGATGATTTTCCGTCGCTGACCACCACACTGACCGGATATACCGTGCTGCTGGTGACCGCGGGTGCCGTGATGTTGATGGAACTGGCAGTGAGCGAGCTGGCGCTCAGACCGGCGGGCAGCGTCCACTGATAGGTTAACGGATCACTGTTGGCATCCGTCGCCTGCGCCACCAGCGCGAAGGTGTTCCCCGCCGTCACGGTCATGGCCGCTGGCAACGTCACTACCGGCGGCTGATTCGCCTGCACTGCGGAGTTTGTCACCTGAACCTGCGCGGTGGCACTCAGCCCCTGCGGGTCGGTGACTTTAAGCTGGAATACCCAGACCTGATCCTGCGTGGTGCTGAGCACACTAAACTGCGCCTTGGCTTTATCGGCATTGGTCAGCGTCACGGCCGGGCCGGAAACTTTGCTCCACAGATAGGTCAGCGCGCCATTTTCCGGATCACGGGAAGCCGTGCCATCAAGCGTCACGCTAACCGGGCCGGTCACATTCTGATTTGTCCCGGCGTTCGCCAGTGGTGCAAGATTCGTCGAACCGCCGCCGCTGCCGTCCCCTAAACCTTCGTGCATGGCATTTAAAATATCGCCGTTATCCGCATCGATTTCCCATGCGAACAGGCCACCGAGCTGATTCGCAAGCACATATTTCCCTTTGGCAATCACGGAACGGGTGTCGTCATAAGTGATCAGATCGCCGGTGGATGGCTTCCATAAATACGGCGCTTCAGCGGCCGCATCATAGTTGTACTGCCAGTCACTGCTGGCTTTAAGTTTCGCCACCTGACGGTAATCGAGAATGCCATTCTCCCAGGTTCCGGCGGTCGGACCGGTGGCCGTGCCGGTGAACGGGTCATTATTTTGCATATTCTTAACGCCCGTCCAGCCGCGCCCGTACATGGCCGCGCCCACCACAATTTTGCCCGGTGTCACGCCCTGAGTTAACAAAACCTGAACGCCGTGATCGGTGGTGTAATCGGTATCGGGTTTCGAGGCGGAGCCATACAGTGCGGTCTGGTGTCCCAGCGTTGTCAGGGAGAAAGCACCATAGAAGTCGTAGCTCATCAGAAATATATGATCCATATACTGCTGCGCGGCGCTGTAATCGACGTTATCAATTTTGTCCCGACCGGCGCTGATCGCCGAACTCAGTTCGTAGGTTTTCCCGGTTTGGGCAGATAACTCATTGAGCATCGTCCGCAGATCTTTCATCAGCTGCACATAAGTCTCGCCATCCGCCGTGCTGCCCAGTGCCGGGTTCTCACCGCCACCGCCCGGGAATTCCCAGTCAATATCCACCCCGTCGAAGAACTTCCAGGTTTGCAGGAATTCTTTCACCGAGGCCACAAAAACGTCGCGCTTAGCTTTGTCTTTCATGAAATAGAACGGGTCAGAGAGCGTCCAGCCACCGATCGAAGGAACAATTTTCAGGTTGGGATAGGCCTTTTTCAGCGCCATCATCTGACCGAAATTGCCTTTATAAGGCGCAGAATATTCACTGACACCCTGCTGAGGCATTTGTACCGCAGCCCAGGGATCGTGGATCGCCACTTTAAAGTCCTGGCGTCCGGCACAGGCACGTTGCAAAGCCTGAAAACTGCCCTCGATGCTTTTTAAACTGTCGTTAATGCCGTCACCGCCGCAAATTGGCGTGAAGCCGTACAGGATGTGCGTCAGATTCTGTGCAGGAATTTTATCGACCGGGAATCCGCGCCCGTAAACACCCCACTCAACAAAATAGGCGCCCACGACTTTGCCGGATTTGTTGTTATACGGCTGGTTGTTTTCTTTCAGCGTGCTGGTCAAAGGCAATAAATGGCTGCCGTCGGTATCCGCCACCACAATTTGCTTGGCATCGCTGGTGGTACAGCCTTCGCTGTTACATAAGGCGACCTGTAACTGATAACGCCCGCCTTTATTGACAGCAAACGTGGCGCTGCCTGTCGCGCCGGAGGGGCCGCTCCAGACCTGCGCACCATTGAGTAAAACTTTGGCCGTCTGGCCCGCGTCGCCGGTCCATAAATTCCAGGTGACCGTCACATCCGCCGCATTTTTTACCGTCACCAGCTGGTTATAGGCTGAGGCAGACTGATTGATATCAACGATTGCAAAGGTGGTTTCATCCGCGCCAAGGGTCGGCTTTCCGGGCAGTGCCGCCTGTGATACCGGCGCAAGAACCGCGCCGATAAGTAACGCCAGAAGGGTAACAGGTGTTTTGTACATGTGAGATTCCTCATTTTTGACTGAAAGCACAGCAAGAAGGGTTAATTCTCTGTGTGAACTAACCAAGGCAATGAGTATAAATTCACGCACAAATACATAAGAATAATTAAACATATACCACACATGACACCCATCACATTAACTAGAAATAATGATCTAAAATAATGAGTTAGGTGCAAATCACTTTCATCCGAAAGGAATTATGCGCACTATGTATAATTAGTTTGATAAACATATTTAATATATATAATTAACATCTCACTTTTGTACAGGCATAAAAAAACGTCCGCTCCCTGAGGGAACGGACGTTTCAGCGACCGCAGCAATTTAGTACATAATCACTTGCCGATTTTCGCGTGCATCTCCTGCACTGAGATCACCTGTTCAGTCGGGTCAGATGACAGCGCCATCGCCGTAGCGAAACCACCGTTCAGCGTGGTGTCGTAATGCACTTTGTATTGCAGTGCGCTGCGACGGATAAGCTTGGAGTCTTCAATCGCCTGACGTCCCGCCGTGGTGTTCACGATATACACATATTCACCGTTCTTGATACGGTCCTGAATATGCGGACGGCCTTCATGCACCTTGTTGACCAGACGCGGGTTTATCCCGGCTTCGCCCAGTACCACTGCGGTGCCGTGCGTCGCATCCAGCTCGAAACCGCGTTTCAGCAGTTTCGCGGCTAAATCCACCACGCGGCCTTTGTCGCCTTCACGAACCGACAACAGTGCGCGACCGGCTTTCTTCATACCGGAGTTGCTTCCCAGTTGCGCTTTGGCAAAGGCTTCGGCGAAAGTACGGCCCACGCCCATGACTTCACCGGTAGAGCGCATTTCCGGCCCCAGAATCGGGTCAACGCCAGGGAATTTGTTGAACGGCAGCACCACTTCTTTTACGGAGTAGTAAGGCGGGATCACTTCTTCGGTGATGCCCTGCTGCGCCAGTGTCTGCCCCGCCATCACGCGCGCCGCCACTTTCGCCAGCGCCACGCCGGTCGCCTTGGAGACGAACGGTACGGTACGCGCAGCACGCGGGTTGACTTCAATCAGGTAGACTTCGTTGTTCTTCACAGCGAACTGGACGTTCATCAGACCGCGAACGCTCAGCTCAAAGGCCAGTTTCTCGACCTGCTGACGCATCACATCCTGAATTTCCTGGCTCAGCGTGTAGCAAGGCAGTGAACATGCGGAGTCACCGGAGTGCACGCCAGCCTGCTCGATGTGTTCCATGATGCCGCCAATCAGCACGCGCTCGCCGTCGCAGATGGCATCAACGTCAACTTCTACGGCGTCGTCAAGGAAGCGGTCCAGCAGCACCGGCGCATCGTTAGACACGCTGACGGCATTCTGGAAGTAACGACGCAGGTCGATTTCGTCGTAAACGATTTCCATCGCACGGCCGCCCAGCACATAAGATGGACGCACCACCAGCGGATAACCGATACCCGCCGCTTTTTCGACAGCCTGTTCGATCGTCGCGACCGTGGCGTTTGCCGGTTGTTTCAGACCCAGACGGTTAACCGCCTGCTGGAAACGTTCACGGTCTTCGGCGCGGTCAATCGCATCCGGGCTGGTGCCGATAATCGGCACGCCAGCGGCTTCCAGTTCACGCGCCAGTTTCAGCGGAGTCTGGCCGCCGTACTGAACAATCACGCCTTTCGGCTGTTCGATACGCACGATTTCCAGCACGTCTTCCAGTGTGACGGATTCAAAGTACAGACGGTCGGAAGTGTCGTAGTCGGTAGACACCGTTTCCGGGTTACAGTTAACCATGATGGTTTCGTAACCGTCTTCGCGCAGCGCCAGTGAGGCGTGTACGCAGCAATAATCGAACTCGATACCCTGACCGATACGGTTTGGACCGCCGCCCAGCACCATGATTTTCGGCTTGTCGTTGGTCGGGTTGGATTCGCACTCTTCTTCATACGTTGAATACATGTAGGCGGTATCGGTTGAGAATTCCGCCGCACAGGTATCCACACGTTTGTAGACCGGATGCAGGTTGTATTTGTGGCGCAGTTTGCGCACTTCGCTTTCTGAAACACCGACCAGTTTCGCCAGACGGAGATCCGCGAAGCCTTTACGCTTGAGCATGCGCAGGTAATCGTGGGTCAGGATGTTGAAGCCGCCTTCGGCCACTTCATTTTCCAGTTTTACCAGTTCTTCAATCTGCACCAGGAACCAGCGGTCAACGTTGGTCAGGTTGAAGATTCCGTCAACCGACATACCGGCACGGAAGGCATCAGCGATGTACCAGATACGCTCGGCACCGGCTTCTTTCAGTTCACGACGGATTTTGGTCAGTGCTTCCGGGTCATCCAGACTCACTTTCGGGTCGAAACCGCTCGCGCCCACTTCCAGACCGCGCAGAGCTTTTTGCAGAGATTCCTGCTGAGTGCGGCCAATCGCCATTACTTCGCCGACAGATTTCATCTGCGTGGTCAGACGGTCGTTGGCACCGGCAAATTTCTCGAAGTTGAAGCGAGGAATTTTGGTCACTACGTAGTCGATAGACGGTTCGAAAGAGGCCGGGGTTTTGCCGCCGGTGATGTCGTTCATCAGTTCATCGAGGGTGTAACCGACGGCCAGTTTCGCCGCCACTTTGGCAATCGGGAAACCGGTCGCTTTAGACGCCAGCGCGGAAGAACGTGATACGCGCGGGTTCATTTCGATAACGATCAGACGGCCGTTTTTCGGGTTCACCGAGAACTGGACGTTAGAGCCGCCGGTTTCTACGCCGATTTCACGCAGTACAGCCATCGAGGCGTTACGCATGATTTGATATTCTTTGTCGGTCAGGGTCTGCGCCGGGGCGACAGTGATGGAGTCACCGGTGTGAATGCCCATCGCATCGAAGTTTTCGATAGAGCAGACGATGATGCAGTTGTCGTTTTTATCACGCACCACTTCCATCTCGTACTCTTTCCAGCCAATCAGCGACTCATCAATCAGCAGCTCTTTGGTCGGGGAAAGATCCAGACCGCGTTCGCAAATCTCTTCAAACTCTTCACGGTTGTACGCGATACCGCCACCGGTGCCGCCCATGGTGAAGGAAGGACGAATGATGCACGGGAAGCCGACGTCAGCGGCAACCGCCAGCGCTTCTTCCATGGTGTGTGCGATACCGGAACGCGCGGTGTCCAGACCAATCTTTTTCATCGCCACGTCGAAACGGCGACGGTCTTCGGCTTTATCAATGGCGTCTGCGGTCGCGCCAATCATGGTCACGCCGAATTCTTCCAGCACGCCCTGACGTTCCAGTTCCAGCGCACAGTTCAGTGCGGTCTGGCCGCCCATGGTTGGCAGCACGGCGTCCGGACGTTCTTTTTCGATAATCTTGCGCACCACTTCCCAGTGAATTGGCTCGATATAGGTCGCGTCCGCCATTTCAGGGTCAGTCATGATGGTGGCCGGGTTGGAGTTCACCAGAATGACGCGGTAACCCTCTTCACGCAGCGCTTTACACGCCTGTGCACCGGAGTAGTCAAATTCACAAGCCTGGCCGATAACAATCGGGCCGGCGCCCAGAATCAGGATGCTTTTTATGTCTGTACGTTTTGGCATTTTTTATTCGCTCCTGTTATCTGGCGTTGTTTGTGCGAAAAGCTTCAATCAGTTCGATAAAGTGGTCAAACAGCGGTGCCGCATCGTGCGGGCCCGGGCTGGCTTCAGGGTGGCCCTGGAAGCTGAACGCCGCTTTATCGGTACGGTGGATACCCTGCACCGTATGGTCAAACAGAGATTTGTGCGTCACGCGCAGGCTGGCTGGCAGGTCAGATTCATCCACCGCAAAGCCGTGGTTCTGTGCGGTGATCATCACGATATCTTTATCGAGATCTTTCACCGGGTGGTTACCGCCGTGGTGGCCGAGTTTCATTTTCACCGTCTTCGCGCCGCTGGCCAGTGCCAGTAACTGATGTCCGAGGCAGATGCCAAAGACCGGAATGTCGGTTTCCAGGAAAGTTTTGATGGCCGCGATAGCGTAGTCGCAAGGCTCCGGGTCGCCCGGTCCGTTGGACAGGAAGATGCCGTCCGGATTCATTTTCAGCACGTCTTCTGCCGGGGTCTGCGCCGGAACCACCGTCAGGCGACAACCGCGATCCACCAGCATGCGCAGGATGTTGCGTTTCGCGCCGTAGTCATAAGCCACTACGTGGAAGGGCAGATCTTCAGCTTTCTTCACTTCAGGCAATTCGCCTTCCAGCGTCCAGCTTCCTTGTTGCCAGCTGTAAGATTCCGTCGTGGTCACTTCTTTCGCCAGATCCATGCCTTTCAGGCCCGGGAACGCTTTGGCTTTTTGCAGCGCCAGTTCAGCATCCGGTGAATCGCCCGCGATGATGCAACCGTTCTGTGCGCCTTTTTCGCGTAACAGACGGGTCAGCTTGCGGGTATCAATATCGGCGATGGCAACGATGTTATTGCGCTTGAGGTAATCAGAAAGGTTTTCTTCACTGCGGTAGTTGCTGGCAATCAGAGGTAAATCGCGAATGACCAGGCCCTGAGCGTGTACTGCGGAGGATTCTTCATCAGCGGCATTGGTGCCGACATTACCGATATGGGGATAAGTGAGAGTGACAATCTGGCGGGAATAGGAAGGATCAGTGAGGATTTCTTGATAACCGGTCATCGACGTATTGAAGACCACTTCCCCCACTGCCGACCCTTCTGCCCCGATGGCCCGACCGTGGAATTGGGTTCCGTCTTCCAGAACCAATAGCGCTGACTTTATCAAAGCATCCTCCAAGAATAATAAATCACAATATCTGCATATTAATTCAGATAACCCGATCTAAATCAATGCAAAAATCGCTCCCAAAGCCAATTTTTGGCAAATTGCGCGCATTCTAATGATGGCCGTCGGGTTTGTCTACCAAAAGCACCAATATTTCTCTGTTTTTTGCACCACTCAGCGAAAACGCGCGCTTACCGCCATAAAAAGACAGTCTAAGTAAGCATAGTAACCGTTTGCGGAACAGGATGTCTGAAAAATGACGAAGAAAGCGGATTTGTAACAAGACGGGGAAGTCGCGGCGTTCAAAAAACAAGCAACCCACACTTCATAATTGACGAAAAGAACGAAAAATACGGGTTACAGCTAAAAATAAACACCAGGACGATATTTTCAATAAAAAAGAGAAGGGCAATCAAGGAACTGCCCTTTTATCAAAAGATTATGATCAAAACAACCACATCACATCTAAACTATGGATTACAAATCATCTAAACCCAGCACATCCCGCATGTCATAAAGACCGCTTTTATGGGAAGAAAGCCATTTACCCGCACGAACAGCGCCATTTGCGAATGTCATGCGGCTGGAAGCCTTGTGAGTTATCTCAACACGCTCCCCGATATCTGCAAACATCGCGGTATGTTCCCCGACGATATCGCCTGCACGGATGGTGGCAAACCCAATGCTTTTTGGATCACGCTCACCGGTATGCCCTTCCCGTGCGTACACCGCGCAATCTTTCAGATCACGCCCTAAGGCATCGGCAATCGCTTCACCCATCGCGAGCGCAGTCCCTGATGGTGCATCAACTTTATGACGGTGGTGCGCTTCCACGATTTCAATATCTGTATAGTCGCCCATGACTTTGGCGGCTTTTTCCAGCAGCTTGAGGACCACATTCACGCCCACGCTGAAGTTGGCCGCGAAAACCACCGGGATCACCTCTGAAGCCTGTTTAATTGCGGCCTTCCCGGCGTCATCAAAGCCCGTAGTGCCGATAATCATGCCTTTATGGTGTTTCTGGCAAAATTCCAGATGCGCCAGTGTGCCTTCGGGACGGGTGAAGTCGATCAGAATATCGAAGTCATCCGCCACGGTTTCCAGATTGTCATGCACCGTTATGCCCGCTGAACCGACACCCGCCAGTTCGCCTGCATCGGCGCCCACTAAGGAAGAACCGGAACGTTCCAGCGCTGCGCCCAATACCACGCCTTCGGCATCAGTGACGGCCTGAATCAGCTGGCGGCCCATACGGCCACCGGCGCCAACAATGGCCATGCGAATATCAGCGTTACTCATAATTACTCTCTTCTTATTGTGGTTCTGCCGTGAAACAGAATCAGGTTATCGACCCCGCAATCAGGGAGCCAGCGAAATTGCCTCATAATTAGAAAATTATGATACAGACCCGTTAATATCAGTAAAAGCCATCTGGTTTCAGGTTACGCAATCGATGATTTTGTGTTAACCGGTTGACGCAACTGGAACTGGTTAAGGAAAAACGGTCAAAAAGTCCCGAAAAACGCCCTTCGCATAATCATGCAATTTCATGCATAAGTCCCCGCTTAGCTACGCCCTTCATGCATCATGCCGCACGCCACGGATTTTACCACCGTCCCGCAGGGCACCCCCTGACAATATGTCTCACCGGATAAAAGCGATGATGAGCGCGAGAGACGAAAAAGCGAATTCCCTTCCCAGATGAATGACAAATAAGCAGCGAACCGCGTATTTCTTAGATCTGAAACATTAAATTTTTATTATATGTAGTGAAATAATATTGATAAAACCAATGATTGTGGTAATAAATAGCAACCTAATTTTAACTGCCGAAATTTGATTTAACGACAGTAAAATAAGTAGCCTGGCTCCATAAGGCGCGTCTTCACCCTTACCAGACAGTCATCAGTAAGGGGAAAATAATAAATAGCTATCGCCAATTTTGTTGCTGGTTTTTTCCGATCAGTATATTGGCGCAGGGACTTAACATGAAATTCAAACTGAACAACGTCACGCAAGTGGCGACCGCAGGCCTGTTGTTTGGCTTAGCGTCTTTTGCTGCACACGCAGAAATCACCCTGATTAAACAAGATCCACAGCCTAACGATCCGCTGAGCCGCCTGAACTTCCAGGTCGGCGGCAGTATTCGTCCACAGTTCCAGTTCCAGAACGGCGTGAAAAACTACAAAACCAACGGTTTTGACGGCGGTACACGTTTCCGTTTCTCTGCTGATTATTATCTGTTTGATGACATCAGCTGGATCAACTACTACGAGTTGGGTGTCAATATTCCTGCCCTGACCGGCTGGGACAATCACCACGCCGATGGCGCGCATAACACCTCCCGCCGTATGCTTTACACCGGTCTGAAAAGCAAAACTTACGGCCAGTTGACCTTCGGTCAGCAAAACAGCGTGTATTACGATGTGGTCGGGGCGAAAACCGATATCTGGGATTACGACATGCTCGCTCAGGCACCGGGTAACGGTGTTAACGGCGACTACGACGGATCTTACCGTTCCCGTAAGATGCTGAAATACAAAAACACCTTCGGCGACGCGGATGTTTACGCTTCTTACCTGTTTGAAGACAGCGAACTGCTGACCGGCAAAAATGGCCTGCGTTACAAACGTAACGGCGGCGGTTCTGTCGGTGTGGATTACCACATCACCAAAGACCTGACATGGGGTACGGCGTACAACTACACCGACGCAGAAATGAGAAATCCGGGTGATAACACCTCGAAAGATTACAACCAGAGCATTGTCGGTACGGCGCTGAGCTGGAAACCAGGCAACTGGACAGCATCCTTCGGCGGCGGTTATTACCATGACTTCCTGACCACTGGCGTGAAAACCGAAGATCAGTTCTTCGCGGGCGACGCATACGGTCTGGAATACTTCCTGGGTTATACCTTCCCAATCAATCAGCTGGCAGTGAAAACCATTCAGCCATACTTCATGGGTGACCGTCTGAGCTATGTGACCGGCCGTGATTACCAGCGTATTGATAACGGTCTGGGTGTCTCCTTCCAGCTTGATTACGGCTTCCGTGTGGATTACGAACACGTGTTCACCTCCTCTACCGATAACCTCGGCGACATGAACCTGATCCGTCTGCGTTACGACTTCTAAGCCTTAACGACTGCACTTCCGGGGCCAGCTTTACGTCTTATTGACGGGCTGGCCCTTTCTTTTTACGCCATTTCTTCTATCCTCCGCGACCAAAGCCAGACTAGACTGAGTACAGACTGTTTTCGCTATATCCATTTTGTAACCGCAGGAGAGCTTTGCGATGTCAGCATTTTTCCGGTCCGACATAACAGCCATTGGCGACTATCGAGCCGAATTGGGTGAAACCCCCGTCTGGTGCCAGCGCACACAATCTTTGCTTTGGGTCGATATTCTGGCTCAGCGTGTTTTGCGTTACTGGCCCGATACCAGGCAAACTGAAATTCATGAGCTTCCCGCGCTGACCAGCGCCGTGTTGCTGACGGAAAAGAGAAATCAGTTTCTGCTGGTGTCCGTCGACGGGATCCATCTCTACGATTACTCACAGAAAAGCCGCCAGAAGCTCTGCGATTATCCGGGTGCGGAAGGTACGCGTCCGAACGAGGCCGCCATCGCGCCCGACGGTTCACTGTGGTTTGGTACGCTGGATATAAAAGAAGAAAAAGATAACGGGGAATGGTTCCGCTATGAAGCGGGGACGGAAAAGCCCGAGATGATGCTCGATAAGGTCGGCTGCACGAATACGCTGGTCTGGTATGAAGGCAAAGTCTGGTTCGCCGACAGCAAGAAAAAACGTTTCTTTTCTGCCAACGCCCGCCGGATCAATCCGCTGAAAATATCCTGTTTTTCATCCGGTGATAAGATCCCCGACGGTTCCGCACTGGCTCAGAATGGCTGGCTGATCACCGCCTGCTGGGGCTCGAAATGTCTGCTCCGTCAGCAGATCAATCAGGGCGAATTACTGACCCTGGATACGCTGCCGGTGCCGGTCACGCAACCGAGCTGCTGCACCTTTGGCGGCCCGGACATGACGGAGTTATTCATCACCTCGGCACGTAAGAACCTCGATGCGCCACATGCGCTGGAGGGGGCGTTGCTGCACGTCGACACCACGACGGTCGGTGCGCCGCAAAATTTATTCAAATTTGAGATTCATTAATTCTGCCAACACGCAGGCACAAAAAAACCGGCTACAGTGAGCCGGTTTTTCATTTTGAGTCAGCCATCAGTCGATCTGTTTTACATCTACGCGCAGCTCTTTCGGCACTTCGAACACGATATTTTCCTCGCGTCCTTCAATGTTGATCACATCAAGGCCACCGAATGTTTTCAGCTTGCTGATCACGTCCTGCACCAGAATATCCGGTGCGGATGCGCCTGCCGTCACGCCAATGCTTTTCGCATCTTTCAGCCAGCTTTCCTGAATATCTGCCGCAGAGTCAATCAGATAGGAAGGCACGCCGACACGTTGCGCCAGTTCGGCCAGACGGTTGGAGTTCGAGGAGTTCTTCGAACCGACCACCAGCACGACATCCGCGCCATCAGCCAGCGTACGCACGGCTTCCTGACGGTTGGTCGTCGCGTAGCAAATATCGTCTTTACGCGGCCCGATGATTTTCGGGAAGCGATCGCGCAGCGCATCAATCACCGCAGACGTATCATCAACCGACAGTGTCGTTTGCGTCATAAAACACAGGTTGTTTTCATCTTTGACCTGCAATTTATACACATCTTCAGGCCCTTCAACCAGATACATGCCCCCTTTCGGGTTGCTGTACTGCCCCATGGTGCCTTCGACTTCCGGGTGCCCGGCGTGACCAATCAGAATCGCTTCCGTGCCTTTACGGCTGGCACGGGCCACTTCCATATGCACTTTGGTCACCAGCGGACAGGTCGCGTCAAACAACATGGTCAGATCACGCGCTTTAGCTTCCGCGCGCACCGCCTGAGAGACACCGTGAGCCGAGAAAATCAGAATCGAGCCATCAGGCACTTCGCTGATTTGCTCAATGAAAACAGCACCGCGCTGGCGGAGACTGTCAACCACATAGCGGTTATGTACCACTTCATGGCGAACGTAGATAGGTGCGCCGTACAGCTCCAGCGCACGTTCTACAATACTGATTGCGCGGTCAACGCCCGCACAAAACCCTCGCGGATTAGCCAGCAATATCTGCATGTTTCCCCTCAAGCTCCGGGTCAATTTCCAGCACTTCAATATCGAAATCGATATGTTGCCCTGCCAGCGGATGGTTGAAATCTACAGTGATGGAATCTTCTGTCACTTCACGGACGACGCCCGGCATTTCGCTGCCATCACGACCGCTGAACAACATGATGGTGCCGACATCCGGCACCCCAGTTTCCTGAAAATCACGACGGGAGAAGAACTGAACCAGATCCGGGCTTTTGCTACCGAATGCCGATTCAGGGGCTAACGTGAATGCCCGTTTATCCCCGACGCTCAGCCCTAACAGCTGATTTTCCAGCGCGTCAGACAAGCTGCTGTCGCCAAGGCGAAACAGTGCAGGTTTGCCATTGGCGCGGGTTGATTCCGCCGTCGAGCCATCTTCCAGCTTCAACGTAAAATGCACCAGTACAGCGCTGTCGTGTTTCACCTGTTGAGACATAAACCTTATCCTTTACTCTTTGTGGCTTCAGAGGGTTTTGCCAGAAAACCTTCCAGCACCACCATGGCTGCGCCGACACAGATAAAGCTGTCGGCCAGATTGAACGTCGCAAAATGCCAGTTACCGACATAAAAATCGATAAAGTCGACCACAAAGCCGTGATACAAGCGGTCAAACAAGTTGCCCAGCGCACCGCCGATAATCATCGCAAACGCGATGTTATTGAGCTTTTGCTTCGCGCTGCCGCGATACATCAGCACGACCAGCGCCACGACGATCACCAGCGCGATTAACGCGAAGAACCAGCGCTGCCAGCCGCCTTTGTCTGCCAGGAAACTGAACGCAGCACCGTGGTTCTGGGCGTAGAACAGATTCAGATACGGGATCAAAGGCATAGATTCACCGAGCTGGAAGTTTCCCATAATGAGAAACTTACTGCCGAGATCCACGATAATGACCACGACCGCCAGCCAGAGCCAGCGGAGTCCGGTGGAACAAATCGATTTACTCATTATGCAAACTTACGCTCTTCGCCGTCGCCAGCAATGTTAGTGACACAACGGCCGCAGATATCGCTGTGTTCCGCGTTCTGGCCGACATCGGTAGTGTAATGCCAGCAGCGCGGGCACTTGTCGCCTTCTGCTTTCGCCAGACCAATCTTCAGGCCTTTCAGCAATTCACTCGACTGAGCCGCGTCATCCGCATCACTCAGTGCGGCAACTTTCGCCCCTGACGTCAGCAGCACAAAGCGCAGTTCATTGCCCAGAGAACGCAGGTCTGTTGCCAGCGCATCATCAGCAAACAGCGTGACCGCTGCTTCCAGAGAACCGCCCAGACGTTTATCCGCACGCGCCTGTTCGATCACTTTGTTCACTTCGCCACGCACTTTCAGCAGTTCATCCCAGAACGCATCGTTCATGGATTCGTTGCCTGCGAGACTGAACAGACCATCGTACCACTCTTCAGTGAAGACGAATTTCTCACGGCTTCCCGGCAGTTCCGCCCAGATTTCATCGGCTGTGAACGACATGATCGGTGCCATCCAGCGAACCAGCGCTTCACTGATGTGATACAGCGCGGTCTGACAGCTGCGACGTGCAACGCTGTCGCTTTTCGCGGTGTACTGACGATCTTTAATGATATCCAGATAGAAGGAACCCATTTCGATCGAGCAGAACTGCATCAGACGCTGAACAACGCCATGGAAATCATAGGCTTCATACGCGGCAATGATTTCTTCCTGAGCGGCTTTCGCACGGCCAACAGCCCAGCGATCCAGCACCACCATGTCTTCCGGAGCCACGCTGTGCAGCGCCGGATCGAAACCGTTAAGGTTCGCCAGCAGGAAGCGTGCGGTGTTACGGATACGGCGGTAAGAATCAGCAGCACGTTTGAGGATTTCGTCGGACACGGCGATTTCGCCGGTGTAATCCGTCGACGCGACCCACAGACGCAGAATGTCGCCACCCAGCTTGTTCATCACGTCTTGCGGCGCGATGGTATTGCCGATGGATTTAGACATTTTGCGGCCCTGACCATCCACGGTGAAACCGTGAGTCAGCACTTGTTTGTAAGGCGCTTTGCCTTTCATTGCCGTCGAAATCATCAGGGAAGACATGAACCAGCCACGATGCTGGTCAGAACCTTCCAGATAAAGATCAGGAGAATGCCCGTTGAACTCAGGACGCACATCCACAACGGAAGAATGCGTTGAACCGGAGTCAAACCAGACGTCCAGCGTGTCCGGCACTTTGACGTAATCTGCGGCGTCTGCACCCAGAATGTCTTCCGGATTCAGATCCCACCACGCCTGAATGCCATCCACTTCAACACGTTTCGCCACTTCTTCCATCAGCTCAAGGCTGCGCGGATGCAGCTGCTCAGTGTCTTTGTGAACGAACAGAGACATCGGCACGCCCCAGGTACGCTGACGGGAGATACACCAGTCAGGACGGTTAGCGACCATGTTTTCGATACGCGCCTGACCCCAGTCTGGGATCCACTGCACGCCTTTGATCTCTTCCAGAGACTGCTGACGCAGGCCTTTCTGATCCATGCTGATGAACCATTGCGGCGTCGCGCGGAAGATGATTGGCGTTTTGTGGCGCCAGCAGCAAGGATAGCTGTGCGTGATTTTCTCAACGTGCAGCAATGCGCCTTTTTCACGCAGCAACTCAACGATCAGGTCGTTGGCTTTAAAGACAAATTTACCGTCCAGTGTCGGGTAAGTGCCCGGCAGGTAGCAACCGTTCGGCCCTACCGGATTCGCCACTTCCAGGCCGTATTTCTGGCCGATAACAAAGTCGTCAGGGCCGTGGCCTGGTGCGGTATGCACGGCACCGGTACCCGCATCGAGCGTCACGTGATCGCCCAGGATCGCCGGAACGTCGAAACCGAGGAACGGGTGTTTGAAGCGCAGCAGTTCGAGGTCTGCGCCTTTGCACTCGCCCAGAACGGTCCATCCGGCAATACCGGCACGTTTCATGACGCTTTCAACCAGATCGGTTGCCAGGATCAGACACTGACCTTCGACCTGAACCAGCTGATAAGCAAACTCAGGATTCAGTGAAATGGCGCGGTTAGCTGGCATGGTCCACGGTGTCGTGGTCCAGATAACCAGCGAGATCGGGCCATTAAAGGCAGTAACGCCAAATTTCGCTGCCACGGCTGCGGCATCCGTCGCGTTGAACGCCACATCAATAGAAGGCGAGGCCTTGTCGTAATATTCGACTTCGGCTTCGGCCAGCGACGAACCGCAATCTGTACACCAGTGCACCGGCTTGGCGCCTTTGTGCAGGTGGCCGTTACCGATGATTTTGCCCAGCGCACGGATGATGTTGGCTTCGGTTTTGAAATCCATCGTCAGGTACGGATGATCCCAGTCGCCCAGCACGCCCAGACGGATGAAGTCTTTCTTCTGGCCTTCAACCTGTTCTGCGGCATATTTACGGCAGGCTTCACGGAATTCCGCCGCCGTAACTTTCTCGCCCGGCTTACCGATCAGTTGTTCGACTTTCAGCTCGATCGGCAGACCATGACAATCCCAGCCCGGCACATACGGCGCATCAAAGCCCGCAAGTCCTTTGGACTTGATAATCATGTCTTTAAGAATTTTGTTTACTGAGTGACCAATATGAATGCTGCCGTTCGCATACGGAGGGCCGTCATGCAAAATAAAGGTTTTTTTGCCTTTCTTGGCAGCACGAATAATCCCGTACAGATCCTGGTCATACCAATTTTTCAGCATGTCAGGTTCACGCTTGGCCAGATCGCCACGCATCGGGAACCCTGTTTCCGGCAAATTCAGGGTGTTCTTGTAGTCACTCATAGATTCTCGGTTCCGTTTTCGGCTGGATTCCAGGCGTTGTGACACGCCTGTCAGTACATGTTTAGCGTAGTGTCTTTAACCCGAAGAACTCACGGGCCGTCACTTCATCGTTCGCAATTTGTTGCTTTAAAGCATCAAGCGAGGAGAAACGCTGTTCGTTGCGCAATTTCGCGCGGAGCACCACATCAATGTGGCGCCCGTATAAATCTAATGTGGTGTCGAGAAGGTGCACTTCCAACTGCTTGCGCACGCCACCGACCGTCGGACGTATTCCAATATTGGCCACGCCCGGCAGAGGTTCAGGTCCGAGACCTAACACATCCACCGCATACACGCCGCGCACCGGCGACACGACCCGCTTCAACGGCACGTTCGCCGTCGGGAAGCCAATGGTACGCCCCAGCTTATCGCCGTGTACGACACGGCCTGAGATGCTGAACGGGTGACCGAGTAAATTCGCGGCCAGCGCTAAGTCATCATCGCGCAACGCATTACGGATCGCGGTGCTGCTGATGCGGTTCCCGCCTTCCCGGAAAGTTTGCGTGCTGATCACTTCGAAGCCGTATTCTTCACCGGCTTTCTGTAATAGCTCAAAATCCCCAAGACGACTGGCACCAAAGCGGAAATCATCCCCGACCGTCAGGAATTTGACGCCCAGTTTTTCCACCAGCAGTTGCGAGATAAACGCCTGCGCCATGTGTGCCGCGAACCGTGGCTCGAAACGGACACATAAAAGGTAATCAACCCCGCACTCCGCCAGATATTTGGCTTTGTCGCGTAAACTGGTTAAACGTGCAGGTGCTTTATCACCGGCAAACAGTTCCAGAGGTTGTGGCTCAAAAATCATGACCATCACCGGCAGTCCCAGACGTTGACCTTCCAGCTTCAGCTGTTCAATCAGGGCCTGATGACCACGGTGTACACCATCAAAATTGCCAATAGTCAGCACACATCCATGATGACGTGCTCGAATATTGTGTATTCCGCGAATTAGCTCCATAGCTGGCTCAAATCCAATGCTGACTCATAACGATGGAAATCGGCGGATTATACCTTGTACAGCCTCCAAGGTTAACCAGCGATTAGCAGGATCACACCATTCTCTCTTGCATACGGCAGATATTGCGGTTCAAATGGCGGCGTGGCGATGAAAATCTTTCGTTGCATACAGGGAATGCGTGACTTTTCGCATAAACAAAGCGTTAATGGCCGTAGTGGGCAGTTTGTACACTCTCCTGTCGATTTTTCTCGCGAAAGACTGTATTCCGATGCCGGAAGCTGTTAAAATCCTGCGCCATCACAACGTAACAAGCGACGAGTAAAGTTCACTCTTTAAAACGCCGCTTATTTGCACAAATCCGTTGACAAAAGAAGACCGAAAAGGCATATTCCTCGGCCTTTGAATTGTTCATCAATAGAAAAATATTTGGGAGTTGGCCTTGGCTAATATCAAATCAGCTAAGAAACGCGCCGTACAGTCAGAAAAACGCCGTAAGCACAACGCGAGCCGTCGTTCTATGATGCGTACCTTTATCAAGAAGGTATACGCGGCTATTGCAGCAGGCGACAAAGCTGCTGCACAAAACGCATTTAACGAAATGCAACCAATCGTGGACCGTCAGTCTTGCAAAGGCCTGATCCACAAAAACAAAGCAGCGCGTCATAAGTCAAACCTGACTGCGCAAATCAACGCAATGCAATAATCGCATTACGCTGAAATGCTTGATAAAAAAACCGGCTCACGCCGGTTTTTTTATATCTGAAATTCAGGCGGGTTATTCAAACAACGCCGAAAAGTCGGTATGACAAATCTGCTGTACTGAAGGATGCTGAATCATTCTCTCAGCAAAAATGACGTAATACTCTTCCATGATCCCTTCTACACGCCCGACTTCCTCAATTTTCTCATCCTGAAATTCTGTTGAAGAATAGATCGCCGGTGCGACAAAAATCGCGTCGTTGTTCATTCCGAATGCTTTCATCAACGCAGCATCATCAAACTCGCCCAGAATGTTTACCTTCAGTCCCTGGGTATTAAACCAGTTCAGCAATTTGCGGCCGAGCATTGAACGGCGACCGGGGATCAGCAAAGGACGCTGTTCCAGACAGGCAGGAAAATCCACACCTGTCGGCGGAGTACAGCAGAAGAAGCTTATCGGGCTTTCACCCAGTTTTACCGAGAACAGCCCCTCCTGCTGGGTGGAATCCACCGGGCAGTCAGACAAAATCATATCCAGTTTATGCAGGCTCAGTTGTTCGAGCAGCATTTCGTGCGTCGATTCAAAACAGCGCAGGTGAATTTGCGCATTGTCCGGCACCGCCGCTTCCAGTACACGGCTGACCAGTCGTTTGGATAACGCATCCGCCACGCCCACATCAAACAGCAGACTCGACTCTTTGCGGTAATTCACGATATCCAGCATTTCCTGGCTGAGCGTAAACATCTTATCGGCATAACGGTAAATCAGTTGTCCCAGTTCAGAAGGCACCAGACCGCGCCCCTGACGCTTAAACAGTTTGCCGCCCAGCCTTTCTTCCAGCGATTTAATCTGCCCGGTGATGGTCTGCGGAGTCAGATACAACGCCTCTGCGGCTCCCACAACAGAACCTGATTTACACACGTGCCAGAAATAATACAAATGGTTGTAATTAATATGAGGCATGCTTTCATCCTTTCCTGAAGTATCGAACCCACCTGACGATTATCGGGTGATTTTCTTCGGTAATGCGCGACTCAGTAACAGGTAACCCAATACGGCTGACGCCACCGACCCCATCAGGATGCCCATTTTCGCGTACGTCAGCAGTGCCGCATCCAGCTCAGCAAACGCCAGTGAACCGATGAAAATCGACATGGTAAAACCAATACCGCACAGCACGGAGACCGCAGCGATCTGGCTAAACGTAATGCCGGATGGCAAACGGGTAATCCCGGATTTCAATGCCAGACCCCCGAACAAAATGATGCCCAGTGGTTTGCCCAGCAGAAGCCCCGCTGCGATGCCCATCGGTAACAAAGAAAATGCACCGGCAGCCGTTGCGCCCTGCAACGAAATTCCCGCATTGGCGAATGCAAACATTGGCAAAATAAACCAGGCCACATACGGATGGATCCCGTGCTCCAGACGGCGCGCAGGTGAAGCCTTATTGCTCCGGGTATTTAGCGGGATCAGGAAGCCGAGGATCACACCGGCTAATGTCGCGTGAATACCTGACTTCAGCACACAGACCCAGAATACCGCGCCAACCAGCAGGTAAGGCGTCAGCTTTGTCACGCCACGCCAGTTCAGTAACGCCAGCACCGCGATGCACGCCGCTGACAGTCCCAGCGCCATCATCGATACATCGTGGCTGTAAAAAAGCGCGATGATCACAATCGCACCCAGATCATCAATAATGGCCAGCGCCAGCAGGAACACTTTCAGGCCGGTCGGCACGCGGGAACCCAGCAAAGCCATCACACCCAGCGCAAATGCAATATCCGTTGCGGCCGGAATCGCCCAACCCTGACGTGCAATCTCATCGCCGCCGTTAAACAGTAAATAAATTAAGGCCGGAACCACCATGCCGCCGAGCGCAGCAATCGCCGGAAACATCGCCTGCTCGCGGTTCGCCAGTGCGCCTTCGCACAACTCACGTTTCACTTCGAGGCCGATCATCAGAAAGAACACCGCCATCAGGCCGTCGTTAATCCACAGCAACAGCGGTTTGTCGATCAGCAACTCAGAGAAACGCAGCGTGACCGGGATATCCAGAAACGCCTGATAGGCGCCCTGCAACGGGCTGTTCGCCATCACCAGCGCGATAACAGCGGCAACGATCAGGACGATACCGCCCGCCGCTTCCATACGTAAAAACTGACGGATTACATTCGGCATTCTGACTCTCCTGTAGAAAAAACCGTGGCGCAAAAAGGATTGCCACAATGGAATGCGAATTGTACGCAGCTCATCACTTCGTAAAAAGTCGATTATTTCTGCAGTATACCTCGGTTTTTACGAATCATTTATTTTAAACACTGACTTAAAATCCCATAAAAAAATCCCCGGAGCGTGAACCGCTGCCGGGGATTTCATCTGGCTTTCCACCGCTGTATTCAGCGAAGGATTAGCGGGTCAGATCATCAAAGAACTTTTTCACGCCATCCAGGAAGCTTTTAGAGCGCGGGCTGTTTTTTTCACCAGACACGCCACCAAAACTTTCTTCCAGATCACGCAACAGCTGTTTCTGTTTTTCGCTCAGGCTGACCGGCGTTTCCACGACCACACGGCACATTAAATCGCCCTGCACACCGCCACGAACAGATTTCACACCGCGTCCGCGCATACGGAACATCTTACCCGTTTGCGTTTCAGCCGGAATTTTCAGGTTCACGCGGCCATCCAGCGTTGGCACTTCGATTTCGCCGCCTAAAGCTGCCATGGCGAAATTGATCGGCACTTCGCAGTACAGGTTATTGCCTTCACGCTCAAAGATTTTGTGCGCTTTGACCTGAACCTGAACGTACAGATCGCCTGACGGAGCGCCATGCTCACCGGCTTCGCCTTCACCTTCCAGACGAATACGGTCGCCGGTATCCACACCCGCAGGAATTTTCACCGACAACGTTTTAGAACGTTCTACGCGGCCATGACCATGACATTTGTTGCACGGGTCTTTAATAACTTTCCCGCGTCCCTGACAGGTCGGACACGCCTGTTGCACCGTGAAGAAGCCCTGACGCATCTGCACCTGACCCGCACCGTGACAGGTCGGACAGGTGGTCGGAGAGCTACCCGCTTTCGCGCCGCTGCCGTGGCAGACGTCACATTCATCCAGCGTCGGGATGCGGATCTCTTTGGTGACACCACGAACGGCCTCTTCCAGAGTCAGATCCATGTTGTAACGCAGGTCTGAACCCCGGCTGGCACGCTGACGGCGACCGCCGCCAAAGATGTCGCCAAAGACGTCACCAAAGATGTCGCTGAAATCTGCACCGCCGCCGTAACCACCGCCGCCACCGCCCATGCCACCCTGTTCAAAGGCTGCATGACCGTACTGGTCGTAGGCCGCACGCTTTTGCGCATCGGTCAGAATTTCATAAGCTTCTTTAATTTCTTTGAATTTGCTTTCAGATTCTTTATCGCCCTGATTTCGGTCAGGGTGATGTTTCATCGCCAGGCGCTTATAAGCCTTTTTGATTTCACGCTCATCCGCTGTTTTGGATACGCCTAAAATCTCGTAATAATCTTGCTTCGCCATGCTTTAACCTACCCTCAACATGCGTGCACGGGCGTAGAGTTTCCTCGACGCCCGTGCTGGTTATCAGTAAAACTTCTTACTGTGCCCGCTTAAGGGCGATTATTTTTTGTCTTTAACTTCTTCGAATTCAGCGTCAACAACGTCGTCATCTTTCTGCGCGCTGGTGTCGCCGCCTTCGGCCTGGCCTTGCTGCTGAGCCATTTCCATCAGTTTGCCGGAAACCTGTACCAGCGCCTGGATTTTCGCTTCGATGTCAGCCTTGTCTTCACCTTTAGCAGAAACTTCCAGTGCTTTCAGGGCTTCTTCTACTGCGGTTTTGTCTTCAGCTGGCAGTTTATCGCCGGCTTCTTCCAGTTGCTTACGGGTACCGTGGATCAGGTGGTCCGCCTGGTTGCGGGTCTGAACCAGTTCTTCAAACTTACGGTCAGCTTCAGCATTGGCTTCGGCATCGCTTACCATTTTCTGGATTTCTTCTTCGCTCAGACCAGAAGATGCCTTGATGGTGATCTTCTGCTCACGGCCGGTATTTTTGTCTTTCGCAGACACATGCAAGATACCATCGGCATCAAGGTCGAAGGTAACTTCGATCTGAGCCTGGCCGCGTGGTGCTGCCTGAATACCGTCCAGGTTGAATTGACCCAGAGATTTGTTGTCACTTGAACGCTTACGTTCACCCTGCAACACATGGATGGTCACTGCAGACTGGTTGTCTTCCGCAGTAGAGAACACCTGGCTGTGTTTCGTCGGGATAGTGGTGTTTTTGGTGATGAGCGGAGTCATCACGCTGCCCATGGTTTCGATACCCAGAGACAACGGGGTAACGTCCAGCAGCAGAACGTCTTTCACGTCACCGGCCAATACACCACCCTGAACTGCTGCACCGATTGCCACAGCTTCGTCCGGGTTCACGTCTTTACGTGGTTCTTTACCGAAGAAATCAGCAACTTTCTTCTGAACCATTGGCATACGGGTCTGACCACCCACCAGGATAACGTCCTGAATGTCAGAAACTGACAGACCTGCGTCTTTCAGCGCCACTTTCAGTGGTTCGATAGAACGGTTTACCAGGTCTTCAACCAAAGATTCCAGTTTTGCACGGGTCACTTTGATGTTCATGTGTTTAGGACCTGTCGCATCAGCAGTGATGTACGGCAGGTTCACGTCAGTTTGCTGAGCAGAAGACAATTCAATCTTCGCTTTTTCAGCGGCTTCTTTCAGACGTTGCATCGCCAGTGGATCGTTACGCAGATCCATGCCTTGCTCTTTCTTAAACTCTTCAACCAGATAGTTGATCATACGGCTGTCGAAGTCTTCACCACCGAGGTGAGTATCACCGTTGGTTGCCAGAACTTCGAAGGTTTTTTCGCCGTCAACTTCATCAATTTCGATAATAGAGATATCGAATGTACCACCACCGAGGTCGTAAACCGCGATAGTACGGTTACCGATTTCACGATCCAGGCCGTAAGCCAGTGCCGCTGCAGTCGGTTCGTTGATGATACGTTTGACTTCCAGACCTGCGATACGGCCAGCATCTTTAGTTGCCTGACGCTGAGCATCGTTGAAGTATGCAGGTACAGTGATAACAGCTTCAGTTACTGGTTCGCCCAGATAATCTTCAGCGGTTTTCTTCATTTTCTTCAACACTTCTGCAGAGATCTGCGGAGGTGCGATTTTCTGACCTTTAACGTCGATCCAGGCGTCGCCATTGTCAGCGCCTACGATCTGGTAAGGCATGATGCCTTTATCACGTTGTACTTCTTCATCCTGGAAGCGACGGCCAATCAGGCGCTTAATCGCGAACAGTGTGTTCTGTGGGTTAGTCACAGCCTGACGTTTAGCCGGAGAACCCACCAGAGTCTCGCCATCTGCCGCATAAGCGATGATGGACGGAGTGGTGCGGTCGCCTTCAGCATTCTCCAGTACACGAGCAGTCGTGCCATCCATGATAGCTACACAAGAGTTGGTGGTGCCCAGGTCGATCCCAATAATTTTACCCATCTAAAACGTCTCCACTTAAATTCATATTCGTTCAGGTTGCTACTGTATATGCGGCCAATCTTATCGATTTCAATAGCCCCATATTACGGATTTCCCGACGGTAACAACTGCGGTTGGGAATAAGATGGGGCCATGCTGCTCAGCATCAAGGGGCAAAGTGAAAAAAAATCTTCAATTGCTGTTACGCCAGATCAATGTTTACTGACGCAACCCTCCTTATGATGCCGCGCGCTTCTAAAGATATGCGGCTTTTTTACCCATTTCCCAAGCGTTTCTTCCCCCGATTATCAATGAATAATAAATCTGATACAGAGGATCTATGCACAGCAAAACCCTGGCAAATCCAGGCCCGCTTGGGCTGATGGGATTTGGTATGACCACTATCTTATTGAATTTACACAACGCAGGCTTTTTTCCCCTGACCGCAGTCATTGTCAGCATGGGGATTTTTTATGGTGGTTTGATTCAGATCCTTGCAGGGATGATGGAATTTAAAAAAGGGAATACCTTCGGTACCACCGCATTCACGTCTTACGGTGCGTTCTGGTTGAGCCTGGTCGGCATCTTAATGCTGCCACGCATGGGCATGGCTGACGCCAGCAGTGAAAGTTTCCTCGGCGCTTACCTTGGCATCTGGGGCGTGTTCACATTATTTATGTTCTTTGGCACCCTGAAAGCCAACCGGGGTTTACAGGTTGTTTTCGGCAGCCTGGTGATTTTGTTCGCACTGTTATGTTTCGGCAACATGACCGGTAACACCGCGGTACTGCACTTTGCCGGTTTTGAAGGCATCTTCTGCGGTGCCAGCGCGATTTATCTCGCCATGGCCGAAGTGCTGAATGAACAATATGGCCGTACTGTTTTGCCTGTCGGCGAACCGAAAAGCCACTCCCCACAAGGAGAGGCAGTGACGGCATAACCGCCCCGCTGTCAGACGACAAAGCCCTGCATCGCAGGGCTTTTTTATGCATCGCGTAAGGCAAAAGGAGCGGGATTTACTGACCTGAAGAGGCACCTTCGGCAAATTTTGCCGCGCGGGTCGTCTCACTGTTCAAATCACGGCTGAGATAAATACCGGTCAGCAACCCAATCGCGGACAAGGCCAGCACGTAATATGCCGGTGCCATCGGGGTCAGGCGCATAATCAGCGTGACGAAAACCGGTGTCAGCCCGCCGAAAATTGCGTAGGCCACGTTGTAAGAGAAGGAGATGCCGGTAAAACGCACTTCTGCCGGGAACGCCCGCACCATCACATACGGCACCGCGCCGACCACACCGACGCTCAGTCCCGCCAGGGCATACATGCCCATCAGTACAGACGCATCTGCCGCGACCATATGATAGAAAGACCAGCTGCAAATCCCGAGGAACAGGCTGCCGAAGATGAAGGTTTTGCTGGCACCGAGGCGGTCCACAATGCTGCCCGAGATAATGCAGCCAAACATCAGCGCGATGGTGGCCAGACAGTTTGCCTGCAATGCCGCTGCCGCCGGAATGCCAAACTGTTTCTGCAACCAGGTCGGCGTCATCAGGATCACCACCACGATGCCGGCCGATAACAGCCAGGTCATCAGCATCGAGACCACGATTTCTTTTTTATGATTGGCCACCACGGCTTTCAGCGGTAACTCTTCCGCCAGCGCTTTGTGCGCTTTCATCTCCATAAAGACAGGCGTTTCCTGTAACCAGCGGCGCAGGTACATGGCGATCAGACCGAAAATCCCACCAATAAAGAAAGGAATACGCCAGCCATACTGGCTGATGGTCGCAGGTGTCATGCTGGTGTTCAGTAAAGTTGCCACCAGTGAGCCCAGCAGGATCCCCAGGGTTAACCCGGCGGTGAGCGTACCGCAGGCAAAACCAATGCGGTTACGCGGCACATGTTCTGCCACGAAGACCCATGCGCCCGGCACCTCGCCCCCGATCGCCGCGCCCTGTAACAACCTCATCAGCAGCAGTAGTAACGGTGCCGCCATACCGATCGAGGCGTAGGTCGGTAACAACCCCATCGCCAGCGTCGGCAAAGCCATTAATAAAATGCTCAGGCTGAACATCCGCTTACGGCCCACCAGATCGCCAAAGTGCGCCATGATGATGCCACCCAGCGGCCGTGCCAGATATCCGGCGGCGAAAATACCAAAGGTCTGAACCTGACGCAGCCAGTCGGGCATGTCTGCCGGGAAGAAGAGATCGCCAATCACCGCAGCGAAGAAGACGAAAATAATGAAGTCGTAGAATTCGAGAGCGCCGCCCAACGCCGCAAGGGAGAGCGTTTTGAAGTCCTGCCGGTTCAACCGGCGCGATTGTGCGTGTTGCATAGGATACCGTCAGACACCAGAGAGAAGAATGGAAAAAGGCTTTGCCACCTCATGTAAAGTAATCATTACTATAACGGCAAATATTTTTCACACCAGTGGTGTCTGACGCATAACTACGCTTAATGTTAAAAATGATCGCTATTCAGCTTTTTGTATCGCGGCGGGCACTTTTGGGACGGAAAGCTGCTACCACGTTGTCATGGGTCTCGATATAAGGGCCGTCGAGCAACTGGATGCAGTAAGGCACGCTGGCAAAAATGCCGGAAACAATCACTTTACCGTCGGCATCTTTCAGTCCTTCCAGCGTTTCCTGAATGGATTTCGGCTGGCCGGGTAAATTAAGGATCAGCGCCTGTTTGCGGATCACGCCAACCTGCCGCGACAAAATCGCCGTCGGCACAAAATGCAGGCTGATCTGGCGCATCTGTTCGCCAAAGCCAGGCATCTCCCGGTCAGCCACAGCCAGCGTGGCATCCGGCGTGACATCACGGCGCGCGGGTCCGGTTCCGCCGGTGGTCAGCACCAGATGACACCCGCTTTCATCCACCAGTTCACTGATCGCCTGTTCAATTAACGGTTGCTCGTCGGGGATCAGTTTTTTCTCCAGCTTAAAAGGCGTAATGAGCGCTTTTTCCAGCCACGCTTCCAGCGCCGGAATGCCTTTGTCCTGATAAACACCGTTCGACGCGCGGTCCGACACCGATACCAGACCAATTCGTAATGTATCCATGCTATTTCTCCACAGCACTTTTCTTCATTGTCACAGCCCTCAGTATATCGGTAACCGGCCGGTGGTTTTATCGCAGGCACAAAAAAAGCGGCTGATTAGCCGCTTTTTGCTGAAACTGAGTGCTGATTACAGCAGGTCAGAAATCATTTTTTCCAGTTTGCCCTGATCGACTGCAAACTTACGGATGCCATCCGCCAGTTTGTCGACAGCCATTGGATCCTGGTTGTGCTCCCAGTAGAACTGAGGTTCATTCAGTGGCGCCGGACGTGGTTTGGTTTCACCGGAGAAGGACAGTTTGCGCTCCAGCGGGCCTTCGCTTTCTGCCAGCTCTTTAAGCAGCGCAGGGGCGATGGTCAGACGGTCACAGCCAGCCAGTTCGATGATTTCGCCGATGTTACGGAAGCTTGCACCCATCACGACAGTTTCGTAGCCGTGTTGTTTGTAGTATTCGTAGATTTCGGTCACAGACACAACGCCCGGATCTTCATTCGGCGCGAACTCTTTCTTATCGCCATTGGCTTTGTACCAGTCGAGGATACGGCCAACGAACGGAGAAATCAGGAACACGCCTGCTTCCGCACACGCACGAGCCTGAGCGAAGGAGAACAGCAGGGTCAGGTTACAGTTGATGCCTTCTTTTTCCAGTTTCTCTGCAGCGCGGATGCCCTGCCAGGTAGAAGCCAGTTTGATCAGGATACGGTCGTTGGTGATGCCTGCATCGTTGTAGAGTTTGATCAGGCGTTTAGCTTTCGCCACGCTGGCATCGGTGTCGTAGGACAGACGCGCGTCAACTTCTGTTGAAATACGGCCCGGGACCAGTTTCAGGATTTCCAGACCGATATTTACTGCCAGTTTGTCAGCGGCATCAGTGATCTGCTGGTCATGATCGCTGCTCTGGTCACGTGCCCAGGCGATAGCTTCGTCGATCAGTTTACGGTATTCAGGAATTTGCGCAGCGCTGAGGATCAGTGACGGGTTAGTGGTCGCATCCTGCGGCTGGTACAACTTCATTGCCGCGATATCTCCGGTGTCAGCAACAACCTGAGTCATTTGGCGTAGGGAAGTCAGTTTATCGGTCATTATGGCATATCTCATCGTTTGGACGTTTTCGTATAGGCATTTTCATGCCTTGCCTTTGGCTGATGATAACATGCAAAAAGCCAGGCGCAAGGCGCATATCACGGCATGCTCGGCTACGAACATCTATGGATTTCTCACCTTCTAAAACACACAAATTCAGCCAAAATGCATATGTTACCGGTTCGATAAAAAAGGTATGTTAGCCCTCCGAAGTGGTCATTGCCCTGAAGGAAAACCATAAAAACGATGAAGGGTAATCAACCAAGGATAACTCATGAATGATCTGCTGGATTTTTTCGACACCATTCTCTGGAGTTCGATCCTGATTTACCTGCTGTTTGGCACCGGCATTTATCTGACCTTCCGTCTGGGCCTGATTCCGCTACGCCGCTTTGCCCATCTGTTCTCCCTGTCCCATTTTGCCTCCAACCATGATCCGCGCGGCGTTTCCCCCTGGCGCATTTTGTGTCTGAGTCTGGCTTCGCGCATCGGGACCGGCAACCTGACTGGCGTCGCGATCGCCATTACGCTCGGCGGGCCGGGCGCCGTCTTCTGGATGTGGGTCATTGGCGTGTTCAGCATGGCGACCGCACTGATAGAAAATACGCTGGCGCAGATTTATAAAGGCATCGGGACCCGTGGAAAATTTCGCGGCGGTCCGGCCGATTATATGGAGAAAGGGCTGGGTATGCGCTGGATGGGCGTCCTGTTCTCGCTGCTGATGGTGCTGTCCTGCGGCTTTATTTTCAGCGCGTTACAGGCCAATTCCATTGCGCAGGCGTCTTTCCATCTGCTGCATGTTCCGGTGCTGACGACCGCCTGTATTTTAGCCTCGCTGGTCGCCCTGATGATCTTTGGCGGAATACGCGCCATTGTCTGGCTTTCCAGCTGGCTGATCCCGCTGATGGCCTTCGCATTTTTGCTGCTGGCCCTGTGGGTCATCGGCCATCACATTGAACAGTTGCCCCGCGTTCTGGCGCTGGTGTTTAAAAGCGCGTTCGGTCTGCAGGAAGCGGCCTCCGGCGCGCTGGCATACGGTGTCACACAGGCCATCACTCAGGGGATGCAACGCGGCGCATTCGCCAGTGAAACCGGGGTGGGTTCCTCACCAAACGCGGCGGCGATGGCGTCGGTCAGCCATCCGGCGGCCATGGGGTTTAACCAGATGCTGGCCGTGTTTATCGATACCGTGGTGATCTGCACCGCCACCGCGCTGATCGTACTGACCTCCGGCGTGCTGGATAATCCCGACGCGCCCTCGGGTATCCGGCTCATCCGGGAAGCGATCAGCCCGTCAATGCCCGGCTGGAGCCACATTGTGCTGGCGGTGCTGGTGTTCTCTTTTGCGTTCACATCCATTGCCGGTAACTATGTGTATGCCGAAAATAATCTCAGCTTCGTGCACCGTGCAGCGCCAGTTAAGCTGCTGATTTTCCGCCTGCTGGTGATTGCGATGGTGTTCTGCGGCTGTCTGATGGAACTGCAACTGCTGTGGAAACTGGCCGATATTTTCATGGCCCTGATGGCGATACTCAATCTCACCGCCTTACTGCTGCTGTCGGGCGTCGCGGTCAAGGTGGTGAAAGATTACGATCGCCAGCGGCGCATGGGGAAAACACCGGTGTTTAATCCCGATCATTACCCTGAATTACGCGGTCAGCTGGATCCGGGTATCTGGGATAAACGCCCTCCTCCGCGCTGATTTTCTACGCTTTTACCTATTGATATCATGCCTCCATCGTCGTGGCTTTTTTGCTACAGTAGGGCAACTCATCATTCCTGAATGTGAACCGTCACTGACCAACGGACGAGACTATGCTGACCATTATTTCACCTGCCAAAACGCTCGATTACGAAAGCCCGCTTGCGACAACGCGCTATACCCAACCGGAACTGCTGGATAAATCCAGCCAGCTGATCACCGTGGCGCGCAAAATGTCCCCTGCGCAGATCTCTTCACTGATGGGGATCAGCGATAAACTGGCCCATCTGAACGCCGAACGTTTCAATGACTGGCTGCCGGATTTCACGCCGGAAAATGCCCGTCAGGCGCTGCTGGCCTTTAAAGGCGATGTGTATACCGGTTTGCAGGCAGAAGATTTCAGCGAAAAAGATTTTGATTTTGCACAGAAACATTTGCGGATGTTGTCGGGTTTATACGGCCTGCTGCGCCCGCTGGATTTGATGATGCCGTACCGTCTGGAAATGGGTATCCGTCTGGAAAATCCCCGGGGCGCGAACCTGTATGCCTTCTGGGGCGAGTTACTGACTGACAAACTCAATCAGTTGCTCAGCGAACAAAAAAGCAAAGTGCTGGTGAATCTGGCCTCCGATGAATACTTCAAAGCGGTGAAACCGAAACGGCTGGAAGGCGAAATCATTAAGCCGGTGTTCCTCGACGAGAAGAACGGTAAATACAAAGTCATCAGTTTCTATGCCAAAAAAGCGCGTGGTCTGATGAGCCGCTTTATTATCAAGGAACGCCTCGATAAGCCGAAACAACTTCAGGATTTCAATCTGGAAGGCTATGCCTTTGACGAATCACGTTCGCAGGGCAATGAGCTGGTGTTTACCCGCCCTGAACGCTGATTTACCCGACCGACAGGCATAAAAAAGCCCTCGTGAAGAGGGCTTTTGCATTTCAGCTCACAGCGTTTATTCAGGCAGCGCCATCAGGAATGCGCGCATTTCGCTGAAATCAGCTGGCAGGTTGTGCGACAGCAACGGCAGGTCAGCGCGATCCGCCAGTTCTTTCGGCAAACCGATATCCTGATCCAGAATCGCTTCCACGCTTTCCTTAAATTTCGCCGGATGTGCGGTGCCGATAAACAGACCGAACTCGCCCGGTTGCAGCTGATCGCGCAGCACGCGGTAGGCGATAGCGGCGTGAGGTTCTGAAATATAACCGATATTCGCCAGCTCACGCATCGCGTCTTCGGTGGTGTCATCGCTGACCGCGCCGAAGCCCAGATCTTTCAGCTGCCAGGTTTTACGGCGATAGAGTTCTTCCACGCGCGGCCAGTTGTTTGGCTGGCTGACATCCATCGCGTTCGACAGCGTCGCAACGGTTTTCTTCGGTTCCCACTCGCCGTTTGACAGGAAACGCGGCACCGTGTCATTGGCGTTGGTCGCTGCGATAAAGCGTTTCACCGGCAGGCCGAGAGATTTCGCCAGCAGACCGGCGGTCAGATCACCGAAGTTACCGCTTGGCACAGAAACTACCAGCTGATTGCGCGCTTCCTGCGGCAACTGGGCCACCGCTTCAAAGTAGTAACAAATCTGCGCCAGCAGACGGCTGATGTTGATGGAGTTGGCCGAGTTCAGCTTCAGCGCATGTTTCAGTTCTTCATCATCAAACGCCTGTTTCACCAGCGCCTGACAGGCATCAAAGTCGCCGTCGATGGCGACAGTATGGATGTTGCCGCCAAGGGTACAGAACAGTTTTTCCTGCAACGGGCTGATTTTTCCGCGAGGATAGAGGATCACCACACGGACATTCTTCAGGCCGTGGAAGGCATGCGCCACTGCCGCACCGGTATCACCGGACGTTGCGGTCAGAATGGTCACCGGCTCGTCACCTGAAACCTGAGTCAGGATCTGCGCCATGAAGCGGCCGCCGAAATCTTTAAAGGCCAGGGTCGGGCCGTGGAACAGCTCCAGACAGGCAATGTCTTCTTCTACTTTGGCAACCGGCGCCGGGAAGGCAAACGCATTTTTCACGCGCTGATGTAACTCTTCTTCCGGGATCTCATCGCCGATGAAAGCAGAGAGAATACGGCTGCTGCGGGTGACGAAATCCAGTTCCAGCAAGCGGTCGATTTCAGTCAGTTCAAACTCAGGCAGTTCCAGCGGGAAGAATAAACCCTGCTGTTTTCCAAGACCTTGTTTGACGGCCTGAGCAAAGCTGACCTGCTCGTTGTGATCCTTCAGGTTGTACAGTTTCATTAGTTATCCCAATAAATTATCGAGTTATCCCAATACCCGCGCGCCCGCGGTATCAAGACGACAAATATGAACAAAGCCTTCGTCATTTTGCAGATAATGCGTCTGCAACCAGTCAGCCATACGTTTCGCTGTCGCGCTGTCGTTACATACTGCAAACAGCGTCGGGCCGGAACCGGAAATCCCGCACGCCAGCGCACCAATTTCTTCTGCGGCACTGCGCGCTTCGGCAAAGCCCGGCAGCAAACGGGTGCGGTAAGGTTCAGCAATCACATCTTTCATCAGTTTCGCGGCCAGCGCCGGTTGCTGCGTATGGCAGGCGTGAATAAAGCCTGCCAGATAGCGTCCGTGGCTGATGCAATCCTGACGGCGATACTGTGCGGGTAAAATAGCGCGCGCTTCCGCGGTCGAGACTTTAATCCCCGGATACGCCATCACCCACAGCCAGTCGTCAAAACAGGGCACGTTCTGGCTGATGATATCGTGCTCTTCCAGCATCAGCTGAATGCCGCCCAGGTAGCATGGCGCCACATTGTCGAAATGCACGCTGCCGGAAATACGCCCTTCCAGCTCGCCCATCAGCAACAGCATCTGGTTTTCATTCAGCGGCTTACCGCAAAATTCATTCATCGCCATCAGACCGGCGACCACCGAACAGGCGCTGGATCCCAGACCGGAGCCAATCGGCATGTTTTTTTCCAGCGTCATCGCCACCGGCACTTCCCTGCCGATTTCCTGACAGAAACGCTGCCAGCACTGATAAACGATATTGTCTTCCATGCGGTCAGGCAGTTTGGAGACAAACTTGCCTTCGTTTTTCAGACTGAATGCTGTGGCCGCTTCCACGGAAACACAGTCGCCCAGCAGCGTGCCATCCACCGGAGACACCGCTGCGCCCAGAACATCGAAGCCGACGCTGACGTTCCCGATTGAAGCCGGGGCATACACCTTAACCATATTAAACTCCTAACTTCCATGACAGCGTTCTCAAAAGATCGGCAAACACACCTGCCGCCGTCACATCATTACCGGCACCGTAGCCACGCAGAACCAACGGCAATGGCTGATAATAGCGGCTGTAAAACGCCAGCGCATTCTCCCCATTTTTTACTTTATAAAGCGGGTCATTACCATCGACGGCATCGATTTTTACTTTGCACTGACCGTCTTCGATAGCCCCGACATAACGCAATACTTTCCCTGCGGCGGTCGCCTCTGCCACACGCTGCGCAAATTCAGCATCCAGTTCCGGCAGACGCGCCACAAAATCGTTCACTGAGCCTTCTGAATTGAAAGACGGCGGCAGAACAGATTCCACATCGATATCGGTCAGTTCCAGTTTGTAACCGGCCTCACGCGCCAGGATCAGCAATTTACGGGCGACGTCCATACCGGACAGGTCATCACGCGGATCCGGTTCGGTGTAGCCCATCTCCTTCGCCTGCAAGGTGGCGGCAGACAACGACATGCCTTCATCCAGCTTACCGAAAATGAAGGACAGCGAGCCGGACAGAATACCGGAGAAACGCACCAGTTCATCACCGGCATTCAGCAGGTTTTGCAGGTTCTCAATGACCGGTAAGCCCGCGCCGACGTTGGTGTCGTAGAGGAATTTACGGCGTGAGCCATCCGCCGCTTTACGCAGCTGATAGTAGTAATTCATGGAGGAAGTGTTGGCTTTCTTGTTTGGCGTCACGACGTGGAAACCGTCGGCCAGGAAATCGGCGTATTGATCGGCCACTTCCTGACTCGACGTACAGTCAACGATCACCGGGTTCAGCAGGTGATACTCTTTCACCAGACGGATCAGACGGCCCAGATTCAGCGGCTCTTTGGCGGCACCCAGCTCATCACGCCAGGTTTCCAGCGCAATGCCGTGCACGTTGGTCAGTAACGCGCGGGAGTTGGCGATACCGCAGACGCGCAGATCGATATGTTTGGTTTTCAGCCACGCCTGCTGACGGCGGATCTGTTCGATCAACGCCCCGCCGACACCGCCGACGCCAATCAGGAAGACTTCGATCACCTGATCGGTATTGAACAACATCTGGTGGCTGACACGCACGCCGGTCGTCGCATCGTCATTATTGACGACCACGGAAATGGAACGTTCGGAAGAGCCCTGCGCGATCGCCACAATATTGATATTGGCGCTCGCCAGTGCAGAGAAGAATTTCGCCGAAATACCGCGCAGTGTGCGCATACCGTCGCCGACCACGGAAATAACGGCCAGCTTCTCCATCACATCCAGCGGCTCCAGCAGGCCGTCTTTCAGCTCGAGGTAGAATTCGTCTTCCAGCGCTTTACGGGCGCGCTCCAGCTCGCTCTGCGGTACGCAGAAACTGATGCTGTATTCGGAAGAAGACTGGGTGATCAGCACCACGGAAATGCCTGAACGGGACATCACCGCGAACACACGCGCCGCCATGCCGATCATCCCTTTCATTCCCGGACCGGAAACGTTGATCATCGCCATGTTGTTCAGATTAGTGATGCCTTTCACCGGCGTGTTGTCGCCGAGGCTTTCGCTGCCAATCAGGGTGCCCGGCGCCTGCGGGTTGGTGGTGTTTTTGATCAGGCAAGGGATCTGGAACTGAGCAATCGGCAGGATGGTACGCGGGTGAAGGACTTTCGCCCCAAAATACGACAACTCCATCGCTTCCTGATAGGACATCGATTTCAGTAAGCGGGCATCCGGCACGGTGCGCGGGTCACAGGTATAAACGCCGTCGACGTCGGTCCAGATCTCGCAACAGTCGGCGCGTAAACAGGCGGCCAGCACGGCGGCAGAATAGTCGGAACCGTTGCGTCCGAGCACCACCAGTTCCCCCTGCTCGTTACCGGCAGTGAATCCGGCCATCAGCACGATGTGATCGGCAGGAATGGCGCTGGCGGCGATGCGGCGGGTGGATTCGTTGATATCTACGGTGGATTCGAGGTAATGCCCCTGCGCGAGCAGTTTTTCGACCGGGTTAATCACGGTGACGCCAAAACCTTTGGCACGGAACACCGCTTCCATGATGGCAATAGACAGTTTTTCGCCGCGACAGATGATGGAAGCATTGACGCTGTCCGGGCATTGCCCCAGCAGGGTGATGCCATGCATCAGCTGTTTCAGCTGAGCGAATTCATGATCGACGAAAGCTTTCACTTTCGGTAAATCAAAGCCGGGCTGGGCGGCTGCGAGACCGGTGATCAGCTGACCAAAAATGTTTTCTGCATCACTCATGATGGTCTGAATGTCCTGTCCTGCGACAGTTCGCTCAATCATGGCGACCAGATAGTTGGTGATTTTGGCAGGCGCGGATAATACCGTCGCGACCTGTCCCTGACGCGCATTGCTTTCCATAATGTCCGCAACCCGCAAGAAGCGTTCTGCGTTTGCTACCGAGGTCCCGCCAAATTTCAACACTCGCATTTCTGGTTCTCTCCTGAAGCTCTCGTTAAAAGGTAAAAAAAAAGCCCGCACTGGTTAGGTGCGGGCTTTTTTCTTTTTCCTGTACGCGTCAGCCCGCCCCGTTACCTGTGGTATCGGTGGTGGTAATAATTGTTGTGTTCAGGCTGATGATTCGCATTTTTATTTTCTGTCTGTCTTTAGGTTTGTACTCTGTCTGCCTCTATTAGCTAAAGCATAAGGCACAATAAGTCAATTTTTTTCTGTTTTCGCCCGGTTTATCACGCGCAGAATCAAAGGGGTAATGCTCTGCCATCGCAACCCATTCCAGTGGAATCGCCAGGCCTGCGCATCACTCACCGGATATCAAACTGTCGCTGCAAAGATTCCCCTCACATCATTGGGTCAGCTTTTTTTCGATGTCATGCAGCAAAGTATGCAGCATCGCCGCGTCCCGTTGCTGCAACAGACCCAGGCGCTGATGCAGCCAGTCGGACAATTTCTGGTCATCTTCTGCCCCGACATTTTCCAGTAAGCGTCCGACCCGCGCACGCAATGCGGACAACTGTCCGGCTTCGGCATTTTCAGGTTTGGCTGACGTCACCTGGTTAAGCGAAGAGAGCTGATAGCAGAACACCATCACCGCCTGGCCGAGATTGAGCGACGGATAATCCGCCACCATCGGCACGCCGGTCAGCACGTCGGCCAGTTCCAGTTCCTCATTGGTCAGCCCGGAATCCTCGCGCCCAAACACCAGCGCCGCATGGTTCACCCATTGGCTTTTCTCTTCGAGCTGCACCTGCAGTTCCTGCGGCGTGCAGTAATAGTGAAACTTCGCCCGGCTGCGCGCCGTCGTGGCTACCGTGAAATCGATACCGGCCAGGGCTTCTGCCAGCGTGTCGAAATGCAGGGCATTTTGCAGGATCTCCTGGGAGCCGTGAGCGACCCAGCCAGCTTCCGGCTTGAGGTGCGCTTCGCTGTCAACAATCCGCAAGGAAGCAAAACCCATGGTTTTCATGGCACGGGCTGCCGCACCGACATTTTCCGGCCGCGCCGGGGAGACTAAAATAATATGAAGTTGCATATCGCGCCTTTGCAGGGAGAGGGAAGAATTTGTCGCCTGTATTTCAGCGATGAAATTTTATCCTGTTTCAGACCTATTCATCGTTTATATTCTTCACAAGAACTTAACAGTCTACTGGATATATTCCTTTATTTTATCGGAAAAGCTTAGCCGGCAGGTAAAAAAGCTGCTGGCGCGGTTAAGCACATTTCCTTAAAAAATTAGTCATTATTTTTCATATGGATATATAATAATGACCTATACAGATTTTGCATTTATCTTTCGTTTCATGAGGATTTGCTGAATCGTGTACAATAAAGGCCGAAATGTGACTCAAGCGTGCATTCTTGTAAGTGTTTTTCACTGTTCTGTTACCGTGCTACAATTGAACTTGATATATGTCAACAAACCGTAATTTTGTTGGGTGGTAATTTCGGCACTCGCTGTTATATTGCTGTTAATAGGGTTAGGATATGCGCCGCTTTAGGACCCCGTGGAACTGCAGAAAGTGGAATCCCTGACCGAGCTTGCGATGTTGTTGCCGTTGATGGAAATTGCATCGAGAACGCGTTTACGTACTTTAGTCATGTAACGAGTGAGATGGCCAATAAGGCATCATAATTCATTGGGATAACAAGGACTTCTGTACTCCTATTTTCTATTTGTTGGCAATCTTAGGTAGCAATCATGCAGACCCCTCACATTCTGATCGTCGAAGACGAGTTAGTGACACGTAATACGTTAAAGAGCATTTTTGAAGCAGAAGGCTACATGGTACATGAAGCTAATGATGGCGCTGAAATGCACCACATTCTGTCCGAAAATGACATCAATCTGGTTATCATGGACATCAACCTGCCAGGCAAAAACGGCCTGCTGCTGGCACGCGAACTGCGCGAACAAGCCAGCGTTGCTCTGATGTTCCTGACCGGCCGCGACAACGAAGTTGATAAGATTTTAGGTCTGGAAATCGGCGCTGATGACTACATCACCAAGCCATTCAACCCGCGTGAACTGACCATCCGCGCCCGTAACCTGCTGTCCCGCACGATGAACCTGGGCACTACCGGTGAAGAACGTCGTCTGGTTGAAAGCTACAAATTCAATGGCTGGGAACTCGACATCAACAGCCGTTCACTGATCAGCCCGCAAGGCGAACAGTACAAATTACCGCGCAGTGAATTCCGCGCCATGCTGCATTTCTGCGAAAACCCGGGCAAAATCCAAACCCGTGGCGATCTGCTGAAGAAAATGACCGGCCGCGAACTGAAACCGCATGACCGTACCGTTGACGTGACCATCCGTCGCATCCGTAAGCATTTCGAAGCTACGCCGGATACGCCTGAAATCATCGCCACCATTCACGGCGAAGGTTACCGTTTCTGCGGCGATCTGGAAGACTGATACAGAAGGTTGCCAACCGCTGTGTAGTCGATGTGATCCAACGTTAAAGGCCAGCGAAAGCTGGCCTTTTGTTTTGTGCATCATGCTGAAAATTCAGGGTGCGCTGTGCGCCCACGGAATAATCGGCACCGCGCTGAGCGCATTTTTCGGTGAGCCATCGACGACTTTATCGGAATAGCTCAGGTAGATAAGCGCGTTACGTTTTTCATCATAAAAACGCACCACCTGCAGCTTTTTGAACACCAGCGATGTCCGTTTCTGGAAAACCACGGTGCCCTTATCTTTCCCCTGCTTAATCTTGTCACTGAGATCAATAGGGCCGACCTGCTGACAGGAAATCGCCGCATCCGACGTATCTTCGGCCAGACCTAATCCGCCCTTAATTCCACCGGTTTTTGCGCGACTGATATAACAAGTTACATTTTTAATATCAGGATCATCAAAGGCCTCGACCACGATTTTGTGGTCTGGACCGAATAACTTGAAGACCGTATCGACAGACCCGACCTGCTCTGCCTGTGCTGCTCCCGAACAAAAAGCAAACATCCCAAAAACAAAAATCCAACATTTATTCATTAAGTTACTCCACGTCATGAGCATGACGTTGTTTTCTAAAGAAACCCCAATCAGAAAGCGTGTATTCACACTTTCGGAATGAAATACTCTGTAACACCTGTAAATAGCACAGATAGCCAAAAAATTCTTAGGAAGTCTTCTCAGGAAAAAGTTGTTATTATGCCGCCCATCATTCTGTGCATTTATCTTAGTTCAACGAGGACGATCTATGGATCAAGCAGGAATCATTCGTGACCTTCTTAGCTGGTTAGAAACCCATTTAGACCAGCCCTTGTCACTCGACAATGTCGCAGCCAAGGCCGGCTATTCCAAGTGGCACCTGCAGCGCATGTTTAAAGATGTCACTAATAATGCCATTGGCGCTTATATTCGTGCCCGCCGCCTGTCAAAAGCGGCTGTCGCTTTACGCCTCACCAGTCGCCCGATTTTAGATATCGCTCTTCAGTACCGTTTTGACTCTCAACAGACGTTTACCCGGGCGTTCAAAAAACAGTTCGCGCAAACGCCGGCCTTATACCGTCGTGCTGAAGACTGGCATTCCTTCGGTATCTGCCCGCCGATCCGTCTGGGTGCCTTCATTTTGCCGCAGCCTGAGTATATCTCGTTGCCGGAACAGCATCTGGTCGGCATGACGCAAAGCTACGCCTGTACGCTGGAGCAAATCACCACCTACCGCAACGAGATGCGTCGTCATTTCTGGCGTCAGTATATCGGCGAGGCGAAAACGCTGCCGCCGATCCTTTATGGCCTGCACCATTCGCGTCCAAGCCAGGAAAAAGATGACGAGCAGGAAGTATTGTACACGACTGCACTGGAAGCCCAGCATCTGCCGGAAAACGTAGAAGGTCAGCCGATTGTGTTGCAGCACGGTGAATATGCCATGTTCCATTACAATGGCACGCCGGAGCATTTGCAGGAATTTATTCTGACGTTGTACAGCACCTGTCTGCCAACATTAAAACTGACCCGCAGAAAGGGACAGGATATCGAACGCTTTTACACGAATGGCCGTGCCCCCGGCACGACGCCAACCGAATTACAGTGTGATTACCTGATCCCTATCCGCCGCTAACGCCTTCTGGCGTTAGCGTTGCAACTCGTCTAACGCGGGCAAATCAAGATGTGAGACATCGCCCGCCGTTTCAACAATCCAGCCATTCGCCAGCCAGGCGCTTTTCTGGTGATCGACACGCGACAGTGAACAGTTACGCAGACGCAGACGGCGCTCCGCATACGCCGGTAATCCGAGGATCGTGCTGATCAGGCAACCCAGCGCGATGCCGTGGCTGACCAGCAGCGGTTTGCTTCCCGGCGGTAAATCCAGGCAGCTGTCGAGCGCGGCACGCATACGCGCGGCCAGTTCGGTCATGGTTTCGCCTTCGGGGATACGCCCTTTCGGTGAGCCATCGACCATCTGCTTACGCCAGCCTTCTTCCTGTTCCGTCAGGCCATCCAGAATACGTTCTTCCAGCACCCCCATATGCAATTCGCGCAAACGCGGCTCATTGATGACTTCACAGCCACAGGCATCAGCGATAATCTGCGCCGTGTGGCGGGTACGTCCTAAATCACTGGTGATAACGTGAGTGATCCCTTCATCGCGCACGCGCTGAGCAACCTGACGGGCCTGATACAGACCTTTTGCTGTCAGCGGGCTGTCTGACTGCCCCTGAATACGGCGTGCGGCGTTCCATTCTGTTTCGCCATGACGGACGAGATATACCTGTAACATGAGTGTTTTCCGTTATACTGCGTGAAATTTGCTAAAGGATGCTAAAACTCTATGTACCATGTTGTCGCTGCAACCACTAACCCGGCAAAAATTAAAGCTATCGCCATGGCTTTTGAAGATATTTTCGGCGCTGAGGCATTTCGCATTGAAGGCGTTGACGTCGACAGTGGTGTTCCCAGTCAGCCTATCGGCAGTAATGAAACCCGTACCGGAGCACGCCACCGCGTAATCGGCGCACGTCAGGTTCGTCCCGAAGCAGACTTCTGGGTCGGCGTGGAAGCGGGTATCGAAGACAATATGACCTTCGCGTGGATGGTGATTGAGAATATGCACCAGCGCGGCGAATCCCGTTCAGCCAGTTTAATGTTACCTGAAATCATTTTACAGGGGATCAACCAGGGCAGTGAACTGGGGGATGAGATGGAAAAACTGACGGGTATCGCAGAAGTGAAACGCAAAGGCGGTGCTATTGGTGTCTTTACCGCCGGTAAACTGACCCGCACCAGCGTCTATCATCAGGCACTGGTTCTGGCTCTGGCGCCTTTCCATAATACGGTTTATCAAACCCGCGCCCAGACCCATTGAAATGAATGAAAGACAGAAACGGGCGCTTCAGTCGTCCGTTTTGTCTGTCAGCAGTTGCTCACCCAGCCAATCCTTCAGCGCAGCCGGTGCCGTTTTCAGGCCATTGGATCCGCGTGTAATCGTCGCGATGCCTGCACCCAGCTGGCTTTTCAGCTCACGCTGACTCATCTCTCCCCGCATCAGCTCCTGAATAATGCGCACCCGCGTACCCAGCGCCGCACGTTCGTCGGGCGTAAGCAGCAGTTGCAGCAGATCCTGATGCAGATTTTCAGCAAAAGATTGCTGTAGCAGTGCCAGAAAGCACTGCCAGTCCTCATTGCCTTGTTGGGAAAGAGCAGGGTCAGTGATTGGTCGTTGAGTCATGAGAAGGCTGCCATACTATTAAACTAGTACAGCAGCTTACCATAAACGATCCGGGATCAGTAACGCCTCTGCCATTCAGCATCGGTCAAAATCTTGGCCGGTTGATGTAAAAAATAGCGATAAAACGCATCATATGCCAACACATTTTTAACATATCGGCGCGTTTCGGAGAAAGGGATACTCTCGATAAAGGCCACCGAATCCACCCTGCCCGCGCTGTTACCCAGCCAGGTATTCACGCGGGAAGGCCCGGCGTTATAGGCTGCGCTGGATAAAATACGGTTGCGGCCAAACATCTGATAGACATATTCCAGATAGCTGGTGCCGATGGTGATGTTCATTTGCGGATCCAGCAGTTGCGCCGGATTGCTGTAACCCTGCAGACCAAACATATCCACGGTATGCTGCGCGGTCGCAGGCATCACCTGCATCAGACCCGACGCGCCGACCGGTGAACGGGCTTTCGGGTTCCACGCACTTTCCTGACGGGCAATCGCCATCGCGTAACTTTGCGTGATGCCTTTATCATTGGTGGCACGACGGAATTCATCCGGCCACGCCAGCGGGAAACGCTCTTCCAGATAATCCCACAGCTTGCCGGTAATGGTCGCCTGCACGCTGAGATCCGGCCATTTCTGTTCGAAGGCATACCGCGCCAGTGCCGACTGCTGGGATTCCGTGCGGCTGCTGACCAGATAGCTCCATTCGGTACGCGCCAGATTGTCCATCTGCCAGTACATCAGTTCACGAACGCGCGCCACTTCCGGCAGTTTCGCAATGCTGGCATCAGGCGTCGCAGCCACAGAAATCTGCATCGGATAGGTGACGTTCAGCTTTTGCGCAGCGGCCATCGGATAGAATCCGCGCCCCTTCATTAACGTACGCAACATCGCTTCACCCTGCGTGCGCTGACCCTTATCGATCATCACCGACGCACGCCAGTATTGCCATTCATCCGCCTGAAGCGCATCAGATGGCAAACGATCCAGCCACTGACTCAGCCCCTGACGGTCGCCGGCTGCCAGCGCCATGCGGATACGGCGCTCAACAAGCGTGGTGGAATGGCTGCGCAAAATGACGTTGTCGCGCCATGCTGCCTGCTCCGGCGTGGCATCGCTGCCCATATAACGCCAGGCCACGGCTTCTTCCAGATCCAGACGCTCGCTGTCGCTCATTTCCTGTAAACGTGCCAGCACCGGGATCATCGAACGGGCATTATCCGCATCGTCACGGGCGATACGGGCGAAGGTAATGCTGGTGGCGTTGCGGGTAAAATCGGTCGGACCGACGCCGCGCGCAAAGCTTTCAATGGTATTCGGGTTGTTTTGCAGATCCAGCAGCGCATCGCGCATGGTCTGATAATCCGGCGGTAACTGCTTCGCCAGATAATTCACCAGATTGGTGTTGCCGGTTTTCATCGCCAGACCGATACGTTGCAGCGTGGTCAGCGCGGTCTGATTACCTGCGCCCTGCCAGACGGAAAACAGTTTGTCGCAGGTATTGGGCAGCGAGGTGCCGGTCAGCCAGATGTCTTTCGCACCGTCAAACGCGGTTTTCTGATCGCCCGTCGCCCATTTGGCGTAATAGTAGTTACAGCGCGCGGCGACCGGTTTCGGCGGCTGCGGGCTGAAAGAAAGCAAACTGTTCCAGTCCTGACGGCGTGCCAGTTCATTCACATAACGGGCAGGCAGGGATCGTGCGGGCGGCAATGTCGGGTTCGCTTTGACAAAAGCATTCACCTGCGACGGCGTCGCGTCAGCCAGATCCTGCGTCAGTTGCCGGTATTCCAGATAAGGATAAAGCGGATAATCTTCCAGCGTGGGCATCAGCTGGCTGACGACATCCAACTGATTGTTATCCCACGCCTGTTTAATCTGCATATAGTGCTGACGTTGTGCGTCCAGCGAGTCAGCTTTCGCCACGCCCGATACCGTTACCAGCAATACGCTCATTGCCAGAGAGTGCCATTTGTCCACCTTGACCATACTTACCTTTATCCTCACGGGTTGTGCCGAAACTGTTCTGCATTGTGTAGACAGCCACTACGCTAATCGATTCATTTTTAAAATTGAAGCGATGCGGGGACGGCATCACAAACTTTACACAGTGTGGTGCAAGCGACGGGCAGTTACCAGACAGCGGCAGATCTATTTTCTGTCACAGAACGTCGCGGCGGAGATCATTTTCAGTGCGGAATATCCGCAATTAAATAGCGGGTATTTCCCGCTATTTGACAGTTAATTAGCAGCCTTACTATTTCAGTAAAAATAACCACACTGACAAAACTCAGCTTTATTTACGTCTCTTTACGTTGATATTTACTTTCTAAACAAATGTTAAATAACATGTAAATAATAACGAAATTCCTAATGCATTTATCAGTATGATTTTAATAGACATTTATTATTAAACTTAACGCAACAAAGTATTTATTGGCTCAGATCAAATTTATTACCGGATAAGTCTTTATTATCAGAGTCTATTGAAAACATGTTTTATTTGATATTCGCTATTTCACCGTCCGGATTGAAATAAATATTAATAGCGCACTTGTTCATCGCTTATGGAAAAGTATATGACTCATTCACGTTCATCTGTAAAAACGAATGCCAGCCCTTCCTCATCGGTCAGGGCAGAAAACAAAGCCTGGTATCAGATCAGTGGTAGTGATGCCATGCAACGTCTGGATACCGGCGAAAATGGCCTGAGCCAGCAGGATGCCAGCGCGCGTCTGAATGAATATGGCCCGAACGCATTGCCGGAAAAAGCCGCCAAAAGCGCGCTGATGCGTTTTCTGGCGCACTTCAATGACGTCCTGATTTATATCCTGCTCGCGGCTGCGGTGGTGACCGGTGCCATGGGGCACTGGGTTGATACGCTGGTGATCCTGGGCGTCGCCGTCATCAATGCCCTGATTGGTTTCCTGCAGGAAAACAGCGCCGAGAAGTCGCTGAAAAGTATTCAGAATATGCTCTCCAGTCAGGCCGTGGTGGTGCGTGACGGGCAGGTGCAGACCATTAATGCCGACCAGCTGGTGCCCGGCGATATCGTGCAACTGCGTCCGGGAGACAAAATTCCGGCGGACCTGCGCATTGTCAGCGCGCATAACCTGCAGGTCGAAGAAGCGATCCTGACCGGTGAATCCACCGTGGTGGTCAAAAATGCCCGGACCATTGACGATGAAGTCATGATCGGCGACCGCCACAACCTGCTGTTCTCCGGCACCATGATCAGTGGCGGCACCGCAACCGGTGTGGTGTACGCCACCGGTAAAGACACCGAACTGGGTCATATCAACCAGATGATGTCGTCGATTACGCCACAGCGCACCCCGCTGTTGCAGCAGATCGACAAACTGGGCAAAGGCATTTTCGCCCTGATTCTGCTGATGATGGCATTCCTGTTTGTCTTCGCTTTCATCCTGCGCGATATGCCGCTGGGCGAACTGCTGCTCTCGTTAATCAGTCTGGCCGTCGCCTCGGTTCCTGAAGGCTTACCGGCGATTATCTCGATTATCCTGTCGCTGGGCGTGCAGTCGATGGCGCGCAATCACGCCATTATCCGTAAGCTGCCGACGGTGGAAACCCTCGGTTCCATGACCGTGATCTGCTCGGATAAAACCGGCACGCTGACCATGAACGAAATGACCGTGAAAGCCGTCATTCTGGCCGACCGCGCGTATCAGGTAGAAGGTGAAAGCTACCAGCCGAAAGGCCGGATTGTTGACGCGCAAACCCGGAAACAGATTGATGTCATCAATACGCCGGTGCTCAACACCTTCATCACCGCCGTGGATTTGTGCAACGACAGCCAGCTGATGCAGGACGACAAAGGCCACTGGGGCATTACCGGCGGGCCGACTTCCGGCGCGCTGAAAGTGCTGGCCGCCAAGTCCAGCCTGAATATCGGCAAAGTCGAACCGCTGGATAAAATCCCGTTCGATTCTAAGCACAAATACATGTCCACGCTGCAACGTATCAACGGCAAAACCCGTCTGTTCGTGACCGGTGCGCCGGATGTGCTGTTCTCGCTGGCTGCGTTTGAACTGACCGAAGACGGCGTGCGCCCTTTCCGTCGTGAGTACTGGGAAGAAGAGATGGCGCGCTACGCCCGTCAGGGTCTGCGCATGGTGGCGGCGGCGCTGAAAGATGAGCCGGAGATCGACGGCGACCTGAATCACCGCCATCTGCAACAGGGTCTGATTTTTGCGGGTATCGCCGGCATGATGGATCCGCCACGCCCTGAGGCTATCGATGCCATTACGCAGTGCCAGCAGGCCGGGATCCGCGTGAAGATGATCACCGGTGACCATCAGGAAACCGCCATGGCCATCGGCAAAATGTTAGGGATTGGCAACAGCGGCGACTCGATCACCGGTTACCAGCTCGAGCACATGGATGACGCCGAACTGGCCGTCGCGGCCAGCCAGTACGACATCTTTGCCCGTACCAGTCCTGAGCATAAATTGCGTCTGGTCAAAGCCTTGCAGGATAACGGCGAAGTGGTCGGCATGACCGGCGACGGCGTTAACGATGCGCCTGCGCTGAAACAGGCGGACGTCGGTATCGCGATGGGGATCAAAGGCACCGAAGTCACCAAAGAAGCCGCTGACATGGTGCTGACCGATGACAATTTTGCCACCATCGCCAGCGCGGTCAGGGAAGGTCGTCGCGTTTACGACAACCTGAAGAAAACGATTCTGTTTATTCTGCCGACTAACCTCGCGCAGGGGCTGCTGATTATCCTGGCAATTCTGGCCGGAGCGGTCATTCCGCTGACGCCGGTTCAGATTTTATGGATGAACATGGCGACGTCGACCACGCTGTCGTTCGGTCTGGCCTTCGAGCCGGGTGAAAAAGGCATGATGCGCCGCCGTCCGCGCGCGCCGGGTCAGCACGTTCTCGACCTGCATGCGGTCTGGCGCATCGCGTTTGTCGGTATCCTGATTGCCTGCAGCGCCTTCGTGCTGGAAGCCTGGATGCAGCCACGGGGCTACAGCAGCGATTTGATCCGCACCGTGCTGTTGCAGACGCTGGTTACCGCGCAGTGGGTGTACATGTTTAACTGCCGCGTGATGGACCGCTTCCCGCTGACCCGCGAAGTGTTCGTTAACAAAGGGTTGTGGATTGTTTCCGGCGTGCTGCTGCTCCTGCAACTGGCGCTGATTTACCTGCCGGTGATGAACCAGCTGTTCGGTACCGTGCCGATGCCGCTGAAATTCTGGGGCATTACGCTGGTGGTCGGTGCGATGATCTTCGTGATTGTCGAAATCGAGAAGTGGCTGGTTAACCGCTTCATTCGCAAGAAAGTCTGACCTTTTCCTGCCGCCGGGTGACCTTGTGTGACCCGGCGTTTTACGATAAAAAACATCATCATTCTGAAACTTTAGCCTCTCCCGCACTCAATTCGTCTCAAAGATCTCACAAAACGTCCCAAAGCCCGTTCTGCTGATTTACATCAATCCTTTACCCCCTTATTACTCTCTCCAGGGCTATCCCTTTTCACAGCAATGTTAGTTTTGCCGATGACCGGCAACTTTTACGGGAATGTGCCCCATCGCGACACGGTAAGTTTTATAAAAACGAGCTCTCTGGCTGTTTTGCAGTCAAACAGAGGCCAAAAAATAGGTAAAAAACAATGTCATCGCTCATTGTAGATAAGTGCTATTACACACAGCTGGCATTGCATTCGCTTTTGCAATTAAACGGACAACACCCGAAAGACATTCTTTCGCTTAAGGACATCAATGAACTGCAAGCGACATGCAATTCCCTGACGCCTGAAATCATCTTCGTGAATGAAGATTGTTTTACGTCGGATGCGCAATCCGGCCACGCCCTGCGTGCCGTGATCGACGCGCATCCCGGCACACTGTTTTTTGTTTTCATTTCCAAAGAAAACCTGAATTATCAGAACTATGTGCCGATCCGCAAAAACATCATTATTTTGTCCAAATCCATCCGGACGACCACCATTTATCAGCTGATCGCCCACAATCTGCATCTGTCACGCTCGGGCGATAACGGACTGCCGCTGGATCTGACCCCGGTCAGCCTGAGCCGCACCGAGTCCAGCATTCTGAAAATGTGGATGTCAGGGCTGAACACGGAAAATATTTCCCAGCACCTGAATATCAAACAGAAAACCGTGGCCTCGCATAAAGGCAATATTAAGCGCAAGGTAAAAACCCAGAACAAACAGGCGATTTATCATGTGGTTAAGCTGACGGACATCCTGACCTCAGGGATGTTTGTGGGCCGCATTCAGCCGCTGCGCCCCACCAGCGAGCCGGATGAATTCACGGTTCCTTTCGGCTGATTTTTCTCCCTTCTGCGGCTGGCCGGTCACATTCTTGCCTTACTGTGAACCTGATGGTTGGGAACCCGACTGAAACACGCTAAACTTCCCAGTCGGAACCCTTATCAGTCATGCCGCAGTCAGGCGGGGCTGGCTTTAATTTGCCGCAGCGCCTGCCCTTCGCAGACAGCGCGCGGCCCGCAGAGAAAGAGGCTCAAAACAACGTGGCTCAATACGTATATTCCATGCATCGCCTCGGCAAAGTTGTTCCGCCGAAGCGTCATATTCTTAAGAACATCTCCCTGAGTTTCTTCCCTGGCGCCAAAATCGGTGTTCTGGGTCTGAACGGTTCAGGTAAATCCACCCTGCTGCGCATCATGGCCGGTATCGATACCGACATCGAAGGTGAAGCACGTCCGCAGCCTGATCTGAAAATCGGTTACCTGCCTCAGGAACCTCAGCTGAACATGGAACACACCGTGCGTGATTCCGTGGAAGAAGCGGTATCTGAAGTCGTTGGTGCCTTAAAACGCCTTGATGAAGTCTATGCACTGTACGCAGAGCCGGAAGCTGATTTCGATAAACTGGCGGCTGAACAGGGCAGACTGGAAGAGATCATTCAGGCACACGACGGCCACAACCTGAACAGCCAGCTGGAACGCGCCGCTGATGCGCTGCGTCTGCCAGACTGGGATGCAAAAGTGGCGACCCTCTCCGGGGGTGAACGCCGCCGTGTGGCACTGTGCCGCCTGCTGCTTGAAAAACCTGACATGCTGCTGCTCGACGAACCGACCAACCACCTGGATGCAGAATCCGTGGCCTGGCTGGAACGCTTCCTGCACGACTTCGAAGGCACCGTAGTGGCGATTACCCATGACCGTTACTTCCTCGATAACGTCGCCGGCTGGATCCTTGAGCTTGACCGTGGTGAAGGTATTCCGTGGGAAGGTAACTATTCCACCTGGCTGGAACAGAAAGACGAACGTCTGGCGCAGGAAGCCTCTTCCGAAGCGGCCCGCCGCAAGTCTATTGAGAAAGAGCTGGAGTGGGTTCGTCAGGGCGCGAAAGGCCGTCAGTCTAAAGGCAAAGCCCGTCTGGCACGCTTTGAAGAGCTGAACAGCACCGAATACCAGAAACGTAACGAAACCAACGAACTGTTCATTCCACCGGGTCCACGCCTGGGCGATAAAGTCGTTGAAGTGAAAAACCTGAGCAAGTCTTATGGTGATCGCGTTCTGATCGACGACCTGTCCTTCTCCGTGCCGAAAGGCGCGATCGTCGGCATTATCGGCCCGAACGGTGCCGGTAAATCGACCCTGTTCCGCATGATGTCGGGTCAGGAAGAAGCCAACAGCGGCACCATCGAGCTGGGCGATACCGTGAAACTGGCGTCTGTGGATCAGTTCCGTGATTCCATGGATAACAGCAAAACCGTGTGGGAAGAAGTGTCCGGCGGTCAGGACATCATGCGTATCGGCACCACCGAAATGCCAAGCCGTGCTTATGTCGGCCGCTTCAACTTCAAAGGTGTTGATCAGGGCAAACGCGTGGGCGAGCTGTCCGGTGGTGAACGTGGTCGTCTGCATCTGGCAAAACTGCTGCAGGTTGGCGGTAACATGTTGCTGCTCGATGAACCGACCAACGACCTCGACATCGAAACCCTGCGCGCACTGGAAAACGCCTTACTGGAATTCCCGGGCTGCGCGATGGTCATTTCCCATGACCGCTGGTTCCTTGACCGTATCGCCACTCACATCCTCGATTATCAGGATGAAGGTAAAGTCGAATTCTTCGAAGGTAACTTCACCGAATACGAAGAATACAAAAAACGTACGTTAGGTGCCGAAGCGTTAGAGCCGAAGCGCATCAAGTACAAAAAGATGATCAAGTAATCGTCCTGACGAAAACAGATAAGGCCCGGAAACGGGCCTTTTTTATGACGTCACGCCAGTGAAATCTACCCTGCCAGCGCCTCACTATAACTCTTCGCAAAGCCGTACTCTTCCAGCATAAATTCAATAAAGCAGGCCAGCGCCGGTGAATTCAGTTTCCGCCCCGGATAGACCAGATACAGATCATTGCCCTCGGCTTCCCATTCCGGCAATACGCGCACCAGCGAGCCTTTCGCCACCTCGTCATGACATAAAAACGCCGGTAACAACGTGATGCCTGCGCCTGCCAGCGCACACTCGCGCGCATACAGCAAATTGTCGGTGGTATGCGCCGAAGGCAGCAGCCAGCGATGATAAGTGTCACCGCGATGCAGTACCCATTCCGACCAGGCGCGGTGCGCAATACAGTGATGCGACGCCAGTTGCTGCGGCGACTCAAGAGCCGGATGCTGCGCCAGATAGTCCGGTGACGCCAGAAGATAGCGCGGGCTGTGCCCCAGTTCACGGCCAATCAGTGAGGAATCCTGCGGTTTGCCGGTACGCAGCGCGATATCAAATCCTTCCTGTACCAGATCCACCAGCGCATCGGACACGGACACTTCCAGCGACACATCGGGATAACGCTTCTGAAACTCGACGTTCATGCGTGCCAGCAAGGTCGCGCCCAACCCTGCCGGGCTGGTGATCCGTAACCGTCCGCTCGGGTTATCACGCAACCGGCGGATGGCCAGTTCCGCCCGTTCGCTGGCCTGCATCATTTCCTGACAGTGGATCAGATAGCGTTCACCGGCAAACGTCAGATTCAGTTGCCGCGTGGTGCGGTTAAGCAAACGCAGGCCGACAGATTTTTCCAGCTGGCTGATACGCTGGCTGACACTGGATTTCGGCAAACCGGCGCGGCTGGCCGCCTGAGTAAAACTGCCGCATTCAGCCACCAGCGCAAACAGCGCCATATCCTGCAATTGCTTAAACATGATTGTTCACCTCAGACGAACACTTTGTTAGTTATTGTCCATCTTATCAGCTTCCGCTATGAGGACTACACTGTCTGCATACCTAACGGAGGCAGAAAACATGACCATTAAAGCAATCGCAGTAAACCCGAAAGACCCGGCACATTTCATCGCCATCGAATTACCCCAACCGGTGGCGAAAGATTACGATCTGCTGGTGGAAGTGAAAGCCGTGTCGGTCAATCCGGTCGATACCAAGGTGCACAAAGGCGTGCAGAAAAGCGGTCTGGATGCGCCAAAAGTGCTGGGCTGGGATGCCAGCGGCATCGTGAAATCCGTCGGGAGCGCGGTGAAAAATTTTAAAGCGGGCGATGAAGTCTGGTACGCCGGGGATATCACCCGTTCCGGCAGCAACGCCACCGAACAACTGATCGACTCGCGCATTGTGTCAGTTAAACCGAAAAGCCTCGACTGGGCACAAGCCGCTGCCATGCCACTGACCACGCTGACCGCCTGGGAAGCCCTGTTCGAACATCTGAAAATTCAGGATGCGTCTGCCGATAAAACCCTGCTGATCATCGGCGGTGCCGGTGGCGTGGGATCGCTGGCGATCCCGTTCGCCGCATTGCGCAGCAAAGTGAAAGTGATTGCCACCGCGTCACGTCCGGAATCGGCACAATGGTGTTTGGATCGCGGTGCGGATCTGACTGTGAATTACAAAGATCTGAAAGGTGAACTGGCGAAGCACGATATCAAACAGGTGGATTTTATTCTGTGTCTGAACGACACCGACGGCCACTGGGAAGCCATTTCTGACCTGATCGCACCGATGGGCCACATCTGTACCATCGTTGAAAACGAACATCCGCTGGACATGAACAAGCTGAAGCTGAAAAGCGCCGCACTGCACTGGGAACTGATGTATACCCGCAGCATGTTCACCACACCGGATATTGCCGAACAGGGCGAGATCCTCAAACAAGTCGCCGCGCTGGTGGATGAAGGTAAAGTACAAACCACACTGAGCGAAACCCTTCACGGCCTGACCGTGGAAAGCATCGAAGCGGCCCATGCCAAAGTGCTCGACGGCCATATGCAGGGCAAAGTCGTCGTCGCTTTCTAAATACGCTGTCGCCTAAAAAAAGCCCCGTCACTTTCATGCCGGGGCTTTTTCATTCACATATTTCCACTATTCGCCGTCGTCCACTTTCTGCCATTTAGCATCGGGGTCAAATGTCGTGATCGCTTTTGCCGCGGCATCAGTATTCTCGCCTAAATCCTGCTGATACACCTCGCCCTGCTGATTGATCATAAAACTGGTGACACCGGTATGACCGTACGCCGCCGGCCAGGCGATCAGCGCAAAACCTTTGGTCATCTTGCCATTTTCGATATAACTCAAGGCACCGCCGCTGGCATTCGCCCCCTGCGACGTCAGAATGCGATAGTAATAGCCGTGATAATCAGACCCCGCCTTCGCATCACCAAAGGCTGGCCCCAGCGGACTTGGCGCTTCGCCCTCTTTCACCGGCCAGTAAAGGCCATCGTGTTGTCCTTCAGTGCTGACAAAGCGCTGGGCATATTGCCCGGTAATCTGCTGATACTCGTGCTGGGCATCCGCATACGCTGACACGACCTGAATGGCAGAAAGCTCATTGCGACCAATCGTACGGGTTTCAATTTCAGCAGCACCGGCGGCCATATCAAATGACCAGCCCTGCGCCGTGTGTTTCATCGGGATCGGTAACTGCCAGTTCTCCGGCCCGACATTCAGGTGGGCGGTATCGCCGTGTTCGGCGATCGTATGGCTGATATTCCAGTCACGCAGAAAACGCGCCACTTCGTCGGGATCCACATCCTTTTTCGGCAGATAAACCCGCCAGTCGTCGCCCAGAAGTTGCTGCATCGAGGCATCATCGTGCGTCTGAATGGCTTTCACCAGTGCCTGTGAGGCCAGTTCCGGGCTGGTAAACATCTGCTGCGCGAAGCCGGTCAGAGGCAAAAGCAGCAGGCTGGTAGAAATCAAAAAATCACGCAATCTTTTCATTACCTTTCCTCGTCAGTCTAGCGACGGTGTAAATGGCCGGATTCTGCATTCGCAGGACGTGACCGCTGGACGTTCTGCATATGCTCACGGCTCCGGTTGCCCCGGGATTGCTGCTGTTGCCACGACGGCCCGCGGCTGGAATTCCCGCTGAACGCCGTGCTGCGGGATGCATTCAGATTCTGCCGCTGCTGATGTTGCTGATGATGGTTGAGCTGCTGAGCGGGCTGACGGTTCGCATTATGCGGAGACTGCGCCTGCTGATGCTGCGGCAACGTGCGGCCGGTGACATTGTGCGTGCCGCTGTGGTTTCCCACACTGCCAGCGGAGGCTGAACGCGCCAGATTTTGCTGTTGCGAATGCCCGGTGCTTTGCGGCGTATTCTGATGATGATTCATCACCGATGCCGCCTGCTGACGGCGCTGATCCAGATTCTGATTCTGAACACCGCCATTATTGCGCCCGACTGCGTTATGGCTCAAACCCGCCGTGTTGCTGTCAAAACCCCGGTAGTTATTACGCTGCGCCGCGTTGCTCAGCGCCTGGTTTTGCGTCGCGCCGTTAAGGTTATTGCTGTGGTTTGGCAAACCGGCGTTGAAGGCCGGATTGTGCTGCCAGCCCGCGGTATTCCCGTTGCCCGGGTGGTTCAGCCCGGTGTTATTGTTGCCGGAGATACGGTTGTAATTGTTGACGTTCACGTGGACGTAATTGTTCTGCGAACCGCCGTGATGCCCGTCGTCATGGTGATCATAATCGTCGTGATGATGATCGTCGTCATCCCAGTCAATACCGCCAAAAATGGCGTAAGTGGCGGCCACGCCGACACCAAACCCGATACCCGATGCCATGCCGTTAACGAACTGTTGCCCCGGAGGCGGTGGCAGGTAAACCGGCGGATAGGCCGGTGTCGGCCATGTGCCATACACCACATTCGGGTTGTAGCTCGGCACGTAAACCACCTGCGGATCCGCAGATTCAATCACGATGGTTTGCTGTGCGGGTGCGGATTTCACGACGGTGGTTGAGCTGCCCTGCGCTGCCGCTTTCGGTTTTACAGTGACCGTCTGCTGCGGCGTGCTTTTCAGCGCCCCGCTGCTTTGCGCGACCTGGCGGAATTTCTGCACGGTATTCATCACATCGTCCGGCTGCGCCAGAAACGCGTTACCCAGATTCTGCACCCAGGCCGGATCTTCGCCCATCAGCGCCAGCAATTGCGGGAAAGCCACCAGCGATTTCACGCTCGGATCCCAGGGTTCATTCGCGACCTGAGTGACCGCGGCATCACCCTGACTTTGCGGATGGTCGCGTGACCATTGCACCGCCTGAATGACGTTCATCGGGTAAGTGGAAGCCATCAGCACTTGTGAAAGCAGGCTGTCAGGATAGAGCGCTACGGGCGCGACCCACTGATCGAGCTGAGCCTGCGTAAACGCCGGTGGTGTTACCGCAGCAGCAGGGACAGGCGCGGCGGGAGGAACAGCAACAGGAGCCGGCACAGGCGCAGTCTGTGCCGTGGTTTCGGCCTGACTGCTGACCGGAAGCCAGCCTTGCATAAACATGACACTGGCCAGAGCAAATGCCCCCACGCCGCACACTACTGCGATACCCCAGGGCTTGAATGATAAATTCATTCGGATCACCTTAGAAAGCCTCAGCCGGAATGCGAGGCATATTGAATGAGTATAATCGGATAAATAAAACTCAACGGCCGCCACTGTATTTTTATTTCACGTCAGGGATTTACACATAAAATGCGCAATAAAATCTCTCAAAAAAGGCACTCACGCCAATCCCATGAATAGAAAGGGGATTTTATTTTACAGCGTTACAAACTGAATTAATAAAATCACGAAGGAAGATAATCAGATGAATTTATTAATAATTATGAGAAATGAATGATAAATAAAGTATTCATAATATGAATGAAAATAAAAAAGCGCGTATTCCGCAGAACACACGCTTTTATTATTGCGGTTTTTTAATCAGCGAACCGGCGGACCATTCAGCCGGCTGGTATCCGCCGCCAGCATGTTTTGTACCAGTTCCACGCATTCCAGAAAACGCTGATCGTAATCCGATGACTCCACGTGAACATATTCCACGTTGTTCTGTTTCAGCATCCCGATAAGCAGATTCTGGAATGACATCCGGTCAGAGGTACTTCCCAGACTGCGCAAACCGTCCGCAACCCACGGCGTATTGTTTTCCAGCAGGATCACCAGATCGAAGCGGTATTCATCCATCAGCGCCTGCACAAACGGATGCTCACGCCCTTCATACTTTTTACAGAAGGCCTGCGTGGTCAGAAAATCGGTATCAATAAACGCCACTTTGTTGGCATATTTCACCGCAAAATCAATGTACTGCGCCTGACCTAGCGCGATTTTATCGTAGTCGGAATATTGCAGCGCCATCTCGTCACCGCCAAGGTGCGAGAAGACATAATCGCGGCCATACTCCCAGGCGCTGGTGGTGTTGAAGATGTTGGCTAACTTATTGACCAGCGTGGATTTTCCGCTGGACTCGCCGCCCAGAATCGCCACGGTACGCACGAAAAACGGTTTGACCTCGGTCGGAATGTAATCCCAGTAGCGGAATGGATCCTGACGGATCTGGCGGCCACTGATATTCATGAACGACCGTTTCGGGTCGATCAACACCGTTTCAATGCCGAGATGTTCGCGGTACTGCGGCGCATCGGCCTCTTCGCTGGAATAAATGGTATTCGGCTCGATGCCCTTCTGGCTCATGAACTCTTTAATGCCACGTCCCCAGACATCCCAGCCGTGCGGATACGGCTCCATCCCTTCTTCGTTAAAGGCATGAATGCGGATGTTTTTCTGGTATTTGAAGGTTTGTAATAACCAGCGCAGACGGTCACTGACGGTCGGCTGCTGGGACATCGAGCTGTTCTCAAACAACTCGCGGTCGCGCGGCTCGTCATAGCCCATGATGATATGCAGCTCATCCACCTGGCTACAGGCGCGCTGGATCAGATAAATATGGCCGGTGTGCAGCGGATAAAACTTGCCGAACACCACGCCGATATTCTTTTCGCGACGGGGAAACTCAAGATCAAGGAAGCGGTGCAACGCCTCCAGCTTTTGGGCGCTGGGGCTTTTTATCTTTGCATTCAACAACTGGCTGAGATAACCCTTGGTCATCCCGCTGGCTTCGGCCACCTGTTGCAGCGTGCGTCCCTGTTGTTTAATCGCGGTTTTTAGATAGTCGAACTGTGACATGCCTTGTCCTCAGGTTTTCTGTACTAAACAAAAAATAGCACAAAGGCACTGAACAGCGACAGCGGTTAACCGTTACAAATCGTCGAGGATCGCCAGCGCATCGGCCAGTTTTTTCACGCCAAACACCTGCATACCGGCGGGCACTTTTTTCGGCACGTTAGCATGGGGCACAATCGCGCGTTTAAAGCCGTGTTTTGCGGCTTCGGTAATACGCTCCTGTCCGCTCGGCACCGGACGGATTTCACCGGCCAGCCCGACCTCGCCGAAGACCACCAGATCCTGCGGCAGCGGACGGTCACGCAGGCTCGATACCAGCGACAGCAGCAGCGCCAGATCGGCACTGGTTTCCGTCACCTTCACGCCGCCCACCACGTTGACGAACACATCCTGATCGGCCATCTGCAGCCCCCCGTGGCGGTGCAATACGGCCAGCAGGATCGCCAGACGGTTCTGTTCAAGACCCACCGCCACACGACGCGGATTGCCCATCATTGACTGATCGACCAGCGCCTGCACCTCAACCAGCAGCGGACGCGTCCCTTCCCACAGCACCATCACCGAACTGCCGGAGGTAATTTCATCGCCACGGCTGAGGAAAATCGCTGACGGGTTGCTGACTTCGCGCAGCCCTTGCTCGGTCATGGCGAAAACACCCAGTTCGTTAACGGCACCAAAACGGTTTTTGTGGCTGCGCAGTGTACGGAAACGCGAGTCCGCATCGCCGTCGAGCAGCACGGAACAGTCGATGCAGTGTTCGAGCACTTTCGGCCCGGCCAGCGAACCGTCTTTGGTCACATGCCCTACCATCACAATTGCCACGCCGCGCGTTTTAGCGAAACGGGTAAGATAGGCCGCGGTTTCACGCACCTGTGCCACCGTGCCCGGTGACGACTGGATATCCGCCATGTGCATCACCTGGATGGAGTCGATCACCATCAGCTTCGGCTGTTCTTTATCGGCAATGTCACAAATCTGTTCGATACTGGTTTCCGACAGCATGTTCATGTTGGCCGTCGGCAACCCCAGGCGGTGCGCGCGCATCGCCACCTGTTGCAGTGATTCTTCACCGGTGACGTACAAGGTTTTCATGTTCTCGCTGAGATGACACAGAATTTGCAGCAGCAACGTACTTTTCCCCGCGCCGGGGTTACCGCCGATCAGGATCGCACTGCCCGGCACTACGCCACCGCCTAATACGCGGTCGAATTCTTTAAAACCGGTGCTGAAACGCGGCAGTTCATCGAGGCTGATGTCAGAAAGTTTCTGCACTCGGCTGACGCCCGCATCACCGGCATAACCGGTCAGACGTTCGTTACGCGCCACGGTCGGCGAAGCGGCCAAACGGATTTCAGTAATGCTGTTCCAGGCCTGACAGGCACTGCACTGCCCTTGCCAGCGCGGATAATCTGCGCCACATTCATTACACACAAATGCACGTTTTGCTGCTTTTGCCACAACTTACCTCGATGATATTCAGAAGAAATTTATAATGCCTGGCTACCGCTGAGAATACACAGCACGCCGAGTAAATCAGCATGGCGGATACAAATGGAAGCCTGCTCATACACTTTTGGCTTGGCGTGATAAGCGATACCCATGCCTGCCACCGCCATCATTTTCAGGTCATTGGCGCCATCGCCGATAGCCACGGTCTGTTCGTGGGAAACCCCCAGTTTTTCCGCCAGTTTCAGCAGGGTATCGGCTTTATATTGTGCATCCACAATCGGCCCGATCACCCGGCCGGTCAGTTTACCGTCACGGATTTCCAGCTCGTTCGCGGCCACATCCACCAGATTCAGCTGGTCACGCAAATATTCGGCGTAATAGGTGAAACCGCCGGACGCAATGGCCACGTGCCAGCCTGCTTCCTGCAAACGCTGAACCATCACGGTCAGCCCCGGCATCAGCGGCAGGGTTTCACGCACCTGCTGCAGAATGCTGGCATCCGCGTCTTTCAGGGTGGCGACGCGCTGACGCAGGCTGGCGGAGAAATCCAGCTCACCACGCATGGCGCGTTCCGTGACTTCCGCCACCTGCTCACCGACGCCGGCCAGTTTGGCAATTTCGTCGATGCATTCAATCTCAATCGCGGTAGAATCCATGTCCATCACCAGCAGACCCGGTGCGCGCAGATACGGCACTTTGCCCAGCTGAGCGACATCAAATTCAAAGGATTCGGCGAGAAGCTGCGCATCAGCAGTGAGTGAACCGGCCAGACGCACCACCTGATAACCTTCGACGGCCCAGGCACTGACAATTACCAGAGCGCGGCCTAAGCGGCGCTGGAACAGCGTAATGCTCGTTTTATCAAGTTTTCTGCCATACAAGAGCCAGCCGGTGTGTCCTGCCCGGTAATCCAGCGGCATGACTTCGTCACCGCTCAATGAAAGGGGAAGTCCCGGCCATTGATGGATCTCCGCAGGAAGATCGCAATAGGTCAGACTGTTTGGCATGATGGCTCCTGTAGGGCGTTATGGCATTAGAAAAACAAATATCACTATTTACCCAAAATCATTCGAGTTGCATCAAGGCGGCAACTGAATGAATCTCCGGGAGCTGACACAGGTCAGTGACCGGAGTGAATGAAGGCAGCCAACGCAGAGGCAGCTTGAAGGATGCAGGGTAAAATGAGGCATCAAGCTACCTTATCGTGGCGTCTTCTGGCAACATAAAGTCATCGAAAAACGCAAGGAAACAGAATGGCTAAGGCCAAACTTAAATTTCGCCTGCATCGTGCCGCTATCGTACTGATAAGTCTGGCATTATTAGTCATCCTGATGCAAGGCGCATCCTATTTCAGTCTCGGACATCAGCTGGCACGTTCAACGCAGGTGGAACAGCTTGCCCAGACGCTCGCCAGACAGGTGGCGTTTTCCCTCGCGCCGCTGATGGACAGCGACAATGATGGCGCTGATATCGCACAAATTTCCACTATTTTGAGTCAGCTTACCGATGGCAGTCGCATTCTCGACGCCAGCGTTTACCAGTCTGACGGCTCTCTGGTCGCGCACGCGGGCGAACAGGTGCCGGTGCGGGATCGTCTCTCGCTGGATGGTAAACGGGCGGGCAGCTACTTCAATCATCAGATTGTGGTGCCGATCGAAGATAAAAACGGCCCGAGCGGATTTTTACGTATCACGCTGGACACGCACGTGCTGGCGACAGAATCCAAGCAGGTGGATAACACCACCAATCTGCTGCGTCTGATGATGCTCGCCGCGCTGGGCGTCGGTATTATTCTGGCCCGCACGCTGTTGCAAGGCCGCCGTTCCCGCTGGCAGCAGTCGCCGTTCCTGCTGACCGCCAGCAAGCCGGTAAAAGAAGATGATGAGCAGGAAGAGGAACCGGATGAGTTCGGCCCGCCGCCGGTGCTGAACATCCCGGAACCGGAATCCGACGTGGTGCCTGCCAAACCTGCGACTGAAGCACAAACCAAAGAAGCGGCACAGGCCGCTTACCGCAGCCTGAAACGCAGCCGGCCGAAGTGATTCAGGCCAGTCGCTGAATAATGGCTGTTAAGCCGTCCACCTGAGCCAGCATACCGCTGGCCAGATGGCGGAATTCAGCACTGATGTCACTATCGCTTTCTACATTCCGCCAGAATTCGCTCGCCCATTTTTGTGCATTCAACCACTTTTCTTTAGACACTAAAGGATCAAGCGTTAAAGGCACAGTTTCACGGCGCATCGTCCCGGCGTTGGTCGGGGCAAAGGCCATGGGCAGCATGTCATACACTGGCGATATCGACAGCGCTTGTTTTAAAGGATCGATGGCCGGATCGATAAACGACAGATTTCCCTGATGCATATCGTTGTTGGCGATCAGTTTTCCGAAGGAATAAATCTGCTCAATTCTTTCCAGCGTAGCTGAGGTAATCACCCGGCCGCGGCGTAACTGCTGCGCGGTCAAAAACCAGTTGATGTTGCCCCCGCCAAACTCAGCAGAGACGGCTTCCAGTGACACCAAGCCGCGCCGTCCGCGCTCACCGACCCGGTCAAACCGTTCAACCTCGAGGAAAACCTCGCCCTTTCTTCCGGTAAAGATATCGGCCGTCGCAGCCGGAATGCCTGCCGCTTGCAAAACCTGTAACGCATGGGCTTCAGAGCGCAATAAATCCCCCCAGCGACAGGCGTTTTCATTAATCGCCGGAGGAGAAAATTTTACCAGAACCTGCGAGGCGTCCCGGTCTTCATGTTCTGTATAGCAGCTGAATTTAGGCTGTTCACCGCCCGCAGATGATCCGATTTCTTCTCCTGCCAGACTTCTCTGCGCCAGCCTTTCATAGACCTGAACTTTGTCCTCACGGGGAACGGGAATATCTTCCGGCTTATGAAACCATCGCTGATAGGCGATTTCCCCAATAACAAAATTACCGACCGTTTCATCACCCGCTCTGGCTAAAGCCACCAGCGTCTGAGATTCGGTCCATATTTTTATGTCATCAGAAAAATGCAGTGCGGCATTAATATCACGTCCCCACGCACGGCCTAAAAAACCCTGGGGCCGCATATCGGTGATAAACCAGGGCAGACCGTCATAAATCAGCGACTGGCCGCTGGATGTTTCTACCGCACAACTCTCACCCGGCCAGATGGAATACAAGGTTCCGGCTTTTTCGGCATTTCCGGCCTCATTAATCTGGTACAGAGGAAAGCTCCACTGGTTATCCAGAGGACGCGGCAAAATATAACGGGTCGAACGACTTTTTCCGATTTTGATAATTTCAGGGACTCTGGCCAGCCGTCTGGAAAGCGTTGACTGGGTGATTCGCAGGCGTTCAGTGATCTCTTTCGCCGTCAGACTGCCCTGACGCAGTAAATCAACAAGTTCAGACATGAGCAGCTCAATGATGAATAGAAAAATGCATAGCTAATAGCATAGCTGAATGGCGAGAATGTTGATATCAAGATATCTTGATATCAAAGAGATGAAGATATTGCGAAGTTAAAAATAGAGAAACTACCCCCTTAAAATGCATAGCAAAACGGGCACCCATCGGTGCCCGTTTTAGTCTCTGCAATATCGGCAGAATTTATTCTTTATCGCCCAGCAGAACGGATTCCAGCGCGATTTCGATCATGTCGTTGAAGGTCGTCTGACGTTCAGCGGCAGTGGTTTGCTCGTGCGTACGGATATGGTCGGAAACGGTACAGATGGTAAGTGCTTTTGCACCGAATTCTGCAGCCACGCCGTAAATACCGGCGGCTTCCATTTCCACACCCAGAATGCCGTATTTTTCCATCACGTCGAACATCTGTGGATCTGGCGTGTAGAACAGGTCAGCGGAGAAGATGTTGCCTACGCGCGCGTTGATGCCTTTGGCTTTCGCCGCGTCAGCCGCGTTGCGCACCATGTCGTAATCAGCGATAGCCGCGTAATCGTGGTCTTTGAAACGCATGCGGTTCACTTTGGAATCGGTGCAGGCACCCATGCCGATCACGATGTCGCGCAGTTTGATGTCTGCACGCACTGCGCCGCAAGAACCGACACGGATGATTTTCTTCACGCCGAATTCAGTGATCAGTTCTTTGGCATAAATGGAGCAGGAAGGAATGCCCATGCCGTGACCCATCACAGAAATTTTACGGCCTTTGTAGGTGCCGGTGAAACCCAACATGCCACGCACGTCGTTCACCTGCTTCACATCCTGAAGGAACGTTTCTGCGATGTGCTTGGCGCGCAATGGATCGCCCGGCATCAGCACGACGTCAGCGAAGTCGCCCATTTCAGCATTAATGTGTGGAGTTGCCATCTTCTTATTCCTTAATCAGCGAGGTGTCATATTCATTATAAAAAACGCGGCCAGTATAAGAGACTGGCCGCGTAAGAAAAGTATCAGAGCATGGATTTGCCGTAATCCATCGGTGTCAGATCGAAGTATTTGGCGACGGTCTGTCCGATGTCCGCGAAGGTTTCGCGGTGGCCTAATGAACCCGGTTTGACTTTCGGGCCATAGATTAAGACCGGGATGTGCTCGCGGGTATGATCCGTGCCACGCCAGGTCGGGTCACAACCGTGGTCAGCGGTGAAGATAATGATGTCGTCTTCTTTCACCAGCTCCAGCAGTTCCGGCATACGGCGGTCGAACAGTTCCAGCGCCGCAGCGTAGCCCGGCACATCACGGCGGTGGCCGTAAGAGGAGTCGAAATCAACAAAGTTGGTGAAGACGATGGTCTTGTCACCGGCTTCTTTCATCTCTTTGATGGTCGCGTCAAACAACGCATCCAGACCGGTGGCCTTCACTTTTTTAGTGATACCGACCTGCGCGTAGATATCGGCGATTTTACCAACAGACACCACGTGGCCGTTTTTCTCATCAACCAGCTTTTTCAGGATGGTCGGAGCCGGTGGCTCCACCGCTAAATCGTGACGGTTACCGGTACGTTCGAAGTGACCGGCTTTGTCGCCGATGAACGGACGGGCAATCACGCGGCCAATGTTGTAGCCGCCTTCGGTCAGTTCTTCACGGGCGATTTCGCACAGTTCATACAGGCGATCCAGCCCGAAGGTTTCTTCATGGCAGGCAATCTGGAAGACCGAGTCGGCAGAAGTGTAGAAGATCGGCTTGCCGGTTTTCATGTGCTCTTCGCCCAGATCATCCAGCACTACGGTACCGGAAGAGTGACAGTTGCCGAGATAACCCGGCAGATTGGCGCGCTCTACCAGTTTATCGAGCAGCTCCTGCGGGAAGCTGTTGGTGGTCTCGCTGAAGTAACCCCAGTCAAACAGCACAGGCACACCGGCGATTTCCCAGTGGCCTGACGGCGTGTCTTTACCGGAAGACAGTTCACTGGCGTACGCATAGGCACCGGTAATTTCGGCATTACCGTCCATGCCGTCAGGAATTTTACCGGTGGATCCTTCAGCGGCTTTCGCCAGCCCCAGACGGGTCAGGTTAGGCAGATTCAGAGGGCCCTGACGGCCTTTGTCCGCATCGCCACGCGCACAGGCAGCCGCGATATGACCCAGTGTGTCAGAACCGGCATCGCCGAAGCGCTCTGCATCTTCACTGGCACCGATACCGAATGAGTCTAACACCATGATAAATGTACGTTTCATTTTGCTCTCCTGCGAATGGTTACGCATTGGGTCACGCGGAACTGCCGCGCACCTGATCAATCTTAAATGGGGGCGATGTGGCCTGAAATCAAGCGTTACCACCGATCCGACGGTACACCACCGGTGTGCTTTCCGGCGCGTTGTCACTCAGAACAATGGCCGCACGCACTTCCTGCGCTGCCTGCTGCCAGGCCGCTTCACTGTTGGCGTGGATCATCGCCAGTGGCTGTCGGGTATCGACCTGCTGGCCCAGCTGCGCCATATGGGTCAGACCGACGCTGTAGTCGATGGCATCGCTGGCGCGGCGACGTCCGCCTCCCAGTGACACCACGGCCATGCCCAGCGCGCGGGTATCCATCGCGCTGACAATCCCGTTGCCTTCGGCATATACCGGTTTGCTCAGCGTCGCCCGTTGCAGGTAATTGTCGTAATTCTCGATGAAATCGGTCGGGCCTTTCTGCGCGGCAATCATGCGGCCAAACACTTCTGCGGCCCTGCCGTTATCCAGCACGGCCTGCAATTTGCTGCGGGCTTCTGCGTCATCTTTTGCCAGCCCACCTGACAGCAGCATTTCCACGCACAGCGCCATGGTGACTTCCAGCAGACGCGGATTGCGGTATTCGCCGGTCAGGAAGCGCACCGCTTCGCGCACTTCTACCGCATTACCGGCGCTGGATGCCAGCACCTGATTCATGTCGGTCAGCAGCGCCGTGGTTTTGCACCCCGCGCCGTTCGCCACATCAACAATCGCCTGCGCCAGATCTTCTGACAGCTGGTAGGTCGGCATAAACGCACCGGAACCCACTTTGACGTCCATCACCAGCGCATCCAGCCCTTCGGCCAGTTTTTTGGCGAGGATCGACGCCGTGATCAGCGGAATAGAATCGACAGTTGCGGTGATATCGCGGGTGGCATAGAAGCGTTTATCCGCCGGTGCCAGCGAGCTGGTCTGGCCGATAATCGCCACGCCGACATCCTGAATGATGCTGCGGAAACGGCTGTCATCCGGGAAAATGTCAAAACCCGGAATGGCTTCGAGTTTATCCAGCGTGCCGCCGGTATGACCGAGGCCACGGCCGGAAATCATCGGCACATAACCACCGCAGGCCGCCACCATCGGCCCCAGCATCAGGGACGTCACGTCACCCACGCCGCCGGTCGAATGTTTGTCGACAATCGGACCGTTCAGGTTGAGGCTTTTCCAGTCCAGGACGGTACCGGAATCACGCATTGCCATGGTCAGCGACACGCGCTCATTCATGGTCATGTCGTTGAAATAGATAGTCATTGCCAGCGCGGCAATTTGTCCTTCTGACACCTGACTGTCACGAATACCGTTGATAAAGAAACGAATCTCTTCGTCGCTTAAAGGCTGACCGTCACGTTTTTTACGAATAATTTCTTGTGCGAGAAACAAGGTATCCCCCTGCCTGAGCTGGATGCTAAATGTGGACGCGAATACCGGACGCCATAACACAGCGCCGGTATCCGTATAACAACCGTGATTAGTAGCTGCTGGTGGCTTTCTGGCCAGCGTGACCCAGAGTGGTCAGCAGGCTTGCCAGCAGGCTGGAGGCGCCGAAACGGAAGTGACGTGCGTCAGCCCATTCACGGCCCAGCAGGCGGTCAGCCAGCGCCAGATATTGCGCGGCATCTTCAGCGGTTTTTACGCCACCGGCCGGTTTGAAACCGACGGTTTTGCCCACGCCCATCTCAGCAATCACGCTCATCATCAGCTCTGCGCTGTGCAGCGTGGCGTTTTCAGGCACTTTGCCGGTAGAGGTTTTGATGAAATCAGCGCCAGCTTTAATGGCGATTTCGGAGGCTTTACGGATCAGCGCATCCTGTTTCAGCTCACCGGTTTCGATGATCACTTTCAGCAGGACATTGGCAGCGGCACAGGCTTCTTTGCACTGTTTCACCATTTCAAAACCAATCTGCTCGTTACCGGCGATCAATGCGCGGTACGGGAAGACCACGTCCACTTCATCGGCACCGTAGGCGATCGCCGCGCGGGTTTCTGCCAGCGCGATCTCAAGATCGTCATTCCCGTGCGGGAAGTTGGTCACGGTCGCAATGCGGATGTCCGGCGTGCCTTGCTCGCGCAGGGTTTTGCGGGCAACAGGAATAAAACGAGGATAAATACAGACAGCAGCGGTGTTACCTGCCGGGCTTTTCGCCTGGTGACAAAGCGCGATCACTTTTGCATCGGTGTCGTCTTCGTTCAGGGTGGTTAAATCCATCAGGTTCAGCGCACGTTGCGCTGCGGCGGTTAAATCGGTCATATAACTCTCCAACAATTTTCAATTCCAGCGACCGGCCGGAACTGAGCATACAGTCATGAATTCGTTGCGGCGTGAGACGCCGGCAGGGGAATTCTGCACGTTGGCGAGCGGACTTGGTTCCTTGAAGATAGCGTGCGTAAGCGGCGTGTCATGGCTTACGTGGCAACTGAGATCCTTCTCACCGCGCTTTGACTGGCACAAGCCAGTTCGTTGTGACTATTTGAACACGTCACATCAGGTTCCTGTGTGCAGTATTTCACACAAAATGAAAACCGTTTGCAACGTTGCTTGGTGAAATGAGATCTGAATCACATTTCACTGCCGTTATGCTCAGTATTCGACCTTTATATGAGTGTATACCCGAATCATGACAAACGGAGTCCGGGCGGCCACACGGCGATCACCGAACGGCGATCTTACGAGCAATGTTATAATAATAACATTTTAAAGAGAACAGAAATCGCCACCCGCCAGACGGTCTGCTAATAAAGGCATGAAAGATAAAAATAAATGTTATTTAAATCACAAAACCGACTATCTGGGGAGTTAACGGACAGGAAGATCAAATACGCGGCGGGTATTATCGAGCAAGGCAGCGGCAATCTGTTCCGGCGTTTCGCTGCGCAGGCTGCACAGAACCTCGAACACGCAGGCCGCACGCTCCGGGCGATTCGGCTGCCCCTGAAAGCCCTGCAACGGCATGTCCGGTGCATCGGTTTCCAGCAGTAAAGAAGAAAGTGGAAGTTCAGCCATCACATGACGGGTTTTCTGCGCGCGCTCATAGCTGATGGTGCCGCCCACACCAATCGCGAAGCCCAGTTTGATAAACGCCTGCGCCTGCGAAAGACTGCCCGCAAAGCCGTGTACCACACCGGTCGCCGGTAATTTTGCCTGACGCAACATGGCCGCCAGCTGATCGTGACTGCGGCGGGAATGCAGGATCACCGGCAGCGCCTCACGCTTTGCCAGCGCGAACTGCGCTTTCAGCAGCCGCTGTTGCTGCTCAAACTGTGGCTCTTCCATGTACAAATCCAGCCCGATTTCTCCGACCGCGATCAGGTTCCGGCTCCGCTGGCTGAGCAGCGAATCCAGTAACTCCAGACAACTGTCTTTGTGCTCTGCAATATAAAGAGGATGTAAGCCCAGCGCAGCGTGCAATGGCGGGAAGGTTTCTGCCAGCGAGAGAATGCCCTGAAAACGATCGGACGTGACCGCCGGAACAATAATCTGCCGCACGCCCGCCCCGGCGGCGAGACGCAGGCTTTCGGTTTCCGCACCGGTAAAGGGCGGAAAATCGAAATGACAGTGCGTATCGACGAAGGTATGACTCACAGCTTTTCGCCCTCGCTGGACGGATAATTTTCTGATGGCGCCGCGCTTTCCGGCGGTGGCATATCAGACGCCGCGCGTTTCGGCTGCGGGTCATGAACCACGCTGTCTTTAAATGCCGCCGGACGCACCACGCCGCCGTCGGCCACCCTATCCGTCAGCACGGCAGGATCGAGAATAATTTGCTCCGCCGTACTGACCGATGCCGCCAGCGGGATCACATTTTCCGGCTCGTCCTGCGGCACGATAATCCGTTTCGGACGGCGGGTGACCCGTGGCTCGATGTGCGGATAAGGGCGCTCATTTTCACGCGGCAACAGCCAGTGTGACGCGGCAGACAGGAAATACCGCCCGCAACGGCGGCCAAGATGATAATCCTGATTCAGGGCAGGCAGACGGCTGCCGAGCGCGTGACTGGCCAGCGGTTTCGGCGGGAAGATCTCAAAAATGCGCACGTCGTCTGGCGGATTCTCAATAAATTGCTGAATACGGTGATAGCTTTCTTCGTGGTGCTGCATCATGCGCACCAGTTGTTGCAGACTGCTTTCGCTCAGCCATTGCTCCATACGTTTCATCCACTGCGGCGTATAGAACATCGCCGACGGCACGGTGCGGATCACCACAATGGTATCCGCGCCACGGCGATAGGCTTCCTCGACCGGGATCGCGTCACTGATCCCGCCGTCCTGATAGCTGACGCCATCGAGATCCACGCCGAGACGATAAAATCCCGGAATGGCGCTGGAAGCTTTGATCACCGGCAGCCAGTTTTCCCGCGTCGGGGAAAAATAGTTGGCGGCGTAATCGTCACTGCGGCAGGCACACATCAGGAATTCACGGCCATCAATCAGCAGCTTTTCGGCGGTATCCATCGCCAGCGGCATGTTTTTGGCGGTTTCTTCAACCAGCCAGTCGAGATCGATAAGGTGTCCGCCGCGCACAAAGCGCAGAGGATTAAAAAAGTCGGGGCTGGTGGTGTAACGGGTGATCACCCTTCTGGCGTAGCCGGGCTGCCCGCACACGAAGGCGGACAGATTTTGCGCGCCCGCCGAGGTCCCCAGATATAAATCAAAGGGATTGAAACGCGCGCGCTGAAATTCATCCAGCACACCTGCCGTAAAAATGCCTCTCTGCCCGCCGCCTTCGCATACCAGGGCGATCTTTCCCGGCGTATAGGGTTTGTACGCCAGCGGCGCGATATTGCCCAGCGTGACAGGTATTCGGTATCCCAACGCACTTTCCTCACAAAGTCGGCATGACAAAAATGGCCTTATTCAGTTGGCCTTCATTTCTGAGCATACCTCGTCTTACCGGCTTGGGTGAATTTCTTGCCAAAATCGGGCGATAAAATCGTTACGTCCTGTTAACGGGATGCGTGCCACAGGCACAAAAAAATCGCCCCCTTCAGTGAAGGGGGCGATGTCATTATTTACTGCAGTCTGGCATCACAGGTTAATGCGTCAGAGTCGTTTACGACCGGTAAACAGGCTGACCAGGAACAGGATGATACCCACTACGAATACGATTTTTGCAGCCCAGGCAGCTGTACCCGCCAAACCACCGAAACCAAGAGCCGCCGCGATCAACGCGATGATTAGAAAGATAATGCCCCAACGAAACATAAGCTTCTCCTTTACCCTATTTTCACTTTGCCAGTTTAAAAGGTGGTGCCCCGCTTCGGGCCTGATTCATTCTCAACAGAGGCCTGATGACACTTTATTAACCGGCAGTACGCCGGGAACTAAAAAACAGCCTACTTAATAAAGGTAGTCGAAAAATGAAAGTGTTAGAGCTTCCGTCACGATATTTTTCGAACTTCAGGCAAATGTTGTCTGTCCCAAACAGAGAGCGGGCAACACAAATATTTTTATGCATTATTCAAAAGATGTGGCGCCCTGCCCGTGGGAGGGCGCCGGGTCGTTCAACGAGCCGTTACGGTGCGACTTTCAGGTCGTTTTTAACGCTTTTCACGCCATCAACGGTTTTCGCTACGCTTTCGGCACGATCAGACTGTGCCTGATCTTTCACTGCGCCGGAGAGCTGTACCACACCGTCAGTGGTTTCCACTTTCACGTTACGTGAAGGGACGATGTCATCCGCCAGCAGTTTCGCTTTTACAGACGCGGTGGTCGCGCTGTCACCGGCGTAGCCTTTGACGCTCTGATCCTTGCTGTCTTTGGTGTGCAGTTTGTCACTGACAGATTTCACACCTTCAACTTTGGTGGCTGCGGCAACAGCCTGTTCGGCTTCAGCCTGCGAACCGACAAAACCGCTCAGCGTAACAATGCCGGCATTGGTCGTGACAGAAATGTCGCTGCTTTTGATGGCTTTATCGTCCACCAAAGCACTTTTCACTTTTGCTGTGATGGCGCTGTCGCCCATGTAGTTATCAACTTTCTTCATGGAACTATCGATTTTTGCACCTGCGCTATCCGTTGTGCTGGCTGCTAATGCACTACCGCTCATCAGCGCGGTACCCAGAACAACGGCCATCATGGAATAGGCAAATTTAGAGTTTTTCATCGATTTCTTCCTTTCAGTTTATGAGCCTGAATTGCGGCCCTGTACGTCACATTCTTGGTGACGCCTTCTAACAAATTGTATTGCTGCTGTTTTTACTTCCGTTGTAGCAGAGTGCGTTGTTTTCTTCTGGCTTTTAATTGCCACACGATATAACTCTCTGCATGGTGACTTCAAAGCAGTGCTTTAAGCCACCGTTTCCGGAACACACATTTAATATAGTCAAGATTGATCAAAAGTGTAGGAAGATCGTCGAATAGGAACCCTAATGCAGACAAGTCCGAAGGTTTTCCCCTAAATCTGCACAAAATATCGGCATAGTGATAAGAAATATCTGGAGACTGACACACGTCAGATAAAAAAATGGCTCCTGTAAAAGGAGCCATTTGACATTATTGCGTCAGAAATTTGCTTTAAAAATCAGACTTTGTTTTCAGGTTACTGCTTATCCCACGCATCCTGCCAGTTAGTCCCGGTCGCTGGCGCATAAGCCCAGGAAGCCTGACCACACCAGCCAGAGTATGGGAACGGTTTGCACTGATAGATGCTGCCATCGCTGCCCAGGACTTTGGTACCCGCAACATATTTCTCACTGCTTTGCGGATAAACATAGTCGTAACCAGTGGCCGCCGCTTTGGCTTTCACCAGAATGGTGGTGGTCGCGGTATCCGTTAAACCGGTGTTATCGGTGACGGTTACGTCAACAGTGAAGCGTGTATCTGCGGTCACTTGCGGAGCCGTGATCACTTCCGTGTTGGATGCTGCACCCTGAACCGGTGCGACAGGCAGCCCGGCCGGGTTCGCCCACTGATAATGCAGATCCGCAGCCAGCGTATCCGGATCGGTCACTTTGGCAGTCAGTGTCAGCGATTCGCCCGCATTCACGGTATAAGACGGCTCGATGGAGATGGACGGTGCAACTGGTTTGGACGCATCAATCACATTCACGCTGGTTTGTGCTGTGGTGCTGCCTTCGCTGTCGCTCACGGTCAGCGAGAAGGTGTAAACCGCATTGGTCACAGGCTGCGCTACGCTGAAGGTCGCTTTCGCAGAGTTGCTGTTTTGCAGTGTCACTGCCGGGCCGGAAATCTGCTTCCACTGATACGTCAGGCTGTCGCCTTCTTTATCGGTGCTGGCAGAGCCGTCCAAAGTGATCACACCGGTGCCGTTAACCTGTTGTGCCATACCCGCATTCGCAACCGGCGGAGTATTGGTGGCAACCGGTGCCGCTGAACCGCTGGTGATTGGCGCAAAGATCTGGCTGTAAGCATAGAGCGGCGCCTGTTCAGGGGTCATGCCGCTGTGTTCAGCGGAGACTTGTCCGGACACACCCGGCTGATCGCGGGCCATAGACCAGGCACCGATCATACCCAGGCCATAATCTTTCGCCTGCTGGTAAACCAGACGGGCATCAGAGAGATAGAACACCTCGCCCTGTACGTCGTTATAGCCAATCATCGGGGTCGTCCCCAGCATGGCGTAAACCTGTGCCGCGCTCTTCTCAGGGTATAAACCTTTCACCTGAGCAAACAGATTGTCGATGGCGGAAGTCGCACATTTACCGTGGATGTTCTGGCCTTCGGTATTGGCGGACTGGCACTGAACGTTGCCGTAGTCCATCGCCATCACGTTGACGCCGGTCAGCACCACGCCCTGATCTTTGGCATCCTGCAATACTTCCATGCCTTCATGGGTCAGGCCGGTTGGCAGAACAGGCAGGGTATACCAGACACCGATGTGACGGCCTTCCGCTGCCCAGCGATCCTGCACGACTTTGACCGCGGCATTACGGCGCTGGATGGATTCTTTATCCGCCAGCCAGTTGCCTTCGATATCAAAATCAAGCACCTGCAGGTTCAGGTTTTCGACGATGTCATAATAATGCTGTGCCAGATCATTCACGTTATGGCAGGCCGCAGCCAGCGGTGCGTTGTTGGCGCCGCCGATGGAAACCATGATGTCGCCGCCCGCTTCACGCAATGCTTTGATTTTGCTGTACTGTGCGTAGTTGGTCACGCTGTAAGCGGTGCCCCATGTTGGCACACAGGTGTTAGCATCTTTAGCGACCATAAAGGCCATGGTGAAATGGTTAACGTTCTGGTTTTTCGCCAGACCCACCAGATCAGGCTGCATGTTTAAGGTGAAATCGACATAAGGCGCATAGAACTGTTTTGGCCATGGATTCTTCGGAGTACCCACACGTTCTTTGGTACCGCTCCAGTCCATATAAACAGCCCACGGTGTCACATCATCAGGTTTCACTTTCTGAACCATTACAGAAGACTGATAATTCTTACCGTTATATTTCACTAATGAATTAGCTGGATACAATGTATTGAGATCTAATGCCGGAGCATGATCAATTTGATCCTGAGAATAAGATTGCACCGGACCTAATGGTTTCCACGGGTGACCATTATTGCCTTCAGGATTCTGATTTTCCGCCAGTGAAGGGTCATTATTAATGGTATAGAACAGCGCTTCGTACATAACGCCATTTTTCTGGACTTTATCACCCTGATTATATGTGGTGCTGCTGCTCCAGACCGGCGGCGGCGCATAAACGACCCACGGGTTATTTTCTGCAGGGGCGAAACTGTGTGCAGGGGTGGCTTTGGCGGTTTTGTAGGTCATTCCATTCGCCAGAACAATATCACCGGCTAAATAATCACGGCTACTGTCGTAATCGACATAATGGTTCTGAGTGCCATCACCGGCGATTTCACAAACGGTCGGATTGCCATATTGGCTCATTTCCGTCGCTGAGGCGTCGCGCACTTTACGCCACGGATTGGCACCCTGATCTTGTTCAGCCGTGCCCGGGCAATTGGTCGCACCGACCCACCAGGCGTTGGAGTAAACACTGCCGTCGAAGATGACTTCATAGGTGTCGCCGCCTTCCTGTCCGTTCCACGCTTCCAGCGCAAACGCGCTGGCCGAGGCCATCGTCAGACCGGCAACACACAACATCTGTGTGATTTTATTCATTTTCATAACTTACATTCCTTATATATATATCATTGCCACGGCGGGATATTCATAGAATACATATATGTTTCACGAGAAAACCTATTTGAAACTATGGTGGATTAAGACTATTTTTTATTAATTCATAAATACAAAGCATGACTTCATTGCGATGTATATTGAATAAATATGAAGTGATTTGTGGCCCGCGTATAATGACATAGGTTTTAAGAAACAAGCCAACCTAAAAATAACGAACAGCACTAATAAATACAATTAAGTATATTTAATAAGCTGAGCGTATTTCCATCAAAAAATATATACAAAGAAGTAATGAAACAGAAGGCCTGATACGCTATTTAATATATATTTATTTAATAGCTTATTAAGCGGCAATAAAAAAGGCGACAGTCATGTCGCCTTTTTTGAAACGGGAACCGATTAATGCTCGCGGGTTTTGCGGAATTTCACTTCCGGATAACGCTCTGAAGCCAGATTCAGGTTCACCATAGTTGGCGCGATGTACGCCAGGTTATCGCCGCCATCCAGCGCGAGGTTGGTTTCGTTTTTGCGTTTGAATTCTTCGAATTTCTTCACGTCGCTGCATTCTACCCAGCGCGCCGTCGAGACATTCACGGATTCGTAAATCGCTTCCACGTTGTATTCGCTTTTCAGACGTGCCACAACCACTTCAAACTGCAGCACACCGACCGCACCGACGATTAAATCGTTGTTAGAGATCGGACGGAACACCTGCACCGCGCCCTCTTCAGAAAGCTGTACCAGACCTTTCAGCAACTGTTTCTGTTTCAGCGGGTCACGCAGACGAATACGACGGAACAGTTCAGGGGCGAAGTTAGGGATGCCGGTGAACTTCATGTTCTCACCCTGAGTAAAGGTGTCGCCAATCTGGATCGTGCCGTGGTTATGCAGACCAATGATGTCGCCCGGGTACGCTTCTTCAACGTGCGAACGGTCACCGGCCATAAAGGTCAGCGCGTCGGAAATGACAACGTCTTTACCGGTACGCACCTGACGCAGCTTCATGCCTTTTTCATATTTACCGGACACCACGCGCATAAATGCCACGCGGTCACGGTGTTTCGGATCCATATTGGCCTGAATTTTGAACACGAAACCGGTGAATTTCTCGTCATCGGCTTTCACTTCGCGCACGTCTGTTTTACGCGGCATCGGCGCAGGCGCCCATTCCACCAGACCATCCAGCATATGATCGACACCAAAGTTACCGAGTGCCGTACCGAAGAACACCGGTGTCAGTTCGCCCTGCAGGAAAGCTTCGTGATCGAATTCATGGGATGCGCCCTGTACCAGTTCCAGCTCATCACGCAGCTGCGCAGCCAGATCGTCACCCACCGCCGCATCCAGTTCAGGATTATCCAGCCCTTTAACGACACGCACTTCCTGAATCGTGTGACCTTTACCGGTCTGATACAGATACACTTCGTCTTTATAGAGGTGATATACCCCTTTGAACAATTTACCGCAGCCGATCGGCCAGGTAATCGGCGAACAGGCGATTTTCAGCTCGCGTTCTACCTCGTCCATCACTTCCATCGGATCGCGGATGTCACGGTCAAGTTTGTTCATGAACGTCAGGATCGGCGTATCGCGCAGACGGGTGACTTCCATCAGCTTACGGGTACGATCTTCTACACCTTTTGCGGCGTCGATCACCATCAGACAGCAGTCGACGGCGGTCAGGGTACGATAGGTATCTTCGGAGAAGTCTTCGTGCCCCGGGGTGTCGAGCAGGTTGACCAGACACTGTTTGTACGGGAACTGCATCACAGACGTGGTGATGGAGATACCACGTTGTTTTTCCATTTCCATCCAGTCAGATTTGGCGTGATGGCTGGAGCCACGGCCTTTTACGGTACCGGCGGTCTGAATGGCCTGTCCGAATAACAGGACTTTTTCTGTGATCGTGGTTTTACCGGCATCGGGGTGCGAGATGATGGCAAATGTGCGGCGCTTGGCCACTTCAAGGGCGTATTCACTTGGAGACATGTTTTTCACGTTTCTGCGGTTGGTCCGCCCTGCATCGGTATTCACATCACGTCAGAAGGTGACGTCAGGCAAAGCGGTAATAAAAGTTATAGCCGGCTATTTTCACTGATTTAGACGGGATGGGCAATCAATGGTTTTTTTGTGCTCTGTTCAGGAAAATCTCAAAGCCTGAAGTCGGTGGGCAACGAGGCCCAGTGTTCTCGCAGAACTATTTTATGTTCTTCAAGCATCGGCAGCTCTGTAAGCAAATCTGGCCAGCGTTCACGTGCAATTTCAATGGCTTCATTAAGATGCACTTCAACGGCAGACCACGGTACACCAATTCTTTCAGCCCAGCGCTCGAAGGTCTGCATATTAATCACACCCCATCGTTTTTCTTTTGCCATATTCAAAGCCACACCATCTTCCCTCTTAACATAGGGTTTGGTAGAAACAATGTCATAGGCTGGTGAAAGGACAGCGTCCACTCGATTGGGGTAGATCACCGTCCAGTTTTTTAGATGGGCATCCCCATTCGCCACTAAAATGTTCGCCAGCATCCGGCGCGCCATCTGCTGAATATCGATGATTCCTCCCGCGCCCACTCTGTAAAGAGCACGACCAATATCGTCGTAGCTATAGCCCTTATATTTATTCCGCGCATAAACCTGAAAAATCTGTGCAAAATCCTCGGTATGTACACGCCCTTCGTCCGTGCGGTCAAAGCGACGAATCGCGTAAGCATAAGGCTCATCAGGTAAAGGGATATCAGGTAAATTGACCAGATTTCGAAGCTCAACAAGCTTAATCTCAGGGATGTTGACCCCGATTACCTGCGCTAATTTCATCGCACTAAATTCATTCTCAGGCACTGCACGATGTGCCGTTGACGGAGTTTTGATAATCCAACTGTCTCCCCCGACATCCGTACTCACGTTGAAACGGCCATCTTGTCGTAAGGCAGAGAACTTCATCTGGACACCTGCCAGAGAAAATTTGTCTGTGCTATGCGAAACATCAATTTGAACGGCTTCAAGTTTGTCGCCACGAGAAGTCAGCGCCCAGTCAGGTATTTCGCCCCCCTTAAGTGGCACGGCGGTTATCCCACCTGGCAGGTTGTTACCGGCATAGGCCAGTAATGGGAACTCATCGTCATGATGGACTTTTAGCGTCACCGCCATCCATTCCCGCAATGCGCCTTCTGACAACAAATTTGAAAGAACGGGGGGAAGCTTGTGAAAACTGATAAGCGGCTTATTGAGATATTCTGCCCCCACTTTTTGCGTCAATGTAAACACGGGACGCTGACTGACGGGCAGTTCGAGATACTCCGGGGCAAAAGACAGTATATTGCGGCTGCCTGCATAATGCGCTAAAACCCCTACACGCTGCTCATCAAGATACAGTGCCAAGGCCTCGACTGACTCCACCCGCTTTTCCATGTTTACTCCTTTAGATCCCGTAAGATGTCATCCCAGTCATTGTTAAGACTCTCTGATTCCCGTTCAGATGGGCGATGACAACTGCTGACTGTCGAATCAAGCAGCTCTTTAATCTCTTGTACACGCTGACGCGGCACCAGCATGAGCTCCAGTTCCATGCCTTCCAGGAGCCTGAGTAATGTTGAAAGACGGGGATCCGCGCCCGCTTCAATCTTCTGATATTGCTGCTGAGTCATACCCGTTCTCATACGCATATCTTGTTGGCTCAGCCCCAGCTGCAGGCGTTTTTGTTTTAATAAGGCAGGCAATTCTTTGAGAGTTCTCATTTGCTATCTCCTGACAGACCACTTACAACACACTAGCTATTTTCAGGTTCACCCAACAACATATTAATTGTAATAATGCTATTTTACATCTAATTTGCTGTAAATAACGCTGATTACAACGCTTTAACTGTAAATAAAAACAATTACACCTTTTTAATTGTAATCAGGCTGGAATACAACTCATTGGATGTAAAAAATATCAATTACAGTAAATGAGATGTTGTTACAGTATCAGCCCAGCGGCAGCGCCATCATGATGGCATCTTCGCGGCCTTGTGCGGCGGGATAGTAATTGCGGCGGATGGAGAGTTCGTTAAAGCCGAGGCTTTCATAGAGCGCGATGGCTTTGGCGTTGGAGGCGCGGACTTCCAGCCATAAGGTGAAAACATCTTTTTGCTCAAGCTGTTGTATCACCTCTTCCAGCAATATGCGGCCTAAGCCCTGACGCTGAAACGCCGGATCGATAGCAATGTTGAACAGTGTGGCTTCGTCGAGCACGATTTGGGTAATGGCAAAACCGGCCATCACTTCGCCTTGCATGATTTTGAGATTCAGATAGCGCTCGCCCTGATTGCTGGCCAGCGTGTTTTCAGTCCACGGAAAGGCATGGCTGGCCTGTTCAATCACGAAGGCACGGGGGAGATCAGCGGGCGTCAGGATAGAAATGTTGTTCATTTTCACAGATCTGCTGCCAGAGCGCGCGTTTGGCGCCGGCGTCTTGATAAAGTTCGGCCAACGCCGGACTGGATAACTGCGGGCCGGTCAGGGTAAGCGGTTCGCCCTGCCCGAGTCGCCATATATTGCAGCGGGTTTCTTCGGGCAACATCGTCACCTGTTCAGGTGTCAGGCGGTAAACCTGAGATCCGGTTAACGCCAGACTGCGCAGGACATCATTCACCAGCGGATCATCTTCAGCAGGCGGCACATCGGCCACAATCAGCAGTCTGGTGTCTGCGGGCAGGCTGACCGCCACTTCGCCCTGTAATACCGCAGGCCGGCGCAGCGTCCACTGAGTAATCCCCAGTTGCTGTAACAATGTATCTCGTCTGGATGCCATGCCTGTTTCCTGCCCGTTGAAATGCGAAAAGCCCGGCTATGCTAGCAAACACATCGAATATGCGCCAATAAAGCTCGATTACTCAATCAGGGGCGAAGAGTATATAATCGCGGGCCAAACCCTGAGGAGCCTTATCCTGATGTCTGCATTAACTCCGGCCAGCGAAGTCATACTGCGCCATAGCGAAGAATTTGAAGGCCGCCGCGTCCTGTTCGCCGGTGACTTACAAGACAGCCTGCCTGCTGAAATCGACGCCGAAGAAGTCCGCGTCCACACCAATATGTATCACCACTGGCAAATGCTCAGCAAACCGCTGGGTGACCACGTTCAGTTTGGTTTAGTGGCGGATGCTGAATTCATCGCCCCGTGTGATGTGCTGGTTTATTACTGGCCGAAGAGCAAACTGGAAGCGAAATTCCAGCTGTTTAACCTGCTGTCCCAACTGCCGGTCGGCATCGATGTGTTTGTCATTGGTGAAAACCGCAGTGGTGTCCGCAGTGCGGAAACCACGCTGGAAGGTCTGTGTGAACTGAGCAAAGTCGACAGCGCGCGTCGTTGCGGTTTGTATCATGGCCGTCTGGAAAAACAGCCTGAATTTGATGCTGACGGCTGGTGGGATCAATACATGGTCGAAGAAGTGACCATCAAAACCCTGCCGGGCGTGTTCAGCCGTGAAGGTCTGGACAGCGGAAGCCTGTTGCTGATCAACAGCTTCGAAGAACCGGTGAAAGGCAAAGTGCTGGATGTCGCCTGCGGTTCCGGCGTGCTGGCCTCTGTGCTGGCGATGTATTCGCCGAAGATGAAAATCACCCTGAGCGATGTGAGCGCAGCCGCTATCGAAGCCAGCCGCGCGACACTGGCCGCGAACGACCTGCCGGGCGAAGTGATCGCCAGCAACGTCTATTCCGACATTGCCGGTCGTTTCGATATGATCATCTCCAACCCGCCATTCCACGAAGGGCTGCAAACCAGCCTGACGGCGGCGGAGCAACTGATCCGCGGTGCGGTAAGCCATCTGAACATTGGCGGCGAACTGCGTATTGTGGCGAACGCCTTCCTGCCATACGCCGCTCTGCTCGATGAGACCTTTGGCAGCCATGAAGTGCTGGCACAAAATGGCCGTTTCAAGGTGTACAAAGCCGTACGCGGACGTCCGCCACGGGATCTGAAAAAGAAAAAACGTTAATCCGTTTTACCCTGTTCAGACACTGAGGATACGCATCATTTCTGCGTTGTAGCGATCCCCTGCTGCCACGCGGAAAGGAAAGACTGCTTCGATCGCCGCGATTTCGGCTTCACTCAGGGAGACATCAAGCGCGGCGATGTTTTCCTCAAGATAATGACGACGTTTGGTGCCAGGGATCGGCACCATGTTGTCACCGCGCGATAAAACCCAGGCCAGCGCCAGCTGCGACGGTTTCACGCCTTTCTCCTGCGCCAGTTCTCCGATTTTTTCCGCCAGTTGCAGATTCTTCGCGAAATTTTCACCCTGAAAACGCGGGCTGTCGCGACGGTAATCGTCGGCATCAAGATCATCCACTGAACGGATTTGCCCGGTCAGAAAACCGCGACCCAGCGGGCTGTATGGCACAAAACCAATCCCCAGACGTTCGCAGGCCGGTAAAATATCCGCTTCCACATCCCGCGACCAGAGCGAATATTCGGTTTGCAGCGCCGTAACCGGATGCACGTTATGCGCCCGCTCCAGAATGCTCACCGGCACTTCACTCAGCCCGATATAACGGATCTTGCCTTCACGCACCAGATCCGCCAGCGCACCCATGGTCTCCTCGACCGGCACGGTCGGATCCGGACGGTGCTGATAATAGAGATCGATAACGTCGGTGCCCAGACGCTTCAGGCTGGCTTCTACGGATTTGCGCACATAATCAGGATGACCGTTGGTGCCGCGCGCCTGCGGATTTGCCGGATCCCGCACGATACCGAATTTGGTGGCTAAAAAGACCTGATTGCGACGCCCTTTGAGAAAGCGCCCCAGCAGCTCTTCGTTGGTATGCGGCCCGTAGACGTCGGCGGTATCCAACATCGTGACGCCCAGTTCCAGCGCGCGTTCCAGCGTCGCCAGTGACTCTTTTTCATCAAGGCCGGTGGTGTAGAAATCGCTCATGCCCATGCAACCCAGTCCCAGCGCAGAGACCATCGGACCGTTTTTACCTAACTGACGCTGTTTCATGTTTTTTCCTTAAGACTCAGTGAGGGAGAAGTAACGTGATGAAGTCTGGTTGTTATGCAGGGAAAGATAAATCAGTGAAAACGTGCAACACTGTTCAGAAATCACAAACAATCGGCGGAAGGTTATGGACCACATTCAGGCGATGAAAATTTTCATTCGTATCGCTGAGCTGGAAAGTTTCAGCCGGGCAGCGGAAGACCTTAATCTGCCCCGTGCGACAGTCAGCACCACCCTGAAAGGGCTGGAGCAGCGGCTCGGCGTCCGCCTGTTTTTACGCACCACGCGGCAGGTCAAAATCACTGACGAAGGTAAAATCTATTACCAGCGTTGCCTGCAATTGCTGGCGGCGCTGGAAGAAACTGACTCGCTTTTTGCCCATCACAAAAATCAGCCCGCCGGCACCGTCAGGATCGACATGCCGCATTCGCTGGCGCGCGTGATGGTGATCCCGGCGCTGCCGGATTTTTATCAGCAATATCCGCAGATTACCCTGAGCATCAGCGCCAATGATAACGCCATCAATTTGCTGGACCAGGGAGCAGACTGCGTGCTGCGCGCGTGGCCTTCAGAAGATGAAAATTTGCAGTCACGCCATCTGGCCGATCTCAGGCAGATCACCTGCGCCTCGCCGGACTATTTAGTGAAATTTGGCACGCCGCAGACCCCGGAAGATCTCGCGGGACATCAGGCCGTGGGGTATTTTTTCGCGCATCAGCGGACAGAATCGCATCTGGAATTTGTCACTGACGGCAAGGTTCAAAAGCGGGCGCTCACCCGCACGCTGACCGTCAGCGGAGCAGACGCCTATGTTGCCGCCGCAAAAGCGGGCTTTGGCCTGATTCAGGCCTCAGAACTGGCCATGGAGCAGGAACTGGCACAGGGAAGTCTGGTGGAAGTGTTACATCAGCATCTGCCGCCGCCGATGCCGCTGTACCTCATGTATCCGCCGGGACGTTTTCTGGCACCGAGGATCCGCGTGCTGCTGGACTGGCTGATCCGGTTGTTTTCCGGGCCGGTTCCGCCCCATGTACAGGACAGCGTTAACGGAAAAATCGTTTATTAAACCATCGATTAACCTGACGACGCACTGACACAGGGAACCATTCACCGGGAATATGCTGTTTTTTACATCAAACGTCCGCAATGGGGGAAATAACTGTTGACGCACCCGGGAAAATCTCTAGAATTCGCCTCCGTGGTTGTGTTACTCACTGATGACATTCTTATGAACGCATCAATGCAGTAATCAATTGGAACGCGATGGTGGCGGAATTGGTAGACGCGCTAGCTTCAGGTGTTAGTGTCCTTTGGATGTGAGGGTTCGAGTCCCTCCCTTCGCACCAATACAATCACGAGATTTATATTGCACGGCACGGTACGCGATGGTGGCGGAATTGGTAGACGCGCTAGCTTCAGGTGTTAGTGTCCTTACGGATGTGAGGGTTCGAGTCCCTCCCTTCGCACCACTCCGGTGATATAAGTCGAATCAGCAGTAAGCAGAAATCATCTGTGCGAAGGTGGCGGAATTGGTAGACGCGCTAGCTTCAGGTGTTAGTGTTCTTACGGACGTGAGGGTTCAAGTCCCTCTCTTCGCACCACATGATTCTGTTCCTCCGGTTTTCCTTCCTGCAACACTTCTTTCAGTTTCAAAAAATAAAAAATCCCTGCAGATTTATTGTGCTTTCTGTTTTTCATCTAAAAATATCCTTGTATTACAACAAACTAAAATTCAACGTAACCGCAGCCAGACCACCTGCCAGCGCCATGAATGAAGGCAACAGCATATAATGGCGTAACGTGCGGTGGAACAACATGCCCAGCGTCACCAGCATGGCGACGACGACCAGCACACGCAGCTGATCCAGCGACATATGTGCCAGCGCCAGCAAAGGCATCAGGGCGCAAGGCAACAAGACGCCCCAGCCACTGGTCAGGCGCTTACCCAGCATCCATACAACCGCCCAGATCCCACATGCCATGACAATTGCCGGTATCATAACCCTGCTCCAAACGTTGATAATGAGAACTAATATCATATAGGATTTTTTCTCATTTACCACCTATTTGCTTGCGGGTCCTTCGTATGGGTGACACCTGCCGACAAAAGTGCTAATTTTGATGCCGTTAAATCAAATTATAAAACAGCCATAAATACACAGTGACGATAAAAACGATATTTATTGCATTATAATAATTACGGATTAGAACTATTAGCCTGCCTGCATGGAACTTGTCTTAATGGAATAAGCACGCGGTATAGGGCGATAAGACACTTTATCTATTCAGCACCACACACAATAAATAGAGTACATTTGATGATATCTCATTCCTATGATGAGCTGCTGAAAAGCAAACATCGGTTGGCGATGTTGCTATTCTTTTTTTTAAATAGTGCCACTGCCCTATTTAGTATGGTTTACCCACCAGAGAACGCGGCATCAACTCCCCTTCCGCTGGTACTGATCTTTGGACTTTGCTTTGCCGGGTTAATATTTTCTTTTTTCAGTAAGAAAAATTACTCTGCCCATCTGAATATGTGTTCCGTGATGGTCGGCCTGTTATGGGCGTGGCAAATTGCATTACGTTTCGAACAAATTGGCCATCTGGATAAGAATTACCTGCTGGTGAGTTTACTCAGTATATTCTTTATCAGTGCCATCGCTTTGTCAGATAATTTTCTGGCTTTTTGCCTTCACGCAGTACCTTCTACTCTTTGCGTCATCTTTTTGGACGATTTTCAACACGTCGGACGCATCGTATTTACCGTGTCATTACCGCTTATCGGGCTGTGGCTGCACCATCTGATGCTCAAACGCAGCGATGAATTTACCCGCAGAATGGTCTCGAATCTTTACAGCGAACGGGAGAAATTCAGCGATCTGAGCATGCTGGATCCCCTGACCGGATTGTACAACCGTCGCGGCCTGCAAAATAAGCTGGAAACCCTGTTCAGTCAGGCATCTGGCCATTATGTCATGCTGCTCGATATCGACCATTTCAAAGCCTATAACGATAACTACGGCCACAGTATGGGCGATCAGGCACTGGTGCGTGTCTCTGCGGCTATCCGCGATGCGGTACGTTCGCGTGATGTGGTGGTGCGCTACGGCGGAGAGGAGTTTCTGGTGCTGATGTCCAACGTCAAACAGGAACACGCTGTCCGTATGGCTGAACGTATCCAGAATAAAGTGCTGGGGCTAAATATCCCGCATTTATTTAATGCCGAAGTCTCCACACATGTCACGGTCAGCGCCGGGCTTGCCGCACTGGAAGAAGGCGATTTTATTCAGGCGTTAGGCAGTGCCGATGCTTCACTGTATAAAGCAAAGAACAGTGGCAGGAATAAAATATTCTATGCCTGGGAAGAACAGCGGGAGAGGCAGGAAATCATCGAAGAAAAATTAGCCTGAGGGGAGTTTACCCGTAACATTAATAACACCACGTTTAATGTTATTCATTTTTCTGCTGGCGATGTCTCATTGCAATGATATTCTTAACTGAAGCCCGCCATTCATTATTTCTGCATAACCATTCAACTTTCAGCCAGATCAATCAATCTGGCTGAAAGTAAACAGGCTTGTTTCCTTTATTAAATGTTACGCGAGCATGTTACTTCGCGCGTATTCTTCCTGCGTAAATAATCCATAACGCTGCCAAACCTTGCCGGAAATAATACCGGATAATAAAATTCCTAGCCCTTTCTCTGTCCGCGTCTCCGCCATCCGTTTTGAGCGTCTCCCCGGCCCTGTCCTCATGGGCTAGCTTCTTGTTTTTACGTGATTATCCCCTGCGTTACTGAATTTGTGAACTGACTCATGTATACCTTCCGGCGAGTGCCAGCACGCTTTTCACAGTGGCACTGACTGGAAGGCTGCCTGACTGGGCACTTCTTACACTACCGGCCACCCGCTGCCCCGATTTCTGAAGGATCAGTTAACCGCAGCGTATTTGCTTATCTCACCACCCTACAAATATAAAAGGCTTAGTGTATGAACAATTCGATAGTGTTAGGGATCATCTGGCATCTGATAGGAGCAGCCAGCGCAGCTTGCTTCTACGCGCCCTTTAAACAAGTCAAACACTGGTCATGGGAAACCATGTGGTCGCTCGGCGGCTTCTTTTCGTGGATCATTTTGCCCTGGACCGTCAGCTACATTTTACTGCCTGATTTCTGGGCCTATTACGGCTCATTCAGCCTCGCGACCCTGCTGCCTGTATTTCTGTTTGGCGCCATGTGGGGCATCGGTAACATCAACTATGGCCTGACCATGCGCTATCTCGGCATGTCGATGGGGATTGGCATCGCGATCGGTATCACGCTGATTATCGGCACGCTGATGACACCGGTCCTGCAGGGCAAAATTGGCATGCTGTTCGGCACTGCGGGCGGTCAGCTTACGCTGCTGGGGGTATTTGTTGCCGTTATCGGCGTGGCGATTGTCAGCTACGCGGGTTTCCTGAAAGAGAAAGCGCTGGGGATTAAAGCCGAAGAGTTCAACCTGCGCAAAGGGCTGGTTCTGGCCGTGATGTGCGGGATTTTCTCCGCCGGGATGTCATTCGCCATGAGTGCCGCCGTGCCGATGCACGAAACCGCGCGTGAGCTGGGTATCGACCCGCTTTACGTCGCATTGCCAAGTTATGTGATCATCATGGGCGGCGGCGCCATCGTTAACCTGGGTTTCTGTATCATCCGTCTGGCAACCCGTAAAACGATCTCGTTCCGCGCCGATATGTCGGTGGCAAAATCACTGCTGCTCACCAATGCGGTCTTTTCCATCATTGGCGGCGTCATGTGGTATCTGCAATTCTTCTTCTACGCCTGGGGACACGCCAGCATTCCGGCAGAATATGATTACATGAGCTGGATGCTGCACATGAGTTTCTACGTACTGTGCGGCGGTATCGTCGGACTGGTGCTCAAGGAATGGATTGGCGTGGGCAGGAAACCGGTGCGTGTTCTGTGTATCGGCGCGCTGGTGATTATTCTGGCGGCCAACATTGTGGGGATGGGCATGGCGCTGTAAGCGCAGCGTTAACCCCTTTTCACCTGACGGCAGAACTTATTCTGCCGTCATCACCGGTGAGTTCAGCGGCGACATCTTTTCCTGACTGCCCCACGAAACGCTGGCGGTAGTCACGCGGTGAAACCCCGCAGGCGCGGCTGAACACCACAGAGAAATAATTACTGTCATCAAATCCGCATTCCGCCGCCACATCACTGATCGTCATGTTGCCGTAACGCAGCAAACTCATCGCCCGGCACAGCCTCAGCTGACGCAAGTAATGCGTTACGCTCATGCCGGTATGCTGTTTGAACAACGCACGCAACGCACGCGGGTTCAGCTGATGTTGCTGACAAAATGTCTCAAGATGGAAATTTTCGGCGACGTTAGCCCGCAATGCCATCAGCAATAAATCCAGCTGATGGGCATCCGGCAACGCGCCGCTGTCCGGCCGGTGACGAAAACGCAGCAACAACAACGCCAGTTGCATCAGCAGGGCTTCACTCAGCTGCACCGACAGCGGCTCAGACTTCATACACTCTTTCGCCAGCTCATCGACTTTATCGCGCAAAACCGACATCCCGAGCGTGCTAAGCCGCCAGTATCGCTGTTCCTGACTGGCGTTCTCCTCCGGCAACAGTTGTGACCAGTCGGCCGCCAGCCCGAAACGCTCACGGCAGAACAGCACATTATCCAGCGCCAGTTCATTCACTGACTCATAGCTGTGCCGGTCCCGGGCGTTGATATAAAACAGATCACCGCAGGTGATGGGATAAGGGATATCGTTCCAGACATGCAGACCATTTCCACGCCAGACGATGACCAGTTCATCGAAATCGTGGTCATGGCTGGGGAAATCCGCCTGGGGATGGCGTTCGGCCACCACGACCGAATTCATGCCGGTCAGGAAGAAGTCATTCTTACTCAGTCTCAATGACATAGCAGCAATCTCATACCCGTTTGACGACAAAATAAACGAGGCGATTTCGGTGTGTTATCCCGAAGACCGCAAGAGGGTGCCGCTTAACGTAGCTGATCACGCATGAGTTTTGGCGACACCGAAAACTCCCGACGGAATTGCGTCGAGAAATGGTTACTGTCACTGAACCCGCAGGCATACGCGATATCGGTAATGCTTTGATCACTATGATGTAAGCGACGGCGCGCTTCTAATAAACGCAGCCGGTTGAGATACCGCTGAGGCGTCATGCCCGTGTAATGCTTCATCTGCCGGTGCAAGGTTCGCAGCGCCAGTGAAAAACGTTCTGCGGCTTCAGTCCAGTTAACATCCTCACTGTAATGGGACTGGAGCCATTGCAAAAGTTGATTGACCTTGTTTTCCGATGTATCTCGCAATTGTGGCTGGAAACAGTCCTGATAAAGCAGGATCAGCAGCTGTAAAAACAGGCTTTCGCGCGTGGCGATATGTTCCATTTCCACGCTGGCAGGCAGCGCCTCCAGCTGCGTGATGCAGTTCAGGACCTGTTGCAACACACAAGGACTGAGTTGCCAGTGGATCTGCGACTGATAGTGGTGTTCCTGCGGCAAAAAATGGCCGACATCCTGAATGAAGCGAAAGGCTTTCGGTGAGCGAAACAACACATTGGTCAGACGAAGATTGTCCACATTCTCAAACAGATGATGATCGCTGGCGCGCACGAAACAGACCGTTCCGGCCGTCAGTGTGTAAGGGTTGTCATTAAAGATGTGCACACCTGATCCGCTTTCCACCAGCATAATCTCGTGGAAATCATGGTAGTGCTCCGGGAAGACATCTTGCGGAAGACGCCGCTCGACCGTCACGGTCAGCTCAGGTGCCGCAAAATAATCATCACCTCTCAGTAACGTCATTGTTTGCCTCCGGTTCAACATCATTATGCTTCGGGAAACAACCCTACCCTGCACGCGGCCTCCTTACCTTCAAACCACGGCGTTAAAAACGTCATAAGCGGTCATATTTCAAAGATTGCCCCTGTCGTGATGCGGATCTGCGGTAAAGATCACAATCGCCTCTCCGGCGTTACGCTGACGTTGCAACCCCCCGCATGAGCCAGCTTTGGAGCGTTATGTGATCTGCCTCGCATCTACCTTTTTAATGCTGCCATCCCGCCAAAACCGGTGGCAATCACCGGAAGGTACCCCCGAAACGCCTCCCCTACACTGGCCGCATATTCAATAAGGAATGGCCGCTATGAGAACTCACCATCTTGCCGCTATTGACCTCGGCGCTTCCAGCGGCCGGGTGATGCTGGCGACGTTTACCCGTCAGGATCCCGATCCGGCAGCGACGCTGACATTGCAGGAAATCCATCGTTTTCCCAACAACCTGATCCGCGTTGACGGTCACGACACCTGGGACCTCGACGCGCTGGAAAAACACATCCTTGAGGGGCTGAATCGCCTCGATGCTTCCGGCGTTCCGCTTGACGGTATCGGCATTGATACCTGGGGTGTGGATTACGTATTGCTTGATGAACAGGGTCAGCGGGTCGGTTTGCCGGTCGCTTACCGTGACAGCCGTACCGACGGCGTGATGGCACGGATGGCGCAGCAATGTAGCCGCGAGACGCTGTATCAGAAAACCGGCATTCAGTTCATGCCCTTCAACACCCTTTACCAGTTGCGTGCGCTGAGCGAACAGCAGCCCGACATCGTCAGCAAAGCCGCACACATGCTGATGATCCCGGATTATTTCCTCTATCGCCTCACCGGCAAAATGAACTGGGAATACACCAACGCCAGCACCACGCAGATGCTTAATCTCGCCACCGGCGACTGGGATGAGGATTTGCTGAAACTGGCAGGCGTTCCGCGTCACTGGCTGCAAAAACCGACGCAGCCGGGCAATTCGCCCGGACAGTGGAAAAGTCCGCGCGGACGCAGCGTGCCGGTATTCAGCGTCGCGACACACGACACCGCCAGCGCGGTGGTGGCCGCCCCGCTCACCAGCTCCCGCAGCGCCTATCTCAGCTCCGGTACCTGGTCCCTGATGGGCATCGAAAGCCCGAAAGCCTTCAACCATGCGCAGGCACTGCACGACAACATCACTAACGAAGGCGGCATTAACGGCAGCTATCGGGTATTGAGAAATATCATGGGGTTGTGGCTGTTCCAGCGGGTGTGCCGCGAACTGAATATTCAGGATCTGCCGTCACTGATCACGCTGGCGAAAAACGTCACGCCGTTCACCTATCTGATTAACCCGAACGAAGACCGCTTTATTAATCCGCCGTCGATGGTGGATGCCATTCGCGATGCCTGCCGTCAGGCGGGCGATCCGGTGCCGGAGTCTCAGGCTGAACTGGCACGCTGCATTCTCGACAGCCTCGCCATGTTGTATCGCAAAATCGCCTTACAACTGGCTGATTTACAAGGCATGCCGCTGGAAGACATTCACATCGTCGGCGGCGGCAGCCAGAACCAGTTCCTGAACCAGCTTTGTGCCGATGTCTGTCAGGTCAGCGTCAGCGCCGGTCCGGTTGAGGCTTCGACGCTGGGCAATATCGGTTGCCAGCTGATGGCGCTGAACGCCGTCAAAGATACCGCTGAATTTCGTCGCATCGTTGCCACGAATTTCGAGCAACGCCACTACATTCCCCGTAATCACACGGATTTTGCTATTCACTGGCGCCGTTTTCAGGCGCTGTGTCACGCCAATGAGGAGCTCGCAGTATGACTTCATCTATCGATCAAGCATGGACACTTGCCAAAGAACGCTTTGCACAGCTGGGCATTGATGCCGAAGCAGCAATCAAACAACTCGATACCCTGCCCGTATCCATTCATTGCTGGCAGGGGGATGATGTCGCGGGCTTCGAAAACCCTGAAGGCGGCCTGACCGGCGGTATTCAGGCGACCGGTAACTATCCCGGCAAAGCGCGAAATGCACAGCAACTGCGTGCCGATTTAGAACTGGCGATCTCCATGATACCCGGTCCTAACCGTCTGAACCTGCATGCGATTTATCTGGAATCTGATACGCCAGTTGCCCGTAATGAAATTGAACCTAAGCATTTCACCGGCTGGGTAGACTGGGCGAAGAAAAACAAACTGGGTCTGGATTTCAACCCGTCCTGCTTCTCACACCCGATGAGTGCCGACGGCTTCACGCTGTCTCACGCCAACCCGGAAATCCGTCAGTTCTGGATCGAACACTGCCAGGCAAGCCGTCGCGTTTCTGCCTCGTTTGGCCGCGCATTAGGCACACCGTCCGTCATGAATATCTGGGTACCGGATGGCATGAAAGACGTCACCGTGGATCGTCTGGCACCGCGCCAGCGTCTGCTGAGTGCACTGGATGAAGTGATTTCTGAAAAATTTGATCTCTCTGAACATATCGATGCCGTTGAAAGCAAACTGTTCGGTATCGGTTCCGAAAGCTACACCGTCGGCTCTAACGAATTCTATCTCGGTTATGCCGCCAGCCGTGGCACCGCGCTGTGCCTCGATGCCGGTCACTTCCACCCGACGGAAGTTATCTCCGACAAAATCTCTGCCGCGATGTTGTATGTACCGCGCCTGTTGCTTCACGTCAGCCGTCCGGTGCGCTGGGACAGCGATCACGTCGTGCTGCTGGACGACGAAACGCAAGCCATCGCCAGCGAAATCGTTCGCCATGATCTGTTCAACCGCGTGCATATCGGTCTGGATTTCTTCGATGCTTCGATCAACCGCATCGCGGCCTGGGTTATCGGCACCCGCAACATGAAAAAAGCCCTGCTGAAAGCCCTGCTGGAACCGACCGATTTACTGAAAAAACTGGAAGCGGAAGGCGATTACACCGCGCGTCTGGCGCTGCTGGAAGAACAAAAATCCCTGCCATGGCAGGCCGTGTGGGACATGTATTGCCAGCGCCACGATGTACCGGTGGGGGGTCAGTGGCTGGATACCGTCCGTCATTACGAAACCAGCGTGCTGGCAAAACGTTAATTGCCGCTGAACACCACAGAAACGCATTCACCTTATTCGCAGGAAAGAACCGATGAAAACATTATTTAGCTCGTGGTTTGTACAAGGCATGGTCAAAGCGACCACCGATATGTGGCTGAAAGGCTGGGATGAGCGCAACGGCGGCAACGTCAGCATGCGTTTGTTACCGGAAGACGTTGCCCCTTATAAGAACGATTTTTACGCCCAGCCGCGTCAGGTTGAACTGACACAGCATGCGCCTGATCTGGCCAACGAATACTTCATCGTGACCGGTTCCGGTAAGTTTTTCCGTAACGTGCAACTGGCTCCGTCTGAAGCGCTGACCGTTATCCAGCTCGATGACAAAGGCGCCAGCTATAAAATTCTGTGGGGCCTGACAGCGGGCGGCTTACCGACCTCAGAACTGGCCTCGCATCTGCAATCTCATGCCGTGCGTAAACGTGTTACACACGGTCAGGATCGCGTGATCATGCACTGCCATGCCACCAACCTGATCGCACTGACGTATGTGCTGGAACTCGACAGCGCCAAAATCACCCGCAAGTTGTGGGAATGCAGCACCGAATGTCTGGTGGTCTTCCCGGACGGCGTGGGCATTGTGCCGTGGATGGTGCCGGGCACCGACGGCATTGGTGCCGCCACGTCCGACCGTATGCAACATCACAGCCTGGTGCTGTGGGCATTCCACGGTATCTTCGGCTGCGGCCCGACACTGGATGACGCCTTTGGCCTGATCGACACCGCTGAAAAATCGGCGGAAATTCTGGTGAAAGTGATCTCGATGGGTGGCATGAAACAAACCATTCAGACTGATGAACTGATTGCTCTCGGCAAACGTTTTGACGTCACGCCTTTCGAGGCCGCGTTGAAAGCCTGATCCGGCATTTAATGCTCCAGACCACATAAATCCTGCACGGGGAACAGGGGATGTTTCCCGTAGCAGGAAATGGCAAAGACCACGGAGCAGCGCACAACAGAACACCTATTTTACTTACTCTGTAGAGGGAATTTTTATGAGTTTCATGTTGGCACTACCTAAAATCAGCCTTCACGGCCAGGGCGCAATCGAAGATATGGTGGCGATGCTGGCGACCAAACGCCACGGCAAAGCCCTTATCGTCACCGACGGCCAGTTAATCGAACTGGGCCTGCTCGACAGTTTATTCTCCGCAATGAAACAAGCCGCACTGCCTTACGCCGTTTACGGTGGCGTCGTGCCGAACCCGACCTCCGCCCATGTGGATGAAGGCTTCCGTCTGTATCAGGAAAACCACTGCGATTATCTGATCGCCTTCGGTGGCGGCAGCCCGATTGATACGGCGAAAGGCATCAAAATTCTGACCGCCAATCCGGGTCCAGCCACACGGTATTCCGGTGTCGGCAAAGTCACTCAGCCGGGTGTCTTCCTGGTGGCGATTAACACCACCGCAGGCACCGCAGCAGAACTCACCAGTAATGCGGTGATCATCGACAGTCAGCGTCAGGTGAAAGAAGTGATCATCGACGCCAATCTGATCCCGGATATCGCCGTTGACGATCCGTCAATTATGCTCAAGATCCCGGCCAGCGTGACTGCGGCGACCGGCATGGATGCGCTGACCCACGCCATCGAAGCCTATGTTTCCGTCGGCGCACATCCGCTGACCGATCCGACGGCGCTCGCGGCGATTTCCACGATCACGCAATGGTTGCCGAAAGCCGTCGATCATGGCGACGATATCGAAGCCCGCGAGAAAATGGCGCAGGGGCAATATCTGGCAGGCATGGCATTTAACAGCGCCGGTTTAGGGCTGGTTCACGCACTGGCGCATCAGCCGGGCGCGACACACAACCTGCCGCACGGCGTCTGTAATGCGATTTTGCTGCCGGTGGTCGAAGAATTTAACCGCTCATCCGCACCTGCTCGTTTCGCCGATATCGCCCGCGCAATGGGCGTGCACACGCAAGGTATCAGTGAAACGCAGGCCAGCATGGCGGCCATCGACGCTATCCGCACCTTATCCACCCGCGTGGGTATTCCTTCCGGTTTCAAAGAACTGGGCATTTCAGAGGCGGATATCGAAGGCTGGCTGGACAAAGCGCTGGCTGACCCGTGTGCGCCTTGCAACCCGCGCACCGCAACCCGCGAAGAAGTGCGTGAGCTGTATCTGAAAGCAATGTAGTTTCTAGTGTCTGCCTCTGTGAAGGGGAAGAAAAAGGTGTAATTTCTTTACTCCTCCCCCTGCGAAGGGGGAGGTTGGGAGGGGGTTTAGCAGGCAACTTCAGATTCAACGCTGCCATTAATACCCCACCCCAGCCCTCCCCTTCGCAGGGGAGGGAGTAAATCTAACCGGAGAAAAACATGATCCGTAAATCCTTCGTGATGCAGGTCAACGCGAATGCACACGACGAATATCAGCGTCGTCATTCGCCAATCTGGCCGGAACTGGCGGAAACCCTGAAAGCCCACGGCGCACATCACTACAGCATTTTTCTGGATGAAAAACGCAATCTGCTGTTTGGCTATGTGGAAATTGAATCAGAAGAAAGATGGAATGCCGTGGCGAAAACGGAAGTCTGCCAGAAATGGTGGAAGCATATGGCAGACGTGATGCCTGCCAATGCCGATAACAGCCCGGTGAGTAACGATCTTAAACCGGTCTTTTACCTCGATTAACCCGCTGACCGGCGGGTTTTCCTTTTCCGCTTCCGGCTGTCGGGTTTTGCGCTTTTGAAGCGGTAAAACGCGTGGCTGCCGGTTTCGCTTTGCCCGAACGAGACGGGGCAAACTTCGGATCAAAACCGTCCGGCGGCACCAGACAATCAGGCCGGATGCCAATCAGACGGCGCATGCCCATCGCGGTCAGCGCCTCGCGGATCACCGGCCAGTTGACCGGATCGTGATAGCGCAGCAGCGCCTTATGCAACCGGCGCTGGCGATCCCCTTTCGGCACCACCACGTCTTCGCTTTTGTAATCCACTTTGCCAAGCGGATTCTTGCCGCTGTAATACATCGTGGTGGCGCTGGCGAGCGGTGACGGATAGAAGTTTTGCACCTGATCCAGGCGGAAACGGTTTTTCTTCAGCCACAGCGCCAGATTGATCATGTCTTCCGTTCGCGTCCCCGGATGCGCAGAAATGAAGTAAGGGATCAGATACTGCTCTTTCCCGGCCTGTTTGGAATAACTGTCAAACAGCTCTTTGAACCGGTAATAGCTGCCCATCCCCGGCTTCATCATTTTCGACAGCGGTCCGGTTTCGGTATGTTCCGGTGCGATCTTCAGATAACCGCCGACATGATGCTCCGCCAGCTCTTTGATATAACGCGGGTCTTCCACTGCCAGATCGTAACGCACTCCGGAGGCGATGAGGATTTTCTTGATGCCTTTCAGGCTGCGGGTGCGGCGGTACAGATTGATCGTGGGTTCATGGTTTGTGTCCATGTGCGTGCAGATTTCCGGATACACACAGGACGCGCGGCGACAGCTTTGTTCCGCTTTCGGCGACTGACAGCGCAGCATGTACATGTTGGCGGTCGGGCCACCCAGATCGGAAATCACACCGGTGAATCCCGGCACGCTGTCGCGGATCTCTTCAATTTCGCGGACGATCGATGCTTCAGAGCGGCTCTGAATGATCCGCCCTTCATGTTCCGTGATCGAACAAAATGCACAGCCGCCGTAACAGCCACGCATGATATTGATCGAGAAACGGATCATGTCATACGCCGGGATCGTCGCTTTGCCGTAAGAAGGATGCGGTACGCGCTGGAACGGCAGACCAAACACTTCGTCCATTTCTTCCGTGGATAACGGGATCGCCGGAGGGTTGATCCACACATAGCGGTCGCCGTGTTTTTGCATCAGGGCACGCGCACTGCCGGGGTTGGTTTCGTGATGCAGAATGCGCGAGGTATGGGCGTACAGCACTTTATCGCCCTTCACTTTCTCAAATGACGGCAACAGCACGTAGGTTTTCTCCCACGGTTTCGGCTTCGGCGCTCGTACCGTCACCGGCTGCGGCGCATCTGGCGCAGGCAATTCCCCTTCTGAACAGGGCAAATCTTCGCCGTACGGGTTCATGATCGGCTCAATCCGCCCCGGTTTATCGAGCCGAGTGGAATCCACACCGCTCCAGCCGATCAGCGCCGTTTTGCGCATCACGGCGGTGTTACGCACGTCATGAATATCAGTAATGGATTCACCGGCAGCCAGACGGTGCGCCACTTCCACCAGCGGGCGTTCGCCGTTGCCATAAATCAGCATATCGGCTTTGGAATCCACCAGCACCGAGCGGCGCACGGTATCTGACCAGTAATCGTAATGGGCGATGCGCCGCAGGCTGGCTTCGATGCCGCCGAGCACCACCGGCACGTCGCTGAAAGCCTCTTTGCAGCGCTGGGTATACACCAGCGTGGCGCGATCCGGTCGTTTACCGCCGACGTTGCCCGGCGTATAGGCATCGTCATGACGCAATTTCCGGTCAGCGGTATAGCGGTTGATCATCGAATCCATGTTACCGGCGGTGACGCCGTAAAACAGATTCGGCTTACCGAGGCGCATGAAATCGTCTTTGCTGGTCCAGTCCGGCTGCGCGATGATCCCGACGCGGAATCCCTGCGCTTCCAGCATGCGGCCAATGATCGCCATGCCGAAACTCGGATGATCGACATAGGCGTCGCCGGTCACCACGATCACATCACAACTGTCCCAGCCAAGCTGATCCATTTCCTCCCGGGTCATCGGGAAAAACGGCGCAGTGCCGTAGCATTCGGCCCAGTAACGCGGGTAAGAAAACAGGGTGCGATCTGGTTGGATCAGGCTGACTGGCATAGTAGGGTCTTCGTTCGGCGGCAAATAATTGGCCGCAAATTATACGGGGATGGAAACCGCGGCGGGTGAGCAAATCGCTTAAAATTGTTTTAGATCAAATTATGTTTTCTGACTGAGCGCCGTGTTTTAACCGGGCTGCTCCGGCGCGGAAGGTCTCAGCAGATCCCGTATTTCTTAAGAAGTCATTTCCTTTATACCGGCAATAAAGAGTGCTCAAATACTCCACTGCTGAAACAGGTTTTAAAGGAAAACTAGCGTTATGGATAATAAACGTTTCCAGAAATTACTCTTGCCCAAGCTTACCGAAGCCATGCTCTTTACGCGTTCACGATTGTCACTGAAATCCGCCAATAAGTTTTATCCGGATAAAAGAATGATTGATGGTCTGATGATGTCGGATCCTAAAAAATACCGGCTGCATTCACTGGGCGGCGACAGGGATCGGGGTGCCATGGTGCGGGGTCTGCGAAAGCTCAATCTTTCCTCCCAGCAGCTTTACCGGAAAGTTGAAGAAGATTATCGCAACGGGAAAGAAAATGCGGGCAACTGCGGCGAAAATGCCCGCGTCGCATTTTGCTATATCAGTGAAAACATTCAAAAATGGGAAAGACTCGCCGGTACGCCCCTGAAAGTGCTCAGTATTTTCATTACCAATCCGGTCGATCATTGCCTGGTGTTAGTCGGCACCCAGCCTGTACGTAACAACGGAAGGATCCTCGAGAACGCACTGATTTGCGATCCGTGGGCAAAGATCGTCTGCCCGCTGGCGCATTATTCTCTTGAGTGGAAGATTAAAATGAACAAATGGTCTAACCGTGGCCTGAAGGGGAAATATCCCGGCGGTGTTTACGACCATTTTGCTAACAGGGATTCCCGTGAAGCGATCCGTATCGGCAAGTTCGTCATTTATGAACAAACCCAGTACCGGATTTCGCAGCGGATCCATGATAAAAAGCGTTATTCGCTGATTGATCCCAATGCGATTACCTGACGTTTTTGTTGTCATAAAAATGGCCTGCCGGTTTCCCGCAGGCCATTTTTTTGTGAAACACAGATTATTTTTTCGCCAGCGCCTCAAACACTTTTTCAACGGCCACTGCGCCCGGATCTTTCACCCCTTTCAGGCTGTTGCTGCTGAGATAAGACGATCGCCCGGCATTGGCTTTCTTCATGCTGGCCGTGTCTTTTGCCCCTTTGGCGGCGGCTTTGGCGGCCCCCTTCAGTGCATCTTTTTTGCCTAAGGCTTCCAGCGCCGGTTGCAGCGCGTCGATCATGGTGCGATCGCCGAGATCGGCACCGCCGTAATGTTTCATACGTTCAAGGCCAGACAGCAAGGCTTGCGGCAACTTCTCGCCTTCAGCGACCTTTTTACCGGCGGCGGTGAAGAAGATCGACATCAGCACACCGCTGGATCCGCCCATCACGGTTGCCAGACGATCGCCGACGACGCCCAGCAGATCCGCCACATTGTTCAGCGGCAGTTTTTTGCCTTTGTTCTGTTTCTGGATATCGCGTGCGCCAGTGGCAAATGTCGAACCGGTATCGCCGTCACCGACTTTGGCATCCAGCTTGTTCAGCTCATCTTCCAGATCAGAAAGGGTCTGGGTAATGGTTTCCACGATTTTGCCGACTTCCGCATTGGATGAGGCTTTTACGGCTTTTTTATCGCTGATTTTCTTGCCTTTTTTGGTCGCCAGTTTTTCCAACCTGACCAGCGGATGCCAGCCGGACGCTTCCACATCCGCCAGCAGGGCTTCTTCAATGCCGCCTTTGAGGGCAATCACAGAGAGCGAGAAGCCTTTCATGTCCAGCGCGCTGACCAGCGAGGCCGGGCCGATCAGATAACGGATCGAATTCCCAAGCGCTGAATGCACCACTTCTTTGGTGATCTGATTCATCTCCAGCGGCGATACGCCGCCGAGATTGTTAATCAGCACCGCCAGCTTGTCGCTTTTTTTCACATGCGCCGCAAGCTTGCTGACCAGCGTATCCACCACTTTTTGGCTGTTCTGGGTTTTCATGGTCGACACACCCGGCTCGCCGTGAATCCCTAAACCCAGCTCAACGTGGCCCGATTCGATACGCTGTTCTTCTTCATCTTCTCCGCCACCCGGCAGGCTGCAACCGGCGGCTGCCACACCGATACTGGCCGTGGCATCAATGGCCTGCTGGGCAATTTTGGTGACATCTTTCAGGGATTTCCCCTGCTCTGCTGCGTAACCGGCAATTTTATGCACCAGCGCCGTTCCGGCGATGCCGCGCGGCTGTTTGTTATCCGGCAGGGAAATGTCGTCAGAGACCATCACCAGCTCAACGTCATAGCCCATGCCTTTGGCTTTCTCAGCCGCCAGACCGAAGTTCAGCCGGTCGCCGGTGTAGTTTTTGACAATCAGCAGACAGCCCGCTTTACCGGTAACCGCCACAATCGCGCTCAGCACCGCATCGACGCTCGGTGACGCAAACACTTCACCGCACACGGCGGCGGTCAGCATACCTTTGCCGACAAACCCGACATGCGCGGGTTCATGGCCGGAGCCACCGCCGGAGATCAGGGCGACTTTTTTCTTATCCCAGTCACGGCGAACAACGACGCGGATTGCCGGATCGATGTCCAGTTTGGCCAGGTTTTTGTAGGGAGAGGTCAGGATCACCCCTTCGATAACATCGTTAATCAGAGTCTTGCGGTCATTCATAAAGAATTTAGACATGCCGGATCTTTCCTTTTAACTGTTTTCCAGGTGAAAAAAACGCTTCTACGCAGTATAGATAACCAAAAACATAACACAGGGAAAAGAACCGAAGGGGGCGAGAAAGGCGGTTTCCCGCCTTTTAGGAAATGATGTAGAAAGAAATCAATTGCATGCCAGGACTTTAATCGCGAGTCCGCCGGTTGAGGTTTCACGGTATTTTGAGTTCATGTCTTTGCCGGTTTCGTACATGGTTTCGATAACTTTATCGAGACAGACGCGCGGTTCGCTGGTGCGGCGCAGCGCCATGCGCGAGGCATTCACTGCTTTCACCGCTGAAATCGCGTTACGCTCGATGCACGGGACCTGTACCTGTCCGGCAAGCGGATCACAGGTCAGGCCGAGGTGATGTTCCATGGCAATTTCTGCGGCCATAAATACCTGCGCGGTGCTGCCGCCCAGCAGTTCCGTCAGACCGGCGGCGGCCATGGAACAGGCCACGCCGACTTCGCCCTGACAACCGACTTCTGCGCCGGAAATCGAGGCGTTCATTTTGAACAGAATGCCGACGGCGCCGGACGCCAGGAAGAAACGGCTGTAGGAATCAGGGCTGATCGGACGGATAAACTGATCGTAGTACGTCAGCACGGCCGGAATGATGCCGCACGCGCCATTGGTCGGCGCAGTGACCACACGGCCACCCGCCGCGTTTTCTTCGTTCACCGCCATCGCATACATGTTGATCCAGTCGACGACGCCCATCGGATCGACATTATTTTTATCCTGCGTTACCAGAATGCGACGCAATGCGGCGGCGCGGCGGTTGATTTTCATCGGCCCCGGCAGCAGACCTTCGGTGTGAATGCCGCGCGTGATCCCTTCACTCATCACGTTCCAGATGGCCGCAAAGTGGTCGCTGATTTCTGCCCGCGTATGGCCCGCCAGTTCGTTTTGCAGCATCAGGGCGGAAAGCGACAGACCGGTATCGGTGCAATGTTTTTGCAAATCACTGGCCGAACGGAACGGGTACGGGCGCACGACAGGATTTTCATCCTGCATGCCAAACTTGCTGGCTTCGACAATAAAGCCGCCGCCAATGGAATAGTAGGTTTGGGTGTACAGCAGTTCGTCGCCGTTGAACGCGCTGATTGTCATGCCGTTTTCGTGCAGAGGCAGATTAGTAAAATGGAAATTCATGCCGGAACCGGCCGGGAAATCCACTTCTCTGGCGCCCTTGCCTAACATCAGACGTCCGGTATTTTCCACATTGCGGATAAATGCCGGGATTGCGTCGATATCCACATCGTCCGGCATATTGCCCGCCAGCCCCATGATGATCGCCAGATCGGTATGGTGGCCTTTACCGGTCAGCGACAGTGATCCGTAAACATCGACCGCCACGCGGGTCGTTTGGGTAATATGGCCGGAAGAGATAAGTTCATCAGTGAATATTTTCCCGGCTTTCATCGGGCCGACAGTATGCGAACTGGAAGGACCAATACCGATTTTGAAAATATCGAAGACGCTGATCATGGTGGGCACTCCATGTGAAGTAAATGACGGGCAGAATAAAGAACAAAACGGAGGAAAGCAGAGCGGGAATGACCCCGCTCATTTTATTGAATACTATTAATTATTAACCAATCAGACTAAATACAATCGCTGACATGGCAATCAGACCCATAATCACCACGAACACGTTGCTGATATGGCCGCTGTATTTTTTCATCGCCGGCACTTTATGGATGGCATACATTGGCATCAGGAATAACAGCATCGCAATAATCGGGCCGCCCAGCGTTTCAATCATCCCCAGAATACTTGGATTCAGGGTTGCCACTAACCAGGTGGTTAATAACATAAAGATGCCGGTATAACGGTTCAGCATGGGCAGGGCAATTTTCTTACCTTTGCTGCGCAGGGATTTAATCACCATACCGTTGAAACCTTCACGCGCACCGAGATAATGGCCGAGGAAAGATTTGGTAATGGCAATAAAGGCAATAAACGGCGCGATATATTCAATCACCGGATTGGAGAAGTGGTTCGCCAAATAAGACAGGATAGACACGTTCTGCGCTTTGGCTTCCATCAGGTCGGCCGGAGACAGGCTCAGGACACAGCTGAAAACAAAGAACATTACGGTGATCACCATCATGATGTGGCTGAATGCCAGAATGCGCGAACATTTTTTCTCTGCCTCATCGCCGTATTCTTTGCGTTTTGCCACCGCAAAAGAAGAGATGATTGGCGAGTGGTTAAACGAGAACACCATCACCGGGATGACCAGCCACAGCGTCATCAGCATACCGTGACCCACGCCGTTACCGGACAGGGAGACGTTTTCAAACACCGACGCATTCCAGTTAGGAATAAGGTACAGCGCCAGCGCCATCAGCACGGCCACAAACGGGAACACCAGAATACTCATCGCTTTAACGATCATATCCTGACCAAAATGCACCAGCGTCATTAAACCGAGGATCAGGATCAATGAAAGTAAGGCACGCGGTGGCGCATTCATATGCATCTGGTGAGTAATAAAGCTTTCGACGGTATTGGTGATCGCCACGCTGTACACCAGCAGGATCGGATAAATCGCGAAGAAATAAAGCAGGGTAATTAATTTACCGGCTGAAATACCGAAATGCTCTTCCACCACTTCGGTAATATCTTCACCGGCATTTTTACCCGATAAAACAAAACGGGTTAATCCGCGGTGCGCGAAGAATGTCATCGGGAAGGCGAGAATGGCCATAATAATTAACGGTATTAACCCCCCGATACCGGCATTAATAGGAAGGAAGAGAACACCTGCACCAATTGCCGTTCCATATAAGCCTAACATCCACATGGTGTCAGTTTTGCGCCAGGAACTTACCGATTTTCCAGACAGCGTCCCGATTGTTGTATTATCCATGATTCCTCAGTACCTGATTATTAAAATAAGTCCGTTTCCCCAGAATGGTTGATGTTTTTTTACTGCACCCGTCATCGAAAAAACCATCCTGACGGCTAAAACATACCATTAATGCGGGCATGATACCTATCGGCAGCATAAAAATCTGGCTAACAGCGTGGCTTTGAGATCATGGTCACGAATATCCCTAAAATGTGGTCTGATATTCCTTTAAATTCCAATCCATTAACATTTCCTGCAATTTAAATTCATCAAATAGTGATTACGGTAACATTTATTTTTTGTGATATTTTGTTATCGCCGTGACTATTATTTTAATAACGGTTGAAATACCAGCAATGTGTATTATTTATCGTCGGCACGCTTAAAACAGTGCTGTTTAAAAAGCATTCAATTGTCATCCTGAATCCATTAGCGATCCTTCAGGATGCGCAGTTTTCCTGACTTGTGTAAAAAAATCGGCACAGCGCGGCAGAAGTAACGGGGCAAAAAACTTTTTATTGACGCTTTCAGAAGTATTGCCGATAAAGTTATTCTTATTCCGGAGAAACACTTTTAACGGAAGAAACACAGAGCGACTCAATGGGAAAAGCCCGATCACCTTTTTGCCCGTCAGTAAAAAATCTTATCCGCCGTTTAGTGAAGGCGGTGTACGGTTTTGCGCTGCTGATGTTGCTGCTGGTCGCCCCGCTGACGCAGGGCATCGCGGAAACCGGTGATGCCCCGACCAACGCCGCTGTCGCGCAGACCGTTAACGGCATCCTCAGCTATTCACGCTGGCCGGGCGGTACCGCGTCCCAGGCGCTGACACTTTGTATTATCCCGCCGGTGAAATACGCCGCGCAGCTCACACCCGATGGCAGTGCCTTCACCGGCCGGCCGCTTAAAGTCCTGACGCTTCCTTTCGACAGCCCGCTGCTGACGCAGTGTGATGCCCTTTATTCCGGCAGCACGACGGCGGAACAGCAGAACGATTTGCATCAGCGTCTGGAAGGCCACGCCATTTTAACCATCGGTGAGCAGGATGATGCCTGTGCATTACTGAACGCTTTTTGTCTGGTGATCACACCCGTTCATACCGGATTCAAACTGAATCTGGACACGCTGTCACGCAGCGGGGTGCGGGTGAATCCCGCCGTATTACAACTTGCCAGGGAAAAGGAGTGACCATGGAAAATAAAATTCCTGTTCCTGACACAGAGCCGCCACGCCAGCGCCCGACGCTGAGTGCCGCGCTGAACAGAATCCATGTGATTGTGATTTTGACCGCCATTGGTCTGGCCGGGTTTTTACTGACCCTGCTGGCGCTGATCGCCCTTCGCTCTCACGCGGAAAGTAATCTGCAACTGACGGCGCGCGCCATCAGTTACACCACCGAAGCCGCGCTGGTGTTTAACGACCCCGCCGCCGCCCATGATTCGCTGGAGTTCATCGCCAGAAGAGGGGATTTCACTCAGGCCAAAATTCTGACGCCTGCCGGTGCGACCTTTACGGAATGGTCGCGCCCGGTGAACAGCAACTGGGATAAACTCGGCCAGTTCGTCGGACACCTTGCCTTCCCGGAGCCGATCACCCTGCCGGTGAACCATTCCGGATCGCTTATTGGCACCGTGTGGCTGGCGGGTAATGGCGGCAGCCTGATCGGCTTCCTGCTGGAAACCGTGCTCAGTCTGCTGGGCTGTCTGGTGCTGACCGCGCTGGTCGCGCTGTATTTTTCCCGCCGGATGCAAAAAGGCATTGTCGATGCCCTCGGCCACATTACCCGCGTCACGCACGACGTCAGCGCCAACCGTTCGTTTAATTTGCGCGTACCTTCCGCGCCGATTGTCGAACTGCACACGCTGAGTCAGGACTTCAACAGCCTGCTGACCGAGCTGGAAGCCTGGGAAAACCACATGCGTAATGAGAACGTCTCGCTGACTCAAAAAGCATTGCATGATGGATTGACCGGACTGCATAATCGCGCGTTTTTCATTGATACGCTCAATCAATGCTTCAACCCGATGCGCCCGGCACTTTCACTGGCGCTGCTGTTTATTGATGTCGATAACTTCAAAGAGATCAACGACTCGCTGGGCCATGCTGCCGGTGACCGCGTGCTGATGGTGATTGGCGAACGGCTGGCGAAAACGCTGCGCAAAGGTGATGTGCTGGCCCGTCTGGGTGGCGATGAGTTTGCGATCCTGCTTGAGCCGATGAATTCCACCGCCGAAGCGGTCGCCTTTGCCGAACGCATTGTTGAGATCATGAAAACACCCGTCATCCTGCTCAATAACAAGACGCTGGATGTGTCTCTCAGTATCGGTATCGCGCTCTCGCCTTCTCAGGCCAGCAACGCGAAAGAGTTACTGGATAAGGCCGATGAGGCCATGTACCGCTCGAAAAAAATTTCCGGCAGTTGCTGGCACGTCTCTTCAGGCATGCCGCTTCCTGTCGTGATGAAAGACTAAAAGGAATTAATGACCATGAATACCTGCAACACGTTCAAGACCTGGTGTCAGTTCGCCGCTATGGGGCTGTGCATTCTGCTGCTGGCCGCCTGTCAGACCAAACCGGCGGGATTAACCCCGGAGCAGATCGCGGTGCTGCAAAAAAACGGCTTCTCGCAGACTGACGCAGGCTGGGAACTGGGGCTGGATGCCAAAGTGTTGTTTGGCAACAATCAGGCGACGTTGTCGGCAGAGAGTCAGCAGTCGGTGGAAAAACTGGCCGGTGAGCTGCTGCATGTCGGCCTGAATAAAGTCAACCTCGACGGCCATACCGACAACTACGGCGACGCCGGTTACAACCGGGATCTGTCGCTGCGCCGCGCCGATACGGTCGCCGCCGCGTTTGCTGAGGCCGGCATGCCGCGCGCCAATATCCATACCCGTGGATTAGGTCAGAGTCAGCCGGTGGCCAGCAATAAAACCCAGGCCGGACGCGCCCAGAACCGCCGGGTGTCTGTGATTATTGTGGTGTAAGTTACAACAATCCCACCAGATGCAGCGCCGCCTTGCAGTTATCCGTTCTGCGCCAGGCCAGCGCGATTTGCGTCGTTAACGTCTGCCCCGCCAGGGGCAGACAACGCACATGGGTTTCATCGATTTTACTCAGCGACGCAGGCACCAGCGCGTAACCAAATCCTGTCGCCACCATACTCAGCGCCGAGGTAATTTGCGGGCATTGCTGCCCGTAGCGCGGGGAGAATCCGGCCTCCGCACAGGCTTGTGTCACGGCATCATAAAGCCCCGGCGATAAATCGCGGGGAAAGGTGATCAGCGTATCGTGGCGCAACGCCGCCAGCCGGACGTCTTTCCCCTGACTGAGCGGATGTTTCTTCGGCAACGCCACCATCATTTCTTCGATATCCAGCACCTTGTAACTGAACTCTTTACTGCGCTCACAAGGCAGACGGATAAACGCCGCGTCGAGCGCGCCCTCGCTCATTGCCGTCATCAGCCCCGCCATGTCCTTTTCCTGTGGCTCCAGCACCATGCCCGGATACTTGTCGCGAAAGCGGTGCAGCAACGCAAACACCTGCGGATTAAACGCCGTCGAGGTCGCAAAGCCGATACGCAGCGTGCCGTTCATGCCGCGGGCCACGGCACGCGTTCTTTCCAGGGCGGTATCGGTCAGTTTGATGATGGTTCGTGCGTCGTCGTACAGCACTTTTCCGGCTTCGGTCAGCTCAACGCCGCGCGTCAGACGTTTGAGTAAAGGGGTGCCGACTTCGTGTTCGAGCCGCTGGATTTGCTGACTCAGAGGAGGCTGGGAGATCCCCAGTTGTTCGGCAGCACGGGTGAAGTGGCCCGTCTCTGCTACCGCGACAAAATAGCGCAGATGACGAAGTTCCATATCAAAAACGTCTCAAAGTGAACACCTCCTCATATTGGAACTCCGGGCGGAATGGCGTCAACCTTTAGTTAGCAAAGTTAACTATTCGAACGGAGTTCCTGCATGAAAAGCCATTCTGAGTCCTGCTCCTGCGTCGCCGATATTGCCCGCACGGCGACCGCGTTTAAACATCAGCACCCTGACCGCGTGCTTTACCAGTCGTCACTGATGAGCGCCCTGCTGAGCGGCGTCTACGAAGGCGATACCACGATGGCGGACCTGCTGGAACACGGCGATTTTGGTCTCGGCACCTTTAACCATCTCGACGGCGAACTGATCGCCTTCAACAGCAATATCTTTCAGCTGCGCGGCGACGGCAGCGCCCGCCGTGCAAAACCGGAACAAAAAACGCCGTTCGCCGTCATGACATTCTTTAACCCGACGAATGAATACGTGATTGACCGGCCGCACAGCCGCGGGCAAATCCACGAGGTGATCGACGCCGCCGTCGCCAGCCAGAACACCTTCTGCGCGCTGCGCATTGATGGCGAGTTCAGCCGCGTCGAGACCCGTACCGTGCCGGAACAGCACCGTCCGTATAAACCGATGCAGGAGGCCATTGAGGCGCAGCCGACCTTTCATATCGAACACAGCCACGGCGTGTTGATTGGTTTCCTGACCCCCGCTTATATGCAGGGCATCAACGTAGCGGGGTATCACGAACACTTTATCAATCAGCAACGCAGCAGCGGCGGCCATGTGCTGGATTATCAGGTTGAGCGCGGCGTGCTGACCTTCGGCACGGTCGAAAAGCTATTGATCGACTTCCCGCAGGACAGCGATTTCCTGCACGCCAATTTAAGTCCTGATGATTTAAATGATGCGATTCAGTCAGTTGAAAGTTAACAGACCGCAGACAGAAGGATGAAAACCATGAAAAATTCAGACAGCCAACGTGAATGGACATGCGGTGCGGACCTGGTCGTCGCGCAGCTTGAAGCCCAGGGCGTCAGACATGTATTCGGCATTCCCGGCGCCAAAATAGACCGCGTGTTTGATTCGCTGGTCGATTCCCACATCAAAACGATACCGGTGCGCCACGAAGCCAACGCCGCCTTTATGGCCGGTGCCGTGGGCCGCCTGACCGGCAAAGCAGGCGTCGCGCTGGTCACTTCCGGCCCCGGCTGTTCGAACCTGATCACCGGCGTCGCCACCGCGACATCCGAAGGCGATCCGCTGGTCGCGCTCGGCGGGGCAGTAAAACGCGCCGACCACGTAAAACAGGTGCACCAGACCATGGACACCGTCGCGATGTTCCGCCCGGTCACCAAGTATTCCGCCGAAGTCACCTCGCCTTCTGCGCTGGCCGAAGTGCTGGCGAACGGCTTTCGCGCCGCCGAGTTCGGCCGTCCCGGCGCGGCCTTTATCAGCCTGCCGATGGATATCGTCAACGAACCGGCCAGCGGCAAATTACTCACCTCGCCACCGCCGGTACTGGGCAGCGCGCCGCACGAGGCGATATTGCAGGTCGCCCAGTTACTGAAACAGGCCAAAAATCCGGTGCTGCTGCTCGGCCTGATGGCCAGCCAGCCGCGCAACGCCGAAGCCATCCGCCGCCTGCTGCACAAAAGCGATCTGCCGGTCACCAGCACCTATCAGGCGGCAGGCGTTATCGATCAGGCGTCTTTCCACCGCTTTGCCGGTCGCGTCGGTCTGTTCAATAATCAGGCCGGTGACCGCCTGCTGCGCAACGCGGATCTGGTGATCACCATCGGTTACAGCCCGGTCGAGTATGAACCGGCGCAATGGAGTAACGGCAGCGCCGAACTGGTGCACATCGACGTGATGCCCGCCGAGACCGACAGCGACTACCTGCCGGACGTCGAGCTGGTGGGCGACATCGCCGACACCCTGGATTTGCTGACGGAGCAGATCCCGCAGCGCATCGACCTGAGCGCCTCTGCCATCGCGATCCTCGAAGATCGCCGCCAGCAACGTGAACTGCTGGATCAGAAAGGCCGCAGCCTGCATCAGTTTGCGATCCACCCGCTGCGTCTGGTGCGCGCGATGCAGGACATCGTCAACAGCGACGTGACGCTGTGCGTCGATATGGGCAGTTTTCACATCTGGATCGCCCGTTACCTTTACAGCTTCCGCGCCCGTCAGGTACTGATTTCCAACGGTCAGCAAACCATGGGCGTGGCGCTGCCGTGGGCGATCGGTGCCGCACTGGTCGATCCCGGCCGCAAAGTGGTTTCGGTATCCGGCGACGGCGGTTTTATGCAATCAAGCATGGAACTGGAAACCGCCGTGCGTCTGGGCGTCAACCTGCTGCACATCATCTGGGTCGATGAGGCCTACAATATGGTGGCAATCCAGGAACAGAAAAAATACCAGCGCACCTCCGGCATCCAGTTCGGCCCGATTGATTTCAAAGCCTACGCCGACGCCTTCGGCGCCAAAGGTTTTGCCGTCACCTCCGCCGAAACACTCGAAAGCACCCTCCGCGCCGCCATGGACGTACAAGGCCCCGCCGTCGTCGCCGTCCCGGTGGATTACAGTGATAACGCGTTATTGATGGGACAGCTGGAGATGGGGCGGATTTTTTAGGGGGTGAATATACTAAAGGTTAATACGCCCTTATAAGGGCGTTTTCTTACTCGTGGCAATCATAACTTTCAGTTCATCAATCGAGAGCGTACGGTCTTTTTTGCGATGTATAACCCCATGGCAGTTAGCACAAACGGGAACAAGATCAGTATTAGGATCGACAATTTTCGATCCGCCAAACTCAGATACCGGAACAACGTGATGAATATGAATAAAGTTTTTTGCATATTCACCGTAAAAGTCACCAAAGTTAAAACCACAGGCAAAACAGGTTGTGCCATGAATAATTTTAGCGAGTTTCTTTAGCTTCTGATCTCTTTCATAAGTGGTGACATATTTGGAAGACTTCTTTCCTTCCAGATAAGAAACCAGAGATTCTTCATCCGATTCATTTTCAATATGCACAACTTCGTTTTTTATATCACTGATGATGTGGCGTGGTTCAGTGATCGCAGCGGCTACGGCTATGTCAGCAAAGACTTCTGCTGAAATCAGGCGGATACTTGAACGCCAGTAGTTAGATTTCTTACTTTCAGGGATTTGTTCATAATAATCATCCCCCTTTCGAGCAAGAACCGCTTGATCAAATTTCTGAAAGTCAGTCAGGATAGCATTGAGGTTACCTGCATCATCAGGCTCTATCCTGCTTATCCGCCCAACACCGAAGTAATGTGGAGCGTCCGATAAACGTTGGGAAGAATACTGCTTATTCTCAGACTTTAATTTCCCTTTGTAATAAACAAACCGCATCCCAGGACTTACTGACTTTTGGTATTGCTTAGGAAAATGATAAAGCTTGCCTGTTTCATCGTCCCAAGGAGAAACATCATTCTCCGTAAGCACAACGCACATTTCCTTGTTGGTCATCTACTGATACCTGTTAAGTGAATCAATAGGTTGGAAGTATAATGTGTTCTTAATCGCTTACAACTCATGTATTTGATTTTTGAATAGATTGACCACTTTTTCTCTCAAAAGACTCCGTAAATAACGTATTTGCACGTTCAGTTTTATGCTCTTTTCCAAGACATCTCGCAAAAACGAAAACTGCCTAAAAATTCCTCTCACTGTATAAATTCCCACGTATTAGACTCTCCCCACTGCGGCAAAACCCGCAGTCAGAATTAGCGTTCTGTCATTTTCTGGTACCTACAACTCTATGAAAATAGAGCCAATGTGGTACGGTCTGCACTCACCCCAATTATGGTGGCTCAGACAGTGGCTTCTCACGAAGCACCGGATCCAGAAAACCGGTAACGCTAACGCTGTTTGAGCTACCACCCCGAGGTTAGCGTCTCCAGTGGTAGCAAACTCACTATTTTCTGGAGTATTCAACATGCCTAATCTTTATGACAATACCCCGCTGGAACTGGAAGAGATCGTCGATCACTGCCGTGCGTTGTCTTATGCCATTGTGTCGCTGGATAATCCGCAGGCGAAAGATCTGCTGAGCTATATTCTGTGCGAACGGCTGGACGTGCTGTATCAGTCGCTGGAAATGCCATTCAGCGATGATGATGTCGTGGATATAGAAGTGGCGGAACCTCTGACGCACTAAGCGGATTTGCAGACATAAAAAAGCCAGCGCAGATGCGCTGGCCTGAGGATCCACGAGGCGTGTGAATTAGAAATCGTAGAAGACGGTCACCCAGGTGGCGTCTGCTTCGTCGTCGGTGGTGTGCGCTAAGGTGCGTTCCACGTAAACGGACAGGCCGTAACCGATGGTGGTACCCGCGCCCAGATAGACGTGGTTCGCGTGGTATTCTTCGCCGCCTTTCAGTTGCAGGGAATCGGCTGCAACGTATGGCTGGATAGATTTCAGGAACGGTTTGTCGATATTAAAGGTATAACCGACGAACCCTTCCACACCGTAACCGCTGCCTGCGAAGTAGTGTTCGACAGGATTTTCACGGGTGCTTGGCACGAAATCTTTGTAATAGCTGCCGGTACCGACGATGTACCAGTTATTTGGCTGCCAGGTTAATGCTGTACCGGACAACTGCTGATGATAATCTTTTTCGTTATATTGATTATCTTTAACAGTGGCGTCGGTCAGGCTGTAAGCCGCACTCCAGACTAAATCTTTGGTGAGTTTATAATCGAAGCCCAAACCACCACCGTTATTACGGCGATAATGCTGCCCTTCACCCGCCTGAATTTCATCTTCCGGCAACAGGTAGTTGGCGTATAACGTCACAGGACCAAAGTCATTGGTATATTTCAGGCTGCTTTTCGGCTTATTCGCGCCATCATAGCTGCCGTTAATACCAATACCGGTACCGCCCGCATGACCATCGTTATCCCATACGTCACTTTTAATCCCGACGACGGAATAATAAATACCGTACTGGTGACCGTAGGTTAATGTCCCGTAGCGGTCGTCCTTAAAGCCCGCATATAACTGACGCTGCGTATCGCGCTGACCCCCTTCCGGATAATGATCATTCATACCCAGCAGGTTCGCCATGTCCACACCCAGCTCGTAGTAAGCGATGATGGAGGTGTCCTGCGTCAGTTTATAATCACCACGGAAGCGGAAACGGGTGCCGCCATCGTGACCATTTTTATAATAGCCAGGCTCCGGGCCGTTATTGAAAATCCACTCAGGACGGATACTCCCGCCTACCTGCAAACTCAGCGGTGCCAGCAAAGAATTACTCTGAGGATTTTTATCTAAAACAGTAATCTCGGCTTGCGCACTGGCTGATAACGCCGACAGCACGACGCCGCCAATTAACATTGACGCTTTTAAATTGCTCATTATTACCCTGTCTTTATTATTTATGTGATGTGTGTGCGGTCTTGCGCCGCGTATAAATAATTAACATAGGTATGACGGGGGACAAAGTGAAAAATCAGAAAGTTCCCTATAAGAGAAAAATATATTTAGGATGATTATTAGACAAAGAGATTTTTAAATGTAACTCACGGAAACGGATTGTGTATTATTGCGCAAATAACTATCAACCTGCCGGGTAATTAATCTATTGTCAATCATCAGGGCGTTCACATTGAAATATTTAATAACAATTGTCTCTGCAAAATAGCATCAATAAGTAAATCATGCCAGCGTGATAATTACATCACGTGACAACCACTGCGTTTCATTAGTTATAATTTGAGTTAATTTCAATTGGTCAGAATAATATCTGGCAAACACTGTTATTAATTAACCAAATTCATTTTTTATCTCATGAATACTGTTCTGGTGGGTAATATCCCCGATCGTCAGTGAGAAATTTGCGAGACATCTTCCAGATCTGACAACAAACCACTGTAAATAAACACAGGCTATTTCTTTGATTCACGAACAGGCATAGAGTTTTCTCCGCAGCGGCAATCACCCCGCCAGTACCGGGGGCCTCGACTCACTGACAATGGAATGACTTGTATGACTGATTCAGATAACAACACCGCGTTTACCACCAACTCCATCACCGTCTTTCGCTCGCTTATGGCCGGGCTGGATTTCAGTCAATTAGAAGAGGCGCAGTTGTACGATCTGAATGCGCTGGCTTCAGAGTCGGCCGATGGCTTGTGTCAGGGGTTATTGTGCTTAAGCGAAGGGCTGGAGAACAGCGAGATAGTGCCCCCGGAAGGCATTGCGCAGGTGAGTGCTTACCTGAAAGCCTCCGCTCACCTGCTGCCTGTACTTTTTGAATTAAGCGAGCAGGCAAATTGCGGACTCGCCAAAACCAAAAAGTTTACGGTGTATCCGATGAACTGACCCTGGCGCCGATATCCCGCATCAGATTTCGTGCTGTCAGGTTGATCCCGGCAGGCTGAAAGAAAACGTGGATGACGCCAGGATAACGCTGTGCCGGGTAAAATATCCTCCCTCATCGGATATATCGTTGACACTATATACGCGATATATCCGGCCCGGCTCTTTACGACATTGTGGCGATGGGATGAAGGAAGACCCGCAGTTCGTCGATCGGTAATAACGATCAGTTCTTAGTTATTGATCTATCAAAACGATTATCTTTTACCCGCATACTCTGGTTATCCTTGGCTTTCCTTGACGCGGGATAAGGTGCTTATATTACGTACGGCTGTTGATGCAGTCGGGGCTTATTTCGTCCTGAAAACAACATTTGCATAATGCCGTTCCTGAGAGATGACATATGAAAAGGTGTACCCGATGTAATAAGAAAAGACATTTCATCGAACGGCTATTTTCTCAGGATAAAGAACTTTGTGATGATTGCTTATATGACATTCAGATCGAAATACGAGAGAAAAGAGAAGTCCCCGTCAAAAGGCATAACAATTAAATGACGCTCGCTCAGGAAAAACAATTTCAGATGATCGATGTCAGTATCATCATCCCGGTCTACAATGCGGCTGATAACCTCGCCGGATTAATCGCTAAGATCCTCAGTGAAACCCGTATCAATATTGAACTTATTATCGTCAATGACGGTTCCGTTGATGGAACCGGCAGCATTGTCCGGGATATCCGCGACAGCAGAATTATCCTTATTGAGCAGAACAATCAGGGGGTCTACGCGGCACGGAATACTGCATTAGATATTCATCGCGGCGAATGGGTAATATTTCTCGACGCTGACGATGATGTCGAAGACGGATTCATTTATGAACGCTGGCAGGCCGCCGTAAAAACCCAGGCTGACGTGGCGATTTTCAATGCCTGGCGTACAGACTCAGGATCATTCAGGGCACCGGTACATACCCGGCAACCTTACGGACAAACCTTATCCGGCCATGACTGGATACGCCACTGCGTGACGCACCGCGAATGGCCGCATTACCTGTGGCTGCAGATCATCAGATCGTCTTATCTCATGCAACATGCCCTCTCCTTCCAGGCTGGCAAGAGCCACAAAGATATCCTCTGGACCATACATCTTGCGGTCAGCAACGGGCGTTTCAGTCTGTCAGATACGAAAGATTACACCTATAAGGTGAATGCCGATTCCATCACGCACCGGCGCGATTATTATGATGTCAGGGCGCAAAGCTATATTGAGGTGATTGCCGACATCATCCGTCTGGCAAAGCGGGAGAAAAACAAAAATATCAGCCTGTTTTTATACCGGCATGCGCTGGTGGAGGCGCGGCATTTTCTGGGATTGTACAGGAATAATGTATGCGATACTTCCGGGGTAAAAATCCATTTCAGGACTGAGATATCGCTACTCAGATTATTTAAAGGAATAAGTAATACGAGTGATTTATTTTTCTTTGTGAAGCTAAGCTGGAAGCTCCTGACATAACATCAGTTAGGTTTTTCCATTATTCATTAGCCTGCATGTAATCACTCAGAACTTTCACACCCATCATGAAATATCCTAATTACCGCCTCCCTGACATTTGATTATGAAATACTTTTGGGTGACACAACCCGCTTTAATGCGTCGCCAGCTTGTGCTATTTTTTCTGCTCCCCGGAAAGGATTTTCTGAAAAATATTCATGCCATTTTCATTTGTGGTGGTATTCGTGCAAAAGAAGTAAATGCACAGATACATTCGCACCATTAATTATTTACTCATGAAATATTTATTTACGCCGGTTAGCGTTAAAAGGACTTAAACGATGAGCATTCAGGAATACATCCTTGCAGGCAGTAAATTACCGATCCACAACCACTATCAGTTGCGTTTTAAAAGACTGGAATCCCAACTGCCCGGCGTTGATATTTCGGTGCTCAGGTTCAGTGGCGCTGAGGCCATCAGCGATATCCTGCGCTACGAGATAACCTTCACCAGTACGGTGAAAGACATTCCCGCTCAGCACATCATCAACTATTCCGCTCTGTTCCTGATGTACCCCGACGGCAAGCCGTGGGAACCCGTTAAGCCGCGCATTATTCCCGGTGTGATCACCCGGTTCCGTCAGTGCGGTACCTCCGACGATGAAACCCGCTACGTCGCCATGCTGGAACACCGCGTCACAAGATTAAATCAGGGCAGCAATAACGCGATTTACCAGAATGACAGCGTCATCAGCATGACCGAGAACACCTTCCTGCGTTACAACATGGACCGGCTGGATTTTCGGTTTGCGCTCAATGATCAGTATCCGCTGAAAAAATTCATGATGCAGTTCGGCGAAAGCGAGTACGCGCACATTGCGCGACGTCTTGCCGACAGCGGTATCTCGTATTTCTTTGAATATGATGAAGAAAACAACTGCGACGTCATGGTACTGGCCGACCATTCTTACGCCTGGCCGGAACCGGTCGCCATCCCGTTCCGTAACCCGGCGGGCATGTTCGACGGCGGCCTGGAATCAGTCTGGGAGATGTCAGTCAGCCGCAAGGCCATTCCGAAATCTGTCACGGTTAACGACGATTACTACCCCGCTGCGCAAAGCGATATGACCGGCACGACGATGACTAATCCGGATTATCCGGCGCTGGTCGCCGAAGATTACCGCTGGGGTGAGTACTATCCTGAGCCGGGCAAGGAATTCAGCAGCGAGCCCGGACAGGGCATGTGGTACGCCAGACGCCGTCAGGAACGTTACCTCAGTGAGCAAATCACCTTTGAGGGCAAATCTAACTGCATGACGCTGCGTCCGGGGATGGTCATCACCACGCCCGGTAAGGACTGGCCGGAAGCGCCGGACGGCCTGCTGATTGTCTCCACCGATTCTAAAAACGTCGCCCGCGACACGGCGTATTTCGTCACCTTCACCGCGGTTCCGCGTAATACCCAGCATCCGTATCGCCCTGCCTTGCTGCCGTGGCCGACCGTCACCGGCACGCTGCCTGCCCGTATCTCCAGCGCGCATCCTGACGAACCTTACGCCCACATCAACGCCGACGGTTTGTACCGCGCCCGGTTTGGCTTCGACCGCACCGGATGGCAGAAAGGCTTTGAGAGCTGCTGGCTGCGTCTGGCGAAACCCTATTCCGGTGATACCTACGGCTTCCATATGCCGCTGCTGGACTCCACCGGCGTGGCAATTGCGTTCGAGAACGGTGACGTTGACCGGCCTTATATTGCCTGTGCGCTGCATGATTCAACGCATCCGGACCATGTCGCGTTACCGAACTACAAGCGGAACGTCATCCGCACTCCGGCTAATAACAAACTTCGATTAGACGATACGCGTGGCAAAGAACACATCAAGCTTTCCACACCGGCCAGCGGCAAAAGTCAGCTGAACCTCGGTGCACTGGTCGACGATAAGCGTAAAGACCGGGGACATGGCGCAGAACTGCGTACCGATGACTGGGTGTCTGTTCGTGGCGGTAAAGGCGTGTTTATTTCTGCCGATGTTCAGGCCTCCGCCGGAGGTCAGCAGCTGGATATGCAACAGGCCAAAGCCCTGCTTTCCAGTGCGATGGTGGAAATGCAAAGCCTGTCGGCCAGCGCTCAACAGGCGCAGGCCTTAGCTGCAGACATCGACCGGCAACAAACGCTGTTGCAGCAGAAACTCGACAAGCTTCAGCAGGCCGTTTTACTGCTCAGCGCGCCAAAAGGCGTCGGGATTGTCAGCGGTGACAGCATGCAGCTGTACGCGGAAGACAGCCTGACCCTAACCGCCGGTAAGCAGGTAGATATCGGCGCGACGAAGAAATTCACCGTCGCCGCCGGTGATCAAATCAGCCTCTACAGCCGCCAGGGCACCAAAATGTTTGCCGCCAAAGGCGACATTGACGTTCAGGCGCAGGGCGGGAAATTCACCACCTGGTCAACGGACGATACGCATATTGCCAGTGGGAAAAAAATGACGGTGACAGCACAGGACGAGCTGGTTCTGATCTGCGGCGGAGCCTACATCAAACTGAAAGGCGGTAACGTTGAAATTGGCGGACCTGGGAAAGTTCTGGTTAAAAATGGCGGCATCGTCAAGCAAGGCTCGGCCAGCATGCAGAGTGCGATGAAATCGTTCGAGCCAGAACAGTTCAATGAAGGATTTGTTGTTACTCATCCGCTCAACGGCAAACCACTGGCTTCCCAGAAATATAAAATCACGCTGGATGATGGACAGATCATTGAAGGGCTGACTGATGAAAAAGGCATGACCTCTCTCACTAAATCACAAGCCGCTCAGGATATGGTCATTTCGTTACTGGATGGCGAATAAGGACTTCAAGGACCGAATATGAAAAAGCTGACTTTACTCGCAGGTGCATTAGTATTTTCACTGACCAGCCTGAATAGCTATGCGGTGACACCGCCTCCGATGCAAACATCAACGCAGACAGAAAAGCTGGCAGTACAACCCATCCATAACCCATCACTGGTGATTTATCGTATCGATAAAAATCGGTATCTCACGCTGGAAGATTATTCGAACTGCGATGATGGGTCGATTTATTATCACAATGATAACAAGAAGATAAAAACTAAACTCTGGTTCCTCTCTAAGGGGACAATGAACTATAAGGGCAAGTTTATCTGGGCAGCGAAAAACGACGACATGCTGGCGATTCCGTTAGTGAGTGGAGATAACGATGCCTGTGGGGACTCACTCAGAGGTTGTGCTTACAGTATTTTGTCAGCCAGTATCGATGGGGGGAAAAAATTTAGTGATATTAAATTTGGTGCAATTAACAGCTCAAGCTCTAAAAATTACACAATCGTTGTGACTGATGATGCAATTTACTTCAAAAGTAACCTTTATCCATCTACTGATAAGTATGCAATCAATAGCAATGGCGAGTTTTATAACGTAAGGCAAGCCTGGATCCAAGATGAATTTTACAAAGGAATGTTGAAGTTAGGTGTACCTGAAGATGTATTAGTAAAGAAGAATCCTTTAGGTTACTCCGACCTCAGGTTAACTAATAAATATCATTACTCTGAAGCACAAAACGCGGCATTGATTGTGAAAGCTGCTGCTCTATTCGATAAATATAATGATTCCCCAATTACAGAGAAACTACCTGACTTAAAGCAGGACAGTTCAGCTAGCAACAGATTTAGCTGCAAGACCACTCTTCAACCTTCTCAGCCAAAAAATCAAGGATGACCTATGAAAAAGCTAACTTTACTCGCAGGTGCATTAGTATTTTCACTGACCAGCCTGAATAGCTATGCGGTGACACCGCCTCCGATGCAAACATCAACGCAGACAGAAAAGCTGGCAGTACAACCCATCCATAACCCACCACAGGTGATTTATCGTATCGATAAAAATAGGTATCTCACGCTGGAGGATTATTCGAACTGCGATGATGGGTCGATTTATTATCGCAATGACAGCAGGAAGATAAAAACTAAACTCTGGTTCCTCTCTAAGGGAACGATGAACTATAAGGGCAAGTTTATCTGGGCAGCGAAAAACGACGACATGCTGGCGATTCCATTGGTGAGCGGTGATAACGCACCTTGTGGTGACCCATTAAGAGGCTGTGCTTACAGCATACTATCAGCCAGTAATGATGGTGGAAAAACATTTAATGATATAAAATTTAGAGCAACTGATAGCTTAGCTTCTAAAGATTACACAATCGTTATTTCTGATAATGCCATATATATTAAAAGCATCAACTATAATGCTGATAAATATGTACGCAATAACGAAGGTGCTTTTATACAACCAAGAGAATTATCAATTAACAACATTTTCTACAAAAAACTTTTGGCAATGGGAATACCTGATGATGCTTTAGATAAAAAAAATCTTTTGGATGTAAATGGGAGTTTATTATCAACTAAATATTCATATACTAATGAACAGCTTTCTGACTTGGGTAATAAGGTTAGTGCTTTATATTATGATATAAGAGATAATACTCCCCAAGATACAATCCCTAAATTGATGCCATTCCCTCAAAGCGCAACTCAATTTACCTGCAACACCGCATTGCTCCCTACTCAGCCTAAAAATCAAGGATGACCCATGTCTGAAGCCTATCAACACGATCAGCCTACTCGTTTACTGAACAGCGAGACGACTCCTAATGGTATTCAACAAGCCAGAAGTACCATGAGCCCCCAAAATGTTTGTGTTCGAGGGGAGGTAAGAAAAGGTGCCCAACTTCCAGGCTTGGTTATCTTTGTTCATGGCGTAAATTCTGAAGGCGAATGGTACCTCAAAGCAGAAGAGCATCTCTGCAAGGGTCTTAATCAGCGTCTTGGACTGGAGGGCTCTCCATTTAGTTTAAAACCTAATGCATATAATGAAGATAATACGTTTCCAGTAAAATTAACTCAGAAAGGCAGATCTCCTGTCATCCGTTTCTACTGGGGATATAGAGCACAACCCGGCACAGAAAAAGATTTTGTCATCCCACTGAGAACTGCAAAAGGCGACAGTTATACCGACCTCAGTGATCAACAAATTAAGAACGGTAATAACCGGTTTTTCTGGGGTGGAGGTCCTTTCCAGAACGGCTGCACATCACTTTATTCGCTGTGGAGCAAATATGGCTTCAGTAAATGGGTCAATAAAATCCCTATCCCCTTCAGTACGCAGTTTATCAATGAAGAAACTGACCGTCTATTAGCGAATGCTCCGCCGCGTGAATACTATTCGCATGCTGCGGAACGACTGGCAAATTTAGTGAAGAAAATTCGCGAACTCAGCCCGACGGATACCGTCACCGTTATATCTCATAGCCAGGGCACGATGATTGCTACTGCCGCAGCGGCAATGGAGGGCGCCTCGCCCGATGCGCTCTTTGTGATGAATTCTCCGCTCTGTCTGGAAAGCAAAGGGATGGACTATCTCTCATATCCCTTAGAGGAATGTATTTCTGAAGCCGCGAGGCGCGTCACCTTTGCTGATATTGTCGGCAAAGTGGCTGAAAATAAGGACCGGCTTAAGAACGCCAACCCGAAGAAACTCGTCTGTGGTCTTGATGGTGCGTGCGAGAACTGGCAACCGGATGGGAAAACCTCCAATCCGGATGTCCCTGAGCGGGACAATCACGGACGCACGTATATTTATTGCAGCCCACATGACAGGGTAATGGGGTCGTCACCCTTATTGAGTATTGGCTGGCAAGGGCTTCCCAATACGAAAGCCAGCAACTATACCCAGCCGCACCCTGTCTTTGCGATGGTGCCGAAAAACTCACTTTTTGTGCGCATGCTCGCCCGTAATATGGCTTGTGGCGAAGCACCTAATCCGCAAACACCGTTCGGTACGTTGCCAGATATGAGCAGGGACTGGAAGCCGAATGGCGGTAAGACATTCTGGGACAGCAATGATTCTGTGTTTAGTCGCCAGGCATGGCCTAATCCGGACCCAAACCAAAAGCTGTTCATCAATGCCGAGCAGGTCCCTCTGCCAATAACAGCGGAGCAGTTGGCTGATTTCGATAAAGACCGTAAACATATTAAAGATTTGCCCGCCGATAAAGCAGCACATTCACTTTATTTGGCTGATAAAAATTATGACAGTTATGGTTATAGCTGGAGCACCAATGCCCCGGAAACAGGGAAGCCCAACGACAATACCTACAAATATTATATCAAGCTGTATGGCTTCAATGAGCGCAAAACCTTCCCTGTGCCACCAGGCTCAGGCTCTCCTTACGATAAACGGAATGTTGACAGGGAAAGCGTTGAACAGATGCGCTCGCGCATAAGCCAGTATATTTCCCGGCCTGCCGACCACAGTGATTTACCCCAGAACCCGTTGTTCCTTCAGCAGGTAATGGCCTACGACTTGCCTATTGGATTCTGTAACATCGGACAAAACGAAACACAGATGCAGATGCTGCGCGATATGGCTGACTGGACACATATTGGATCCGATGATTACTACCAGACAGGCACCTTCACGCCACCTCCGCTTCCACCGGCTATTCGTGAAGACGTTGACGCCGATGCCCAGCAACGTTATGACGCGGCGGTGAAAAAGGCCGAGGCTGACAATATCGCGTTAGTCCGGACACAGAAACCGCAGGGAGAACTCGCATGAAAAATGTCGTGGTTCTCGGGGATAAAACTTCCCACGGCGGCGCTGTGATTTCTGCTTCATCAACGTTTGAAATCGAAGGTAAAAATGCTGCACTGTTAAATGACAGCGTGAGCTGCCCTGAACACGGCCCGAACCGTATTATCGAATGTGAGCCGGGTTATGAAGAACAGGGAAAAGGCATTGTAGTGCAGGGTTGTAAAACCGAATGTGGATCGGTGGTGTATGCCAGCTTACCTGATGCAGGATTCGCATAGTGGGCTGGTCAGTTCCTCAGGCTGAACCTCAGCAAAAGCCACCTGCGTGGTCACCGTGGGTGTGCGTGTTTATCTTCCTGACGGCTTTTGCACTGGCTTTAGTCTGGGTAGTGCTCGATACGCCATCAACCGGGTTGTATCCGTTGTCTTCAGGGCATTATCTGCCGCTGACCGGCTTCACATTGGTTGGGATCCTGTCGTGCCTGTCGCTTTATCTCCTGATATGGGAGGGGGGAGCGCTGATGTATTACAGCTGGACGCACTGGCAGGCAAATACAAACGCTGCGTGGCAAAACTGGACACATCAGCATCTGCATATTGTTGATAGCGTGAACTTCACCACCCGTCTGGATTTATACCCACAGGTCGCGGGCCTCTCCCGTCCAGAAGGTGATAACGAGGAGCCTGCCGTGTTGCTGTTTCCTGAGGACGATGCGCCGCCGGGTATTTATCGCTTTGAAATCATCTGCCGCCATATCCTGGCGTCGTTTGAAGACGCCATTAAAGCGCTGAATCTGCCAAAACAGGTAACGTTCAGACTCTTTGTGCAGACGCAGACGGAGGTGACCGAAACACACGTTCTCTACCTCGAAGAGCTCTGGCAAACGCTTTATCCCAGATACTCGTTACAGGTAAACCCTGTTCGCCCGCAGGCGTCTCTGGAAACTGTGGGAACCTGCTTAGACGCACACACGCCCTGTCTCGTTATTGCGATGCAGTATTACGACGGCGTGGAGGAAAAGCCTCTCAGCGAAATAGCGACTGGCCTGCTGCTCTCCCCCGCCGATTTGCTTAGACCAGATACCCTGCAAAATGCCCCGCAGCTCTTCAGAGCCATGCCGCTAAATCTGAAAAAACTGCCGGAAGATTTGCTGGAACTGCGAGACATGACGCAGCAGCCGGCAGAGTCTCTTCGCCTGCTGTGGTTCTCCGGGCTGACCGACACCCTGCGTCAGAAGCTCAATGCCGTTGTCCATGACGTGAAATTACCGCTGCGCAACGAAGCCCCTATGGGCGGGCAGCTGGATTTCGACAAAGGCTGCGGGATGTATGGGTCACTTTCAGGCTGGCTGATGATCGGCGCCGCCGCTGATATGATTAAGCGCGGTCAGGGCAGCCAGTGGGTATTGGCCACCGCAGAAGAGTCAGCCTGGGCAGTCGTTGTCGGGAGTCAAGCGCCGGTTCAGGCTGACTATCACAGCCAGTTACCCCGCGATGTCTACCCTGCCGGATGCCTGGTCGCTTCACTACTGTTCAATCTGGTGTTGTTCTGGTCCCTCGGCAATGCCTTCCCGGACTGGCTGTTTTCTTTCTGGGGCGCGATCACGCTGATCCTGACACTGGTTGTCACAATGACTGGCAGCGCCGTGGGCCTGCGGATCGTGTTAAATCGCCTGCTTGAGCCGCACTTTATCCGTTCTGCGCAGCAAGGAAGCTGATTGTGAAGAAATTCATTAAGCCACTGGGAATACTGTTCCTGCTGCTGGCCGTTGCAGTCGCGATTATCAGTGTGCTCCGGCAATACGGCGTGTTTTCTTCGTCCTCAAAGCACTCCGGCATTTTAATGACCGTTCTGGTCATCACGCTGATTGTCGCGCTTATTGCCCTGTCATTTACCCTCGTCACCACATCGGCCAGCTGGCGGGCACCGGTGCGCCCTAAAGTCGCATCGGAGGGTACAGAATCAGAGCGGCCCGTTCAGGCGTCCATTGATATTGGGCGGTTAAAATCTGCCCTCAGGTATCGCTACGGCCTGCGCTGGAAACGCAAACTCCCCTGGCTGCTGGTGATGGGCGAAGCGACGGATATTGAAGCGGTCGCGCCGGGGCTGACTCAGTCTGGCTGGATGACGGTCGGCAATACCCTGCTGTTATGGGGTGGCTCACTGACGGCGGGCGGTAACCTGGCAGACCTTCAGGCGTTACGCCGTCTGCGTCCTCACGCCCCTGCTGATGCGCTGATCTGGGTCAGCCATGAGGCGCAATACACTCAGGCGGAACAGGCTGACGCGGTACTTCGCGGGTATGAAATCGTCCGCCACCGGCTGCGCTGGGAACTGCAGGTGTATCGGCTGGACCGGCGCGAACTGGCCTGGCCGCAGCCTGAACGGCCGGTGCAGCTGGTCGGGGTGTTCGAGAACAAAAGGCTGACACCGGAGTCTTTATCGTCCTCTGTCGATTCCCTGCTTCCCGAACTTCGCGCACAGGGCATGGCACAAATCAGCGGAAACCTGAGCCATGCGTTTTTGCTGCAACTTGCCAGTGATTTAAAAGCCCGCCTGACCGGCTGGACAGATGCCTTTAAACCCCTGCTAAACAGCTACCGCCCGTTGCCTCTGTACGGCGTGGCGTTTTCACCGGCGCTGACGTTACGCGCCTACAGCCCGCATGAACGTGCGGATTCTCCGGTCTGGCGGGAATTGTCTGCAGGCATTCACCGCCGCGCCGGTCGTCCGGTTGGGGTAACGGCGCGGGCGGTGGTGAAGTGGAGCGCCGCGGCCGCGATGCTGGTATTGGCCATCGGCACGATAGTGTCAGGCATCAGTAATTACCGGCTGGTGACCGGCAGTGCGGAGCAGGTACAACAGGCGAAAACTTCGCCCTCGCCTGCGGTCTTGTCTTCGCTGCAACAGAGGGTGCAAACCTTGCTGGCTCAGCAGGAACAGGGCACGCCGCTGTATCGCCGGTTCGGTCTGGACGTGACGGACTCGTTGCTTCCCGCGCTCTGGCCTGAATACTCGACGCTGGCCCACCGGCTTATCGTTCAACCGGCACAGCGGCAGCTTATTGCGGCGCTGGTATCTCCCACGCCTTCCTACGATGCCCTGAAAACCTACCTGATGCTGGTCCAGCCCGACAAAACCACCGGCGCAGAGGCGCAGCTTTATTTAACGCAGCAGCTGACGCCGTTGCTGAAAAACGTCGCGCCGCAGGATATCGCTTTTATGGCCAAGCAGTTTGCACGGCATCCTGACTGGAAAATCCGGCCAGACATCGCGGCGGTCACGCAGGCTCGGGCGGCCTTGCTGAACGCCATGAGCGGCGCGGACGCAGAGCAAAAACTTTATGGTTCCCTGATTTACCGCACCTCCCGCAACTTCGCGGATTTGTCGCTGACGCAGTTGCTCGGCGGTCAGGAGACCGGCGGAATGTTCACCCTTGAGGCTGAAGTGCCGGGCAGCTTTACCCGTCATGCGTATGAAGGCGCAATCGCGCCGGAGATTGCCGCGCTGGTCACCCAGCGGCAGGAACAGGTCGGCTGGGTGCTGGCCGGGCCGGGACATCCGGTGGAAGCCTCACTCTCCCCCGCCGCACTGGGTGAACGCTTAACGGCGCGCTATTTTGCCGAGTACGGCACCGCGTGGCAGAAAACGCTTAACCAGCTGAAGGCGCAGACGGCGGCGAATCCGGTGGCGCAGCTAACACTGGCCTCTGACGTCAGCCGGTCGCCACAGATCGCGCTGATGAAACAGCTTGCCTGGCAGGGACTGGCGGGCAGCCCGAACGAACGACGCAATGCGCTGAATCCTGCTCTGCAGCCGGTGTTTGGCGGCATCGTCTCGATGGCGACCGGTGCCAGTAAAGGGAACGGTATTACGCTATCTGCCTGGCGGTCACAAACGGCGGCACTGCGCGACAAGATGCGTAACCTGTCAGCGGCTACCGGCGGCACCGCGGCACTCTCGCAGTCGGTATTTCGCGGCACGCAGATTGATAACGCGGTTTCTGAGTTGCCCGCCCGTCTGCGTGCCCAGCTGGGTAGCGGCTGGCAGCCGATGGCACAGGCGCTGTTTTTAGCGCCGCTCAGCCAGACATGGAAAGGCGTGATGACCACCGGCGTAAAAGGGATGGATGCACAGTGGCAGCAGGAGATTGTCGCGGTCTGGCACAAAGAATTCGATAACACCTTTCCGTTCACCGACAGTCCGAAAGACGCGTCGCTGGCGGCGCTGAATGATTTTATCAATCCGCAGACCGGCCTGATTGCCGGTTTCATCCGCGAGCATCTGAATGGCGTGCTGGAGTACAAAGACAACCGCTGGCAGAAGGCCGACAAGCTGCCGCCGGGACTGACGGTGAATGCCGCGTTTCTCAGCAAGCTGAACCAGCTCGACCGCCTGGGTCACGCGCTTAACGATACGGGCTGGGGATTTCGTTTCAAACTGCAGGCGGGCACGGCCAGAGACGTGGTGCAGACCGAACTGAGCATCGATGGCCAGAAGCTGGTGTACTTCAATCAGATGCCGTTCTGGCAGGACATTCAGTGGCCGGGCGACACCTATTATCCCGGCGCATCGCTGGTGTGGACCAGCGTCCGTGCCGGTGCGCGGCTCTGTTTTGACACGCCTGGCACCTGGGCATTTTACCGGCTGCTGAAGAAGGCCAACATTACGCCGGTGGACGACACGCATTATCAGGTGGTCTGGACCGCCGGTGATGGCCTGCCGCTCACTTACCGCCTGGCCTTTACCGCCGGTAACGATCCGGTCAGCCTGCTGAAACTTGATGGTTTCAGATTACCTAACACGATTTTCCGATAATGCAGGCACTGACATGGAAGACGATTTCTTAAAATATTTTGACGGCGAAATGCGCTACCTGAAGGAAGCCGGGCTGGAGTTTGCGAAAGAATTCCCGGAACTGGGGCGCGCGCTGGGATTAGATGGCAGTCCGGTACCGCGCGATGACTCCGTCGAACGGCTGTTTCAGGGTTTTTCGCTGATGATGGCCAAGCTGCGGCAGAAGATTGACGATGATATTCCCGAGCTGACCGAGCCGTTGCTCTCGCACCTGCTGCCGGTGATTAACCGCACGTTGCCTTCCACGGCGATTGTCGAACTGACCCCGGCGGCGCCGGAGCTGCACGTGCGCGAAGAGGTGTTACCTGCTGAGAGCGATCTGTTAACCCGGCCGTCGGATAACGCCCGTCAGCGTTGTATCTACCGCACGACCCGCGACCTGAAGGTGCATCCGTTTGCCCTCGATAGCGTCTCCTTATTCACCCTGCAGGAAGGCCAGCAGGCGCTGAAACTGCGCTTTACCCTGCCCGCCCTCACGGAAATCCGCCGCGCCGACTGGCAGAACATCAGCCTGTATCTCAACGGCGACCGCGTGCTGCAGTCTGCGCTGTATCTGGCCCTCAGCCGTCAGGTGAAGCGTGTGAACGTGCGGTTTTGGCAGGAATCGACCGAGCTGACGCCGGTGGACGTGCAGTTTGTGCCACGCTGGCAGGCAGAAAACGACGCCTCGCTGTGGCCGGAGAGCGACAGTCCGGCCCTGTGCGGTGAGGTGCGCCCGTGGCTTGAGTATTTCACCGCACCGACACGTTATTTCTTTATGCAGCTGCGCGGGCTGGAAACCCTGACCTTTCCGGCGGACACCACCTCCTTTGATATCGAGGTGACGCTCAGCGAACGCTGGCCGTACGATCTGGCCGTACCGCCGGATGCCATTCGCATGCATTGCGTGCCGGTGATCAACCTGTTCCGCCTGCTGGCCCAGCCGCTGTCCGTGACCGCCGCGGTCAGCGATTACCGCCTGCGACCGCACCGCCTCAGCGACGGACACACTGAAATCTATGCGGTTAATGACGTCGCGGAAGTGAACGAGGACAACACTGAGTTCAGCTACGTGCCCTACAGCCAGTTTCGTCAGAAAGGCGGCATGCTCCAGTATAAGAAAAACTGGCCCGACCGTTATTACCACACCCGCATGTACCGGGGGACGTCCGGGCTGAACGAGACCATTTTAATGCTCGGAGGCCGCACTCACGAAAAGCAGAACGGCCTGAAAATGCGCCTGAACATGACCTGTACCAACGGCGCCTGGCCGCGCATGGCGTTGCAGGAGAGCGTCTTTGACGGTGAAACTACCCTGGGCAACCTTGAGCTGAAATGTGCCACCCGCACGCGTCCCTCCATGCCGCATTACCCGCCGGCCGCTGAACTTTATCAGTGGCAGGTGCTGTCGCTGCTGCATCCGCAGGCCATCGCCGGTCTGATGGAGATCGACACGCTGCGTCACGCGCTCAGCCTGCTGGACTGGACGCATGACCCGGACAACGCACGCCGCATTGCGGGCATTACCGATGTGGGTTATACGCCCTCTCATTATCCTGCAGAAGGCTGGCACGGTGTGGCCATCCGCGTGACGCTGGATGAACATCAGTTCTGTGGTCTGGGTGACGCCCTGCTGTTTTGCGAGATTCTGGAGCAGTTCTACACCCAGTACGCCGATATCCGCCGGTTTATACAGCTGACGGTGACGCTCAGCCAGTCCGGGACACAATGGACATGGCCGGAACGCCGCCTGACACGGATTTTATTCTGATGAAGACGGAAGATAACAAAAAGCGTCTGAAGGAATTCTGGCGGGACAAGGACGGTAACGACCGGGCGCACGCGTTTAATTTCTACCGGTTCTGCCAGTTGCTGGAAAAACAGCTTTCGGATAACAAACCGATCGGCAGTACCTTCTCGCCGAAAAACGACGTGGTGCGTTTTCGTCCGCATCCGGGGATGGGATTCCCGGTCAGCGAACTTAAAGCCGTCGAAACTAGCGAAGAACACCCGGACGCGCCGCCGACGGTGCGTACAACCTTTATGGGACTGTACGGCGTGGACTCGCCGCTGCCGACCGGTTACATCGATGACATCACCCAGCGACGCGAAGGTCACGAGGCGCTGGAAGCCTTTTTAGATATCTTCAACCACCGGATGATGACGCAGTTTTACCGCATCTGGCGAAAGTACAATTATCCCGCGACCTTTGAAGATGGCGGTACCGACAAAACCTCGCGCAGCCTGATGGCTCTGACCGGTATCACCGACAGCGGTGACGTACCCGCCTCGCGTTTACTGGCGTTGCTGCAACCGCTGGTCAGAACTACCCGCACGGCGGAAGGCATTACCAGCGTGATCCGCTCGCAGGCACCCAACACACAGGTCACCGTAAAACCGCACAAGGTCACGCGGATGCCCGCAGGAAAACGGGCAAGATTCTCGTTTTCAGAACAACAAAGGTTGGGCGATCATCTGATTCTCGGCAGTCATACGGAGGACGCCAACTACTGCATCGGCGTGGAAATGTTTACTGAAGACGCGGCAGAGGCCAAAGGCTGGTTGCCCGGCGGTCAGTTGCGTGAAGATGTCTTTACCCTGCTGCGCGTCTATCTGGGGTGTGATTACGATGCCAGCCTGACGCTGACTATCCCCATTAAACTGGCCCCTCTGCCACGCCTGGGCGACCCTATGCTGATGGCAGGCTATAACGTAGTGATGGGATTGCGGGAAGATAATCTGGATGACATGCCGGAGCAGGTGACGATGAAGTTGGGCAGGATCCGGAATAAGAAAAATAACAAATTTAAATAACAAAGGAGTGCCAAATGCTAAATGCCATTCTGGAAGGAAAAGCGGGCAGAATAATGCTCGATGGCGGTGAACCACAAAGCTGGCGAACCGTTTTTCAGTCTTATGAGGATTTACTCACAGCAGCAATCTGGAGCCGCGTCAGCTATTTATCCCCGGCGGCAATGGATCAGTTTTTTTCAGCGATGCTGGGAATTAACCGGGACAGTTGGGGCAAATTTGCATCCATCACCTTCTGGCCCAAATATGTTTTCCCTGATCCTGCTGACCAGAAGATGCAACCCTTTCTTTCAGGAGACGAACGATTTGCCGAACCCGATCTCGTGATCGCTTTTGAGCATACGGCGCTGATCGTTGAAGTCAAACCACCGGCTGGCGGCAGGCAATATCTGCAGCAATGGCGGAAAGAACTCTATACCTATCTGGCGGATGACAACGCCAAAGACAGCGTTCACTTTCTGGCGCTGGGCAATTTACCGGCCACTGCAGAGAACTGGTTTCAGGAATTAAAAACACAGTTTCCGCAGGTCGAGTTTCATGGCATGGAATGGCGCAGGGTCCGGGAGGTTTTCCAGTACACAGAGTGGGAAGCCCCCCAGGATAAGCGCATCGTCGCTGATTGCCTGAAGGCCCTTGCGCTCTATGGCATCCGCGAACCTTTGCTCCCCTGGCAACAATTTCATCAATTTCTGGCGGCTATGCCACTCTCCTCTGATTTCTCATTTTTGAAGGAAAAATAATCATGCACGATCCCTTTGCTCAGGTCCGCCAGGCTCACCGCATCTGCGGGGCGTATTACCAGCATATACTGCCGATGATCAACGAAGTCGCGCAGAAAATGGAGACATCGTTTCTGCTGTGGGACACCTGGAGTTTCAACAAGCCGCCGCGCCGCGGAGCCAATCCGCTGGAAAACTGGAAATGGGACTTCCTGCCGATGATGGACGTATCGTTTGTGTTCAGTAAACAGCAACAACCCAATACGCCGATGGCAGCGACCGACTATGTGCTGGACTTTAAACTGGTGACAGACAGCGAACTGGAATGTGACCAGCGCGTGTTGCAATACGGTGAAGAAGTCGAACCGCCAGCCACAGGATTGAAAACCCCGGCGGAAGAAGCCAAAAGCTATCTGAATGTCTATCTCTTTGCTGCGGTAAACGATGATGCCACTTACGCGTCCGCCGAAGACCTGTGGGGCAACTATGACGGATATCCTGAGACCGGTTCAAAGATCCAGTTATCGGCGGATAAGAGTATCAAAGGCATCGGGTTTTCTGTACCGCTGACAGAGATTGCTGATGATGGTGGGGTGAATTGGCTTGTGGATAAAATTTCAGAGCACAGGGAATGCCTTATGGGGCGCTGAGATTCGGTGACAACCCGCGCGCGATCCCATTAATCCGGGGTCGCGATATTTTCATGACACCTCGGATTATTTTTACCTGACTTTCATTGAATTACCTATTCTTTGCGAGCATGATCGCAATAACTTCAACCTGTTAACCTTCGGCTATGACCTCACGTAAAGCACTGCAAACAGCAATTTCCAATGTGGCAGTCTGGCGCAACGGCGACCAGTGCGCGCCGCATAAACCCCTGTTGCTGCTCTATGTTCTGTCGCAATATCTGAATGGTCATTCCCGGCTCTTCGACTACGGGCAAGAGATCCACGAGCCGTTGACGAAATTGCTGGCGGACTTCGGCCCTAAGCGGCGCGACTACTATCCTAATATGCCTTTCTGGCGGTTGAGGACTGACGGATTCTGGACACTGGAAAATACTGAAGGTTGTAAGCCACGTAAGGGCAACATCCAGCCGACAAAACGTGAACTGATTGAGAATCATGTATCGGGTGGTTTTGACGAAAGCAGCTACCAGATCCTTCGTGCAGCGCCGGAAATGATTAACAAGCTGGCCCAGCAGATCATGACAGAGCGTTTCCCGGAAAGCCTCCAGATACTTCTCGCAGACCGCCTCGGGTTTGATTTTACGTCACTGATGAAAGCACGCGATCCGCGTTTCAGGGAGATTGTTCTTCGGGCATATCACTCGCGCTGCGCAATATGTGGCTACGATTTGCGGCTGGATGGCGCACTCGTAGGACTGGAGGCGGCACATATCCGCTGGAAACAATACGGCGGCCCGTGCGAAGTAAATAACGGACTGGCCCTTTGTTCCCTGCATCATTCCGCCTTTGACATGGGAGCGATAGGAATAGATGAGCATATGACTATCCGTATTTCCGGTGGAGTAAACCGAAGCCCGGTTGTGGATCACCTTTTCTGGCAGCGTGACGGAAAACAACTTTATTTACCGCAAGATAAAGTTTACTGGCCGGCGGAAAGGTTTATTGAATGGCATCAGAGTCAGGTGTTTAAGAGCTGAGGGTTTATGTGTATTTCCTAACCGCCAGAACGAAAGCATTGTAAATGATGTTTTTTACTCATTGGTTAGCAGGACCTACGATAATGTTTTTTGCATTCATCTATTGCCGAAAACATATCCCGCGAAGGACGCATGTGGTAAGTGACTGCCATTTGAAATCCACCTTCCTGGAATCCGAGATGGTCCAGACTGATAATTTCATCAGTTTTGGCCCAATACTTATCGCCGTTCGTCTCCAATACCTTCTCACGATAAACCACAATTTTTTCTGGATAGTCTGGGCGCTCTCCTTCTTTTGAGAATATTTCATAACGGACATATCCATTGCTGTCGTCCCCAATCAGGAACACCTTGGCAAGATTAAGTTGCAACATTTCTAAATCCTTGTCGTCATTTACTAGGTAGACAACGGTCAAATCAGACTAGATAAGCGACTTAACCGTTGTGAATCACCGAGACATACGCTGTTTAATTACTCCGAAGAACATTCCCCACAGATGTTCTGACATCCCTTCGTTCGTCAACAACGCCTCCCTTGAGGCGCCACCACTAAAGCCCCCCATCAGAGCACGAAACCCTAGAGTTTGGCCGTTATCAATAAGGGTCAGACATTCGTTATAGCTATTTCGGACAGCACTTTCTTGGCTATAACAGATATCTCCCATTCCATGGTGTTGATTGCCACGCCAGATGCCACATTGACCAACCTTGCTACCGTTGATATACACCGCGCAAGTGAAGGAATTCGCATCAAGTCGATGGAAATCGACGTCTAACCCAGCATGACGTTTCTTGAGTTCATCCAACGAGTTCTCAAAATAACGGGCGACATACTCAAAACCTTCTCGTCGGGCTCGATCTTTATCAAGATCGGTAAAGGTCTTTGGTAGAGAAAGATTGCTTGAACGTGGAGTAAAAACTGTCTCTGTTGCCTGATACACCGCATTCCCCGAAGTGGGAGAAGGGACATTCACATTCTGTTGTGGTTTTTTCGCTTCCATACTGGCAATAGCGCGAGAGACGGCATCAAAGACCTGAACATAACCTTCATCGTGGCTGGCAAATTTGGTGATGGGCTTACCGTCGATTGTCGCCGCCATAATGCTGCCGAAAGGTAACTGGTGCCAAGCGCATTGTCTTAATATCACCGGAATGACCACTGCTTCACCCCGTTTATGTCGCTCTAGCGCATTGGTCATCTCTATTTGATAGCAATAATCAGAAGCAATGAAATCGCTGCTAATTAACAGCAGGATGATATCTGCTTGCGAAAAATAGTGGTCAATCTGACGTTCAAACTCTTGCCCAGGAACAATGCGTCGATCATGCCATGTAATGATCTTCCCCATCCGCTTAAGGGGTGAAAGATGTTTCTCGAGCTCATTACGTAATGCTTCATCTACATGGGAATAGGAAAAAACGAGAGTGGTCATAATGGTGAAATACTCCTGAACCGTTACCGTCTTAAAAAAGCCATTTTAAGACCATTATAAAGAATTACGATAATCGAGAGTAAAGAATAGATGCTTGCTCTACTTAGAGCATCTACGTCAGTAATGTAGTGGCATAGCGCATAATTGCTGTCGTACGCTGCTGAAGACGAGAAGCGACTTCAAGAGGACCTGACTTCTCTACCGCTTTGATAGGTGCCAGCAAATCGCGGGTTTTAAGTTCGGTGATATTTAGGCATAAAAAAAGCCACCCGTAGGTGACTTAATTTACATACTAATGGTGCCGAAGGCCGGACTCGCCAATAACAACTAACAACCTGATATAAATGTAATTTATTTCAGACACAAGATACTTATACCCACACTTGTACCCACAAACACCATTCCGTATGAAAATCGAGCTATTTCAACCCATTTTGATAAGAGCCCAAGGGTCGGGATTATACTATTTTTACAGACTAGTCGTCTGCCGGATTAATTTCTTCCGGTCAACATCCCCGGATAGTGTTTCGCAATGATGTCATTAATCTTGTCGATTAGCTCTGGGCGCTTAAACGTCAAGTGCCCGGTACCCTTCTGGAAATATCTAATATTGAAGTAATCATCTTCGTACGACTGTTGGCTCGGGTGATCACGCACATGTTCCATTAGTCGGGTAGTAATATCGCCCCGGTTGTCAGGAATCGGTTTTCTGTCCAGCAAAAATAACATGCGCTCCAAATCGGCCAACTGATCTCGTCGCCAGACCCAGTTCAGACTGTAGCCCCAGCGATTGTGAGTCACCAGATTATTGATGATGATCTTCTTTCCAAAACTGCACGGGCTATTAGTTTTGTAATCCCATGACAGCCCCTTAAAGACGTTGATAATCCCCCGCTCAAATACCTCCAGTTTACTGTGATGTAGCTGCTCGAATGTGCTGAGAATGTTCTCTTCACTAATCGCAGGAAAATCACCCTCTTCCAGATTTTTCCGCCATTGGTCGCGAGCCTGTGCATCCATTAATGCCAACATCCCAGACTTCAACATCAGATCACGCCAGACACTACAATCAATGCTTCGAGTAATGGCGGGCATCGCTTCACTCACTGGCTTGGTCAGCCTGCAATCATGACGATGCCCTTGTTGCATTGCCCAGTCTTCGGCTATCCCACCGCCAATCCTGCTAGTCAGTTCAGAAATGTCATTGAGGTTTTCAATCAACGCGCCAATCTGCTTGAGTGCGGCATCGCGGCCCGTGACGATCCGCTCGATATTGGTCGAGCAGATGAGTTCAGTATGGTCAGTTAATACTTCAGGTTCTGTCTGCATAATTAGTTTTCCATGCACAAAAGCAAACACGCCTGCCGGGAATGGCTGGCGCATTATGCTGGGAGAGTCGGGACAAGAAAAATCAGACGTTCAAATCAGGAATGCGGCTCGCAAGATTTAAATACTTAGCGATCCAGTCAGCTGTTTGTTGCCAGTCAGAGAGAGGAATATCAGTATTTATCTGCCAGGTGGCAGGGCAATAGTAGTTAGCTAATAGAATAACCACCCTGACCAAAAAACCATAAGGCAGGTTATTAGTATTGCAGCTGTAGTCGGCTGTTTGATGCATACCGCGAGTCAGTATAAATGCATCCCCAGCCTGCTGGCGGGCTCCGCTTCCGTTAAATGAAATGACGCCTAGCCCAATTAAACTATCGTCAAACCGCAGCGACGTATTACCTGAATGCTCGCAGATGGTCAGGCTGGGATGGCCTGTGGTTTGCGATTGCGTTCTTATGTAGCGATAAGCGAAAGTCACGGCCCTGCATAGATCCAGCCACGCGTCTGGTTCAGCCTCCTGAACCTGTTTGATACGATATATTCCAGTATTGGAAGAATTGTTATCGTTCATGGCCTCTCCCCTTTTGTTTGAGAAAATATTCCGGTAGCCCGCCGCGCACGTAGAACATCGACGACGTTGAGGTAAGGCTCTTCCCAGGAAAATCCATCGCGGTCTGTACGTATTAATGCATAACGCTCAACCTGGAAATTCACCGCATCTGCCAGCGAGATCCCCGCATCGATATGCTCCTGTATGACCTGGATTTCACTAAACGGCGTATCGTTTAGCGTCAGGCCATAATGTTGCTGGAACAGATATGCCAACAGAGTTTGCCAGGCTTCAGTCGGTGTCACTGCTTTAGAAATGGAAATCATCAGAATGTATCCTCACAGCCAGCCGCGTTCGGCAAAAGATATCGATTCGCCGTGTCCGATGACGACATGATCCAACACCTTGATCCCCATCAGAGTTGATGCTTCGATCAAACGCTCTGTCACGGAACGGTCTGCACCGCTGGGTTCGGCAGATCCCGATGGATGATTGTGTGCAAAGACCACTGCCGCCGCGTTGTGGCCTAAGGCACTTTTGATGATTTCCCGCGGATACACAGAGGTGGCGTTGATGGTGCCCAATGACGTCGTTTCACTGGCAATGAGGCGGTGCTGAGTATCCAGATACAGCACCATAAACACCTCGCGTTCGAGCTGCTCCAGCTGTAAACGCAGATACTGCAGGGTCTCGGCGCTGGAATTAAAACTAACGGATTTCTGTTTCATCTGTTTTTCGAGCAAGGTCAGCGCCATCTGGATAACGCGCTGCTGGGCTTGATATTGCATGTGGAGAACTCCAATAAAAGAAAAGCCGCTATCTATTGAGACAGCGGCTATTAAGCTAGCACTTGTTAAAAGAGAAATTAGAATCACGGCATAAAAACCATAGCCAGTCGGTATAAGTTTATATTTAACTAATAGCGACAAAATAAATGACTCTGGCGAGATGCATTATATGGTGAAACTCCCTAAGGAGAGGAACCCTACGGAGGAGAGGTTTATGATGGCTATTAATACGGAGTATTAATACATCGTTTGATCCCTTTAGTAATAGCAGAGTACAGGAGATGAGAATACCGATTCTCATCTATTGGTAATGCATCGTCCAGTTACCCTTGTCAGTAACAACGTCGATCTGAAGCACAGAACAGGACGATAAAACAAACAACGTTATGGACTCACCATAGTGGAGTGTTTTGGGCAGCATGCTTCGCCCTGTAATAGCATATTTTTTATCCACACGACAGTTACCCCGATTGACAATAACATCTTTAATTTCGGCTTTATCAGTTATTGCAGTTATCTTCACTTTTAATTCTGGGAAATTATAGTTCGGATTAACTCCTTTATATAAAGAAATGTTTACGGGAGCAGAAGCAAATGAACATGCAGAAAATAAAAATAAGACGAGTGTAATAATGAATTTCTTATGCATGGGAATATCCTTTATGGAATATGACTGAATGAAGGTCTGGTGACATGAAAACAAGAGTTAATGAGGCCGACTTGGTGGGGAACTCATGCGCCAGAACAGAAGTGTCCTTTTGAGGAAACGATGAAATTTCAGGCAGTGAGTTGCAACATTTGCTCAGCCATCACCCATAGCGCACGGTTAAGCTTAATGTCCCCATCAATGCCTTTAACAGCACGCGTGTGAGCCCGCTTGCCTTTTGCGGAAACCCCCGTTAATCCACCTTTAATCAGGTTTTCCTGAACCCGTTGGTAGGTCGTCCATAGGTCATCCGCCTTGTCTTCCCAGCGACGGGCGGTCAGTAGTTGAGACTCGGTGATAGGATGATGCTCTTCTCCATAGCGATAGTTCAGAGCAGCATGAGCAAAAGCCTGTCGGGCAGGGGCTGGCAGACTCAGGCACTGCATGGCTTCGCGCTGCTCTTCAACGCGTTCAAACACGTCCAAAACTTCATATGCTCCTTCTATCACCCGCCCTACCACATCACCTTTATGCGGGACTCGAACTTCACCAAAGGTATCACCGCAAATCAGTCCATTGGCACACACGGCTCTGAACATTCCTGGCAGCATCTGATAACTGCTCGAACCGTCATGGCTGTTCAGCAAAATGATTTCCGGCACTTGTTGACCAGTGATCTGACCTTCCCGACGGAGCCTGAGTAAATGCTTGGTATGCTCGCGCTTATTTGGGTCGCGAACACGGGTCTGGCAGGCATAGAACGGCTGAAAACCTTCACGCTGCAGATTTTCCAGCAGGGATATGGTCGGAATGCAGGTATACCTTTCGCTGCGTGACTCATGTTTGCTGTCACTGAATACACTGGGCACGTAGAGAGCCAACTCATCATGCGTAAGAGGTCGGTCGCGACGAATAGAATTCACCCGTCCAAAACGGGATGCGAGACGTGTCATGGTTTTTCCTTGCAGAATAATGAAGGAGATACGTCACCAACAGGCGACGGATAATTATCAATTAGAGCTTGAGGCAAGCTATCAGAAAAGGAAGGTTTCGCAGGCAAGTCGTCCGGCAGCGTAGGTCGTGATACCGTCTAATCCGGCATTGACTAGCCCACCAATGACAGGTAGAAACTTCCCCGCTCCCGAAGCCAGCCCAAAAGTGATCTGCCCTGTGATATGAGACAAGGCCAGTTGTTGAGCTTGCTTAAAAGCAATCTCATTGACGACGCTTCCAAAAAAACGCGTATAGAAGGACTTCAGCAGATCCTTCGCGACGCTGCCGCCTACGCAAAGATAGGCCATATTCTTAATGCGAATATCCTCAACCGAATGTCCGCCAATAATCGCAACCGCAGCAATCATCCGTAGCTGGATAAGTAAATTGCCGGTCATACTCATGGGGAGAGTGAATGGCAACGCCACCACACCACCAAGACCAGTCATGAAGCCACAGGATGCTGATTTGGCTGACTCCCAGTTGACCAGGCTAGTGGCTGCATCCATTGTCGAAGGAGAAAGGTCAAGGTAGCTGTCAGCCAATGTGCGTGACGAATCGAAATGATGACTGCTACTGGTAGCTTGCTCATATAACCAATCAATCCAGACTGATAATTTACTAAAGTTAATTTCTTCATCCATATTTCACCTATCGTTCATAAAAATGACCCCAGAAGCTTACTGAGGCTATATGTCATACAGGTGATATAGACTTATAATTATTTTATTTGCTATAAATAATCGTGTGGCTACTTTTCAGTTAAAATCTTGAATTCTCTATCGACCATCAATTCAATAAGCTCACCCATACTCATCTTCTTTTGTTTCAGAATTGAATCCATCTTATTTTTTGATTTTTTATTTATAAAAACATTTATTGCTTTTAAGTCCTTTTCTTTATTACTGATTATATGTTTTCTTTGACTCCAGGCTTTATTAGAACGTATGGAAAAAAGAATTTTAATATCAGATTCAGTCACCCAATAATAGTAAAATGCACGTATTGCTAATAATTTTTCTTTATGAGTAGATGGAGATAGGTTTAGCGCATGAAGCTTTGACATAGACTCATACGCCAACATATATTCCCACATAAAATTAATTTGATCTGGAATTTCTTTTTTGATCCACGTCAACCCTTTACTTTCTTTTTGTATAGCATTCCACATCGATTTTATTTGATGAATTAACTTTACCTTTACATCATTCATCGCAAACCAAGAATCAAATACGTCTCGTATTATTTCATATCGGCTAGTCTTACCTGATGGATAAGCATCGAGGTTTAAAAGATCAAACACCATCTTTAGAGTTGCGAACGTGTTAATATCGCAACCATATTTTGCCACATCAAGATAACGGCCATCTCTATCCTTCAATACCAGCCATACCCAATAGCACGCAATATCGTCCTCTAATATCCATTTGAATTCGTCCTCTGGGAAAATAAATTCATTTTTAAAATGAAGCATTTTCTCCAAATACCCTTCAAACATTTCTGATGAAAAACCAAAGTTCAAATCGTAATCGGTCTGTATTTTTTTGGCTAAAAATCCACCAGTCAAATCATTAGTGGATACATTAACAGCAACTATCTTATTGCCCAATGCCGGATTGTTAGAATAAAAAACATTTTCTCCAAGTTTATTTATTTTTATATTGTTGTATACAACGTAGGCGATAAAGGCCTTGGCCTCTCGCTTGTTGTTACAATTTCTCAGTCTTGAAATTAAGACATTTTTTTGATTTTTCATATTGCCCCCATAGAATCACTAAGTGATATCATAAGTGATTAATTAGTGTTTTTACAGTGCTTTTTAAGTGATAATATAGTGATTTTTTATATAGGTAAATGGTAGATAACCCCTGTTTTAAGGCCACTTAAATCACTATCCCTTAACTATATGCATTAAATGCCAGAGGGGAGTGAAGCATCCCTTCAAATGGGGCAAGGAAAGTTTGCGCAACTCTGCGTACCTGTGATGATTTTAAATCGCACACCTGCCTACTCGAACTAGCCCCCTCATAGCAAGATAGTTATTTCATGAATAAAAAAATACATAGCACTCCTATGACATGAACCACCCAATACGAAAAACACACAACAGATACACTTGTCTATTTCCGAAGGATAACTCATGCCTTCAGTATTGAATGATAAATTGGTCAATATGGATTTTATTGTTCCTTATACGGGCCTTATAAATTATTATTTCCACAGGATGTTCAAGATTGGACGATTTCCCAAAGCCATTAAACTATGAGGCTCACCTCGCTGGCTTAAAAGTGAGGTTGAGCAATGGTAAAAAGATCACATTCGCAATTACAGCCTAGATTGATACTAGCTACCTCCTAACAAATCAACCTTAAAATATTTTCCTTTTTCCCGTATCTATGACTAAAAATTACATTTGGGTTAATTAATATAATTAATAGGCACCCTCATAAACACACACGGTATATCACTGTAATTAACGTACGCTCAACCACACATGTCAGCATCAATACGACATATAGCTTTGATTCACCTTAGCCATTTCAACCTGCTGATAATTAGGCAACCCCTATTGATATCTCACCCTGTTATCAGCCCTGAGGCATTGGCTCCTCAGGGCCTTGGGGAGGCTGTTCTAATAAAGCATCTAATCTTGTGAGTTCTACTATGAGAGAAAACGAATTATACAATCAGGACTATTCGATGAACTGGTTTCTTCATGCACTCATCAATAATCAAATCGATGCAATGGTACAACGCTATGCAAGGCTTTATGCCTTGAGGGTCGATTTTTTCTACAAAAAAGGCTCTGACCGTTTTAAAAACAGTTCTCCGCGCTCTATGGAGTATGAACTACGCCTGTTAATGACGGAGATGATGGCATACCCGGCAATAGTTGGGTACTTCTGGGTAGTGGAATGGACTCCAGATCATGGCTTTCATGCTCATGTGGTTTTCTGGCTAAATGGTCATAAAACACAGCGGACCTATCCCTTTGCAGAGAAGGCAGGTGAACTTTGGCAGGAACTTACTAAACAGGAAGGATTTCATTACCGCTGTGAATATCATGAAAATTACAGCGCAAATATTAACATGCCAATCAACTACAATGACCCAGCCAGTATCGCCAATATTCGCTACATATTGAGCTATCTGGCGAAAGAAGAGCAAAAAGAAGGATTATGTTGCTATGCCAGCAGTGAGGTTCCGCTTCCCTCTGGTGCTGGACGTCCCAGATCACCCGTCCATTCTACGGATTGGTCTTCTTGATGATCAAAAAACAGGGCTTTAAGCCCTGTTCTGATTACTTAGAAGTTACTGCGATTAAAACCAGAAGCTTCAGTGCAACGAATAAAAGTTTGTAAGCCTTCTTTCATCACCAGGCGCTTCATATAGAGCATATGGGCATAATTGGCCTGAGAAACGTGTGATTCAAGATGGCGGTGCACAGTAATGTGATCGACCCTAAGTCGGTCATAACCGATATGTGTATTTCCGACGTTATAAGCTGAGAAAATCGCCATCTGATCCGAAGCATCTAATGTATTCAGAAACTCCTGCGCTTTTTCTTCACTCGTAATGTACGGCAATACCTCAACCGTCTGTTCAATTAATTTATCAATATGCATTAGCTGTTTCCATGTTGTTTTCGCATTCACAGAACATGGTGGCATTACGTCGAGATTCAACCTGATTACTATGTAAATGGGGAGCCAGATCTCAATTATTGAACTTAAAAATGCTTGCTAAGGGTTACCTTCTTCAAAGACCGCATCCGTGAACTCTTCGCCATCCCTTTTATTCAAAGCTCAGAAGTAAATTTTTACTCGGATGGACATGATATGTAGAGATGCCAGTAACCACACATAACCTTACCGCATGCTCTTCATCCCCCCACCGAAGAAGAGAAAACATCATGACAACGACACCAGAATTACTAAACGATCCGATGATTGACATGGCTTTCATCACAGCCTACACCGGGATGACCGACAAATGGCTTTATAAATTAATTCAGCAAGAAGAATTCCCTAAGCCTATCAAACTCGGACGCAGTTCACGTTGGCTAACAAGCGAAGTAGAACAATGGGTAAAGCAGCGTATTGCCCAATCCCGTCCGTAAGCGTATCCCCACCAACTAAATTCAATTAAACCCAACATATCCCTGCAGTAGCTACTCCTGCCCACTTCGGGAGGGATTACGCACGTCTGCAAGTTGGCGCACCGGAGTAGAAACATGCATGCAAAATCATTCATCAGCTTCAACAGCAACGGACAACTCATGGCTGCAACAAAGGCGCAATTAGCCCCTAACGACCAATACCGTTGCCATCTGTGTAGGGCCCTCCTGAAACTCCACGCGCCAGGGAACGGAAAGAATCCCTGGTTTGAACACATCCAACAAACGACACGGACGACATTAGTTCACAAACTCCATGACTGCCCCTACCTCACTCCCGATGCAGAAGAGATAGCCCGAGTCAGCGCTTTACGCCGCTTCGTTCCAGAAGCACAGCCCGTGGTCCAGAAAGGCGACTGGTACTGCACAAAATGCAGAAGTGACTACCATGCAGAGAAATACTGCACGCATTGCCAGACAGGCATCTACAGCATTGAAACTGTCTCCGCCACTTGAAATGAGTTATCTGTATTTCAGTAGCTCTCACTGCGCTGGCCTGACGCAAATTCATTACTCAGGCCATCAAAAGCTCAAGTCACCCAACTCCTCTTTCAGCAAAAAAATAAAGAGAAATCACGATGCCTAATGCTCATGCCATTACGGCTTTAAAGAAGTGCTATCAATACATACTTGATAGCTATCGCATGGTCGATGCCGTAACGGGACAACCGGTGCAGGCCTTAAGGCCCTATCTCAGGCTGGGGGTGTATCAGTGTGGTTTTACTGAACAGCGACGTCACACCTGTCAGATTATCGCACCGGTTTTCATCGCTCACCTGCTAACTCTTAGACAGACGCAGCAGTCAGATAATCTGGTCTCGCACGATGCAGCGGTTAGACACGTGCGCCCTGAACATTTCATACAGAGCCCGCAATTCTACTTCTCATTGCTGCGAGCAGAATGTCAAAGGCTGGGATGGGCAGAGTTCACCGATGACTTGCTGGCGCTAAGTTCACATTTTTACGATGAACCCTGGCATCTGGAGAGGTTTGCACTCGCTTACTTTTACGGCTTGCTGGCGAACGATCCGGAGTACTTTGCTCTGCTGGCACCACCGCAGCATGAGGCTTCTCTTCATCAAGTTGAACAAGTAAATCACCGGATGTTGCTACTGGACGCACACCTGGCGAAAACACCGAATCTGCATAACCTGATTGAGGAATATGTGTTCTTCGCATTTTACGACCTATGGGGTCAGACCCCGCCTTAAGTACCGCCCCCTTCCCGATCCTGTGTGGGCTGAGCCCCTAACACTTCCAATCGCATTGCAATCTTCTTATTCATCGGAAAAACCGCCCAATGACTACAGCCGGGCGCGGCAAGAGGCGCATCTATGCAATTTAAGAAAATAAAGCGTGGCGTTACCCATGATGGCAGGTGGGTCAAAGCAGAATTATATCCTCTGCCAGCATCGCTGCGTTGTTACTGCGAAGGCTGCTTAAACCCTTTGCATTTTCGAATCACGCATGCGGAAGGTCGTTTTTTTGAACACGACCTTGAAAGTAGCGACATTAACCGTTTAGAAGAATGCCCCTATTTGCTTTTACCCCACAGACCCGCGCAACTCTCTACTGTTGCTCGGGCAACAGCCCTGCATGAATCCTTTCATTTGGGGGATCCTCAGCCTAGGCACTTTATCTGCGTGATGTGTGATTACGAATTCTTCGGACTAAAACACTGTCCCCGCTGCGGAAACAGCTTGTACTGCACGGAAGTGAAAAACAGAAATACGCTGACCTTGTCTGAAAAGTTTGCAAAGTAATTCAGGTTCAAACATCCACTCAGAAAAGTGACTGGGGTAGATCACGCAACAAACCACTATCACTAGCTGCTTTGCATCGATCGGTGATAACGATCGAAATCCAATTATCGATCTATCAAAACGATTATCTTTTCAGCAATCTCTCTGGTTATCCTTGGCTTTCATTGTTGACGATAAATGGCTTTGTATCACGGCGTATTACCGCTGTGGGGCTTGCTACGTCATCACTGCTGGGATGCCAGAAACTAATCGTCCCTTCGGTAACCATTATTGCATCAGATGAGTATGCCAACACCTGGTCATCATGCTCGAACGATGCAGCCGAGAAGAGATAAACATGAAAAGATGCACCCGATGTAATAAAAAAAGAAACTTCATCGAACGGTTATTTGCGCTGGATAAAGAGTTCTGCGAGGAATGCTTATACGACATTCAATTGGAAATTCGAGAAAGAAGAGAAATCCCAGTACAAAGGCACAAAGATTAAATGGCGCTCATTCAGCAAGACCGGCAGGCCGTAATCGAGGTCAGCGTCATTATCCCTGTCTATAACGCGGCAGAGACCATCAGTCACCTCATCAGCAAGATCCTTAGGGAAACCCGTGTCGTTATTGAACTCATTATCGTTAACGACGGTTCCACTGATGGTACCGGCAATCTTATCCGGGATATCTGCGACAACCGGCTCATTGTAATTGAGCAGGAAAACCAGGGCGTTTACGCGGCACGCAATGCCGCACTGGATATTCACCATGGTGAGTGGGTAATATTTCTTGATGCAGATGACGACGTTGAAGAGGGGTTCATCTTTGCACGCTGGCAGACGGCGATAAACACTCAGGCCGATGTGGTGATCTTCAACGCCTGGCGCACAGGTTGCGGAACTTCCAGAACGCCCGTACACACCAAGCAACCTTACGGACAATCCTTATCCGGACATGAGTGGATACGCCACTGTGTTACCCAACGTGAATGGCCGCACTACCTGTGGCTACAAATTATCAGGTCGTCCTATATCCGGCAAAACTCCTTATCCTTTCAGGCTGGCAAAAGCCACAAAGATATTCTCTGGACCATTCATCTCGCAACCAGCAACGGGCGTTTTTATCTGTCGGATTGCAAGGATTACATCTATAAGGTGAATGCAGATTCCATTACACATCGGACCGATTACTTTGATGTCAGGGCGCAAAGTTATATTGAGGTGATTGCAGAGATTATTCGGTTGGCAAAGTTAGAGCAAAATAGAAAAAAAAGGAGATTTTTGTGCCGGCATGCACTGGTTGAGGCACGGCATTTTCTTGGGCTTTACAGGAATAACGTTCAAGACAAATCTGGCCTCAAAACCAACTTCAGTGAACTTATCTCACTCGCCTGTTTATCGAGAGGCATCAGTTGCTTCAGCGATGCTATTTTCTTTATCAAATTAGTGGTTAAGCTTTTCTAATTCCCCCAATCATTATTACGAATGAATTCAGCTATCCCTTTGTTTAATAGGTGGTTTTATAAAGCTCATTAGCATATTCTCATTGCATGCAAATTGCTTCCAAATCTCTTCCCAGTTTGTTACTTTATAACAAATTATAGAGGAAACTATGAAAACCACTTTATTTAAAGATTTCACATTCGAAGCCGCGCACCGCTTACCCAATGTCAGTGAAGGCCATAAGTGTGGAAGACTGCATGGGCACTCCTTTATCGTACGCCTTGAAATAACCGGGGAAGTCGATAAACACACAGGTTGGATTATTGATTTCGCTGAACTCAAGGCCATTTTCAAGCCGACGCTGGATCGCCTGGACCACCACTATCTCAACGACATCCCTGGCCTGGAAAACCCAACCAGCGAAGTGCTGGCCGAATGGATATGGAATCAGGTTAAAACACAACTGCCGCTCCTGAGCGCCGTGATGGTGAAAGAAACTTGTACTGCGGGTTGTATTTATCGCGGTGAGTAGCCCGAAGCGGGTGGCGTGTTCACGCCACCAAGCGCGTTTTTCCTTTAATGCTCTATCAAATAACTACGAATGCAGTCCAGCATACTGGTACTGCCTTTGCCGGAGGGTTGCAGTAAAGGCTTATCCCCGCGCTCTTCTTTTATCGCGTAATAAGCAGAATGTTTAGAACTAAGCCAGGCAAAAATAAATACATCCGCTTCTTTAGCCAATGAACGCAGCATGGTTGAGCCGCCTTTATCGTTGTTGAGGCGAATATCGGCCTGAGGGTAATCGGCTAGTAGTTGTTGTTTCACACGCTGTGCTACCGACTCCGTTAATGTATAAATGCCCACTACCTTGTCATTCAACGTTGCTCCGGCACGAACCTCATCCGTGCTCTCTTCACTGTCTTCTGCAATCTGCGGGGGAATCTCACAGACAAGCCCGCACTCCCCGGCAAACTGAGACAATAGGTTCCACTGCAATTCACTATAGCGGGCTGGGTTGCGGTAAAACATGTTGAGTACCAGATTGAATAATCGCTCTCTGGCAAGTTGGTCAGTAGTCGGGTGGATCAGGAACAGCTCCAGCATATCCAGCCAGGCGCTAGCACTGGCCGTACCGGAACTCTCTATCATCATCTGAAGGTTTTCTATCAGCTCACGATAGTCGTGCGCATTACTATCGCCCGCTAAATAGCCACGTGCCAGATCATAGGCGGTGTAGATATCTTCCCGTGAGCTGTTGTCGTCCAGCGTCAGTTGTTGCAGCAACGCCAGCCGGACAGATTGCCATGAAGCGCTAGTTTGGTGATTATCCAACCACTCAAGCAGCACCGGAATGGCATCGCGCAGCACCATACTGGCGTGGCTGTTGCTTTTATCCAGCAGCGAAACAAATATCTCGGGCTGAAAAGCACCAGCGGACCATTGGTGGCTGGCCTGCTCTACCGCTTCAATCGCGCCCGGCCACTGCGGGTTATTCAGTACTTCCTGTAGCCAGTCCTGCCAATTATCCAGCCCGGCGGTATTCTGTTCTGCACGTATGGCAGGCAGCAGCAGTCGTAGTGCAGCGTAGTAACGCTGGAAGGCCGGTTTCGCCAGCAACGGGTCACGCTCCTGTTGTGCCAATTGTTGCAGGTAGCTGATAGCCCTCACTGCCGCGTCTGCACTGCCCACGACCCAGGCACATTTTAAAGCAATGGCTGCACCGCATGCACTGACCGGCAGCATCAACAACTCTTCCAGAACGCTTTCAGGTCGTTCATCGGCTATGGCAAGTAAGTCATTGATGTTTGTCGCTGGTAGGGAGGCCGCCGTCACGGCGGGGAGAGCTGCCAGCAACTGGCTAATCCACCCCCGGTCATCGTCCGTTGCCCCCTTCATCCTGGCAACCAGTTGTTGTGCCTGTTCCGTCAGTCTTGCCGGATCACTCTGCGTATCGGAAAGTAGCCACAGCAGGATATTTTTTACCGCCGCTGGCGTGTTAATACCCTGGGTAACTTGGAACAGGCGCGGCACGCTCTTCGCCAACGAATTGTTAAATGCTTGGCGTTGGGCAGCGAGGTCGCCTAACTGCTCATACTTCAGCAGCATCTGTTGATAGAAAACTGCCATCACCTCTTCAGCCAGCAACCGCGGGTGCGGGATATCCAGCACCTGGCGCAACTCAATTGAGTCAATTAGGCTTTTCGCATCTCCGCCCAGCGCCAGGCAGCGGAGTTCGATAAACAGTTCGTTGATATGGCCAATGCCACCAGCATCACGCAGTTCCTGCAGGTAGAGGCGAGTCTGTGGTACATCACGTCGGCGCAGAGCAGCGCGGATATCACGCAGAATACGGCCACGTGGGCGTAGAAGCGTAAGCTGGTAGCCTGGCCGGCTGGCTAGTTGCTGACGCAAACGCTCAATGCCGTTGAATATCTCGGGGATCCTCAATTGCGAAAGCGAGCTAAATTTATACACGCTGCCACCATAGTGGTCGATTAGCGCTTTTTCCACCGGGTCGCTCGGATCCAGTATCGTGCGTTGGCGGTTAAAGTCGGACCACGATGTGCCGACGTGCGCATCTATAAGTTCGCGCAATTCCGCATAGTTTCGCTCATCATCGGACACTGCATACCAGGTGACTTTGTTGTTGCTGCCCTTCACTACGCGCGGCAGAATCACCGGGAAGCATCCGTTGCGGACATCGTCAAGCCAAGGGGCCAGCCGCCCTAAGGTAGATGCTTCCAGCAGCCCCTCCGTAATTTTTTCCCAGGAGATAACATTTTCTTCGCTACGGAAGAAGGCACGCAGAAACTGCTCGCTGTCAGATTTGTTCATTGCCCCCCTCCCACTGCTGGTTGGTAAAAGTCGTTAAACGCCAGCAACGCCTGCACGATGGCAATTTTGTCTGTGGTCAGGTTGATCTGTTCGTCGTTGATCACGATCCCGCCAATCGTCAGGTTCATCGATCCGCTCAGGAAGAAGTGATCTCCAAGGAATCCTTTGGTATGCAGCACATCTTTCTGACCAATGAACAGGTTATCTGACATGCCATAGTTGGCAACACGCTCAGTTAACTGACGGATAAAACGTGCATTATGCTTAGTCTCATTGGTCATCACCTTCAGCGTGCCGCCGTTGGCAACTGCACGCGCCAGCAATTCTGAGGTCTGCACATGGCGCTGTCCCCAGGCTGGTTCAAGGTAGTCAAAACGACCGGTGCGGTTATCGAGTAAGTCGAGGTCAGTGATCCAAGGCGAGACAATCCACAGCTCCGCACTAGGCTGAGCAATCTCAGCAACCAGTAATGAGCTAAGCACATCCATCACTTCACTCTGGCGCGAGCTTCTGGATTTAAAAATACGACGGGTATTCATTGGATCGCCTCCGGAATTTCAATCATGGCGAAGGTGTCATTATTGTTGCGCCGCAGGGCACTGACGCGCGGGTAGAAGAACAGCCCGTACATTTCCACCGGAGTAACCAGCAGAGTGGCGATGGCTTCATTAAGCCCATTGCCCGGTTCGGCCAGAAGTTCGCATTTACCATTATTCCCCAGATACTGGTGGCATTGTTGCATCCAGTCTGGCTGGCTGAGCGCCACTTGAGCACAACTGTGCTGTACCACGTGGGCCAGTAACAGGCGCTCGGTCGGCCCGGCAAAGCTGTAAGGATTGTACCAGGTCAACCAGCTATCACGGATGGTATGGCCGCGTGGCCACAGCAGACCGTTGCAGGTATTAAAACGCCAGCTTTCCAAGTTGTGTTGCCCCTGGCTGGCCTGTTGTAGTTGTTGGTCGAGCAAGCTGGACTGGCTACAGGTAAAGGCATAGATGCGCTGCGGCAATTCAATACCCAGTCTCTGCTCCTGCTGCCTCCACTCCTGCTGTAGTCGCAGTAAAAAGGCGTCACTGCTGGCAACGGTACCCGGTCGTAACAGACGGGTATTGATCGCCGAAAGAAAGCTGTGGCTGGTCATAAAGCCGCTACGCTGTAACTCCCCAAGCAAGCTGCGTTGCGCTTGGGCCTGGCTGGCATGGTTGCTGGCAAGGCGCATCTCGTTTATACGCGCAGGAAGAGATGAAGACGAGATTGATAAACTTTGCAGCAGATGCCAGAGATTATTATCCATGGTTTCGTAGTCACCGGGGCTAAGGTTAAAGTCCAGCAACTCGAAGAAGCGACGTGGATCTTCTCGGTAAATCTGTTGGATTTTCTCAATGATGCCGCCGCCGCCGACGGTGGTTTCCGACAGCCAGATTTCGCGCTGATCATGAACGAGCTTCTCAGTGCGTAACGGTCCGCCATTGAGATCGAGGATAAGATCATTATCATCGGCGTCCGGACACAACTGCATGGCGGTTTGCAGCAGCGCCGCGCCCAGTGTGTTAGTAAAGTTGAAGGTCAACCACTCCAGCCAGGTGTTATCCAGTGGTTGCCACAACAATTCCACCCAATCGGCAATTTTCGCCATCACCGGAGCCTGAGACAGCAGTTCACGCAGACTTTGCTGTAGATCCTGTTCGACCTCTGCACCGGTTTGCGCATCGTACAGCGTCTGGAAGATGCGGGCTGGAACGTCACGCAGGGCGATCCCCGCGCAGTCGTGTTGCAATGCCCTAAATGCCTGCTCTGGCGTGCAACTTTTCAATACAGCTTCGCTGCCGATTCCTGCCAAAACGGTTTCTGCCAGCCAGCCACCAAGGAACGGATTAACGCTAATAGCCTCGTCGTGGCTGACTTCATACAGGAAACGTGCTGTACGCAGTCCAGCCATAAGTTCACGATTATTGCTGATGCTGGCGAGATCAAAATGGGGTAGCTGACACTGGAATTTTACCGCATCCACCCACAGCGAAAAGCCAAACGCAGCGGGTTCGCCTTGGTGTTCAAATTTGAAGTCAATCTGCAGGTCTTCACGTTGGTCGCTGAATTTAATGTTGGCACGTGAGCCGGTGGCGAAGCGCACGGCTTCGATCGGACAGTGCTGCTGATGGCTGTAAAACTCCACCTGCTGGAAAATGTTCTGCCAGACATTGTTGGATGGCACTTCCGCCGGGATGCCGTTCTGAGGTGGACGGATCTCGCTGTGCCAGTTAAGAAACGCGTTTGAGGTTTCACTCAGTTTAAAGTCATCTGGTGGTGTGCGGGCAGACACTTCCCAGGCGCGGAAGCAGGAGATAGCCTGCATGCCGCTGCGGGTGGTAATGTGGCCATCGGGCATGGGCTCACGTTTGTCTGGGGGGCAGTAATCGTCAATGGGGAACGGATGCGCCCCTTCTTTGAGATCGAGGTTTTCCGGTACCACCCAGTGGCGTTCACGAATATTTTTGATGGCAAAGCGTTTGCTGATCCGGCCCGGAGCGAAATCTTTCATCCCCTGCAAAATTGGCATGCTATGCGAATCACCTCCCTGACCGGCTTCATCCGGTAGGTTAATCTGCAACTCCGGCAGGCAAAGGTCATTAAACAGCGCCGACGGAATAAAATCCGGCATCGGCGTGCTTTTGCGGCAGTTATCCGCCTGCTCAACACCCAGTCGCGACCAGTTAGATCGCAGCCTTCTCAGTACAGTTGGAAGAAATGCGGTCATAATCGCTCTCGGCGGTTGCCACAACAGTGACTGCAGCAGGCTGCTGTCTTTAATCCCCATCGCTTCCGCCAGGTAAGTGTTAAATACCTGCTGGGTTTCCTGGCTATCCAGCAGATTTTCAATCAGTTCGGCCAGCGTTGACTGGGCTTCAGATGGCTTACCTTTGTACTGCGGGACTGATAGATCATCCCAGATACCGCGATTCCACTGATTAAGATACTCGTTGCGGCTGGAGAGCCAGTCCATAGTGGCAAAGGCTGCCTGCATACGCAGTACGTAGCTGTTGCCGACCGGCAGATGGCGCGCCTTTAGCACCGGTTCAAAGAGGTTTTCGTAGCACTGAAATGCCATGCGGTCGCGACCATAGTCGGAGAGTACCACTACAGTCCACGGACGCATGGAGCGCTGACGTCCGGCGCGACCTTTACGCTGCAGGAACTGGGCGTTATCGCGCGGGGCTTTATGCTGAATAACGGCACCGACGTTCGGGTCATTGAAGCCGACTTCCAGTGACGCTGTGGCGACAATCAGGTCCGCTGCATGGTCAACGCCGGCATCTTGCGACGAGGTGCGTTTCACATTGCTGCGATCAGCGGAGTCGAGCGTATGCCCGATCATTTTGGCCAGTGGCCACTGCTGACCAAAGGTAAACTTTTCCATATTCGGTGCATCGCCGCGCAACATAGCAAGCGGTTCTTTTTTTGCATTTATATTGCCGTTTGAATAACGGCCTTCAGCATCCAGCAACTGGAAGTAGAGACGGTTAATGACGTCCATGTCATCGGTAAAGACAAAGCTACGCGTGCCGTACATGCCGTTGCTGACTGGCGCAGCGGCAGTGTCGAGCATGCGTCTGGTAAGAATGGAAGCCTGAATTGTGGTGGATAACAGGCTAGAGCGTGAAGCCGGATCACCACGAAGTGCCAGCATATACTCCGCGCCCTCTGTCTCCATATCGTCTTCGGTCGGGCTAACTTCCGCCACAAGGTGTTCTTTAAGTCCGGTTAGCGAAGCCATAAAGCGCGTCGCCTGTTCCAGCGTTGCGGACAGCCCAACAAAGTGCGGCGTAGCGCCCGACAGATGCCGCCAACGGCGGATTAGCATACCGTTCTGCGCGCCGCTGACACCGGAATAAGTGTGTACCTCATCGAGCAACATCATAGACGGCGGGACGACGTTTTTGCCTATGCCAAACAGCGATGCCAGAGACGAGTTGCCCATCTGCTTATTCAGCATCTCGGTACTGCTGAACACAATATCAGGCAGTTCGACTTTCATGCGCTTACGCGTCAGGATCACTTCGTCAGGCTCGATGATCTGCGTGCAGCTATCGCAGTGCAGGCGCTCAATGCTGTTTTCAAGATCGGCGGTGCGCCAGACCATTTTGCCGCGGCAACTCTCCGTCGGACAGGAAATATACTGGCAGGCCATGCCGGCACGATGCCGGCTCCAGGCCGTTTTCATGTAGTCGCGATAAATCGCATCTTTATCTAATGGCACCATGCCGAACAGCGCTGCTATACGCACTTTTCGCACGCTTTTCTCTGCCAGTTCACTATTCAGCTTACGCGTCTGACGCAACGTTTCGATAAACTGATCCTTCAGCAGTTCGTTGCGCGGGTAGATTGCCAAAGCCTTTACTGAATCTTTTCTTTTGGCGACCAGTTCACTACCGATAAATGTCAGAGCGGGCAGATAGAACGCCAGCGTTTTACCGGTGCCGGTTCCCGCACAGACAATGGTAGCGGTTGATCGGTGCTTGCTCTGCTGCACGCCACGTAGCACGTTTTTGCAGGCGTCATGCTGAAAGCGAGCAAGGTTGTACATTCCGCCTGGGTGGCTGATCAGTGCCGACAGCAGTTGACGATGCGTAGAGGTAAACCCCTCCGTTTCATCAAGTTGCTGCAAAACCTCAGCAGCCTGTAGGTTACGCATCGGGTATTTGCGTTGGCGGCGCAAGAAGCGATAGTCGGACACTAGCGTCGGCGCGGTACGCCAGTTATCACCCCGGCCGTGCTTGGGAAACATCTGGCGTAACTGGCTGTAAAGCCGCACTGACTCTGCCATTCGGGTACGAAACACCGAAACACCATTTTGCTGGTGACGCAATAGCAATCCGCGCTCGATCATAACTTTCGCTACGCCAAAGCTGGTAAGGCCGCTGGCGTCAAGTGGGTGGTTTTGTAACGCCTGAGTGATAATATTGCTGAGCTCAGTCTGGCTGAAGAAACCCTGAGTGTTACCCCAAGTGAGCAGAACCGACTCCTGCGATTCCAGCTCATCGAGTGCGGCGCGAATAATCTGTTCCATTGAACTGCGGCTCCTTACAGGCGTTTAATACAATAGCGCGTCGGGTCATCTTCGTTGGCCAACCAACTTAGCACGTTGGGCGTCAGCATATTGAGCGAAGCACCTTGCCCGGCCACAGCTTTAAGGAAGAGATTGACTTCTTCCGGCACATCCAGATTGAGCGCCTCGCGCTGCACGCTGAGTTGCTCATGCAGTGCGAGCACCGCCTCAAATTCCTCACGGTTTTTGGGCAATCCACGGCAATTGTTGGTGAACAAAGCGGCAAGGTCGCTATATTGCTGTTGTGCTTTTCGTTGTTCTTTCTGATGTGCCAAAGTACTGAACAGCTTCTGATCCACTTCCCACTGCGCTTTTAACGTGCGGGTGTAATTGCGCCAGGCAGTGGTAGTATGATCGCTGAGTTCATTGGTTAAGCGCTCAATTTCCTGGATCAACAGCGCCAATTCCTGAGCTTGAGCAACATCGTATGCATATACCTCGTACTGCTGAAGAAAGGCCGCCAGCGAGGCCTGTGGATGGCCAAATTTTTCGCGGTCAAACAAGCTAACAATAGGTTCACCACTCTCGCTATCGCAGACTTCTCGCAACAGCAAATAGCTGGTGAGGATCTGCGCTAGCTTTCTCACCGGCAAATCGATTTTTCTCGCCACCTGCAGCAAGCTGTCGCGTATCTCCTGAGCTTTTTCCAGTTGCTGATGGCGCTCAAGCCGCACTTTGAATTCGCTGCTGCGCCGTGCAAAAACGCTGATTTCTTCCGGCGCGCTGGCTGTTACCGCTTCACTGATACTTGCTTCACTCATGCTAAGTTCTTCTCCAGTTGCGTTAACTGCTCAGTTAGCTTGGTCAGGGTCTGTGCGATCTCGTTTTCGGCACCTTCAATCTGTTCGCCTCCCTCATCGTGGTGACGCTGCTGCAGATAGTTGCCGGTGGCATCTTCAAACTTGCTCCAGGCTTCCAGCAGCAGCCGAAATGCCTCGTATTGCTTGCCGTTGACAGCGAGGATTTCTTTCATCAGCACCTGAGGGTTATCGGCCGGCAACGTCAGCTTCTCCAACTGTCTGATCAGGTTTTTGAGCTCCGACTCTTTCCAGCCCCTCAACAGGTTCAGCAGAACGGGCACTGTTTCACCTACCGGGCGGACGGCGTCTACTCTGTTTGCCAGTTCGATGAGGTCCTTCATCGTATCGCATATATTCATCGTTGCCAGATTGGCGCTATTGCCGTCACTCAGGCGTTCAGTTATGCCCTCCTGAGTCTTTAATAGCAGCGTACGATAGTCATTCAGTTTGTTTTTGACTTCGTGGATCTTACCCGGTTTCCCGGCGACGATTTGCTGGCTCTTGGCAGCTTCTACCAGCATTAATCCGTTAATGGCATAGGGCTGGGCGCCCGACTTTTTCGCCGCAGTCAGAGCGATTAAACGATCGCGAAGGTTCCGGTGTTCGACAATCACGCTAGCACGAGCCTGAGTTAAAAATTCGTCCAGCAGTGGATGACTATTGTCTGTGGGTTGCTGTTCCGTTAACAGAGCTTGCACCAACGTGGTCGAGACGGGAGACGACAATCCATCCTGACCGAGAAATGCACCACTTAACTGCAGGTCTTTGACAATATTGGAAAGCTCCTCGCGTTCTTCCTGCAAAACGGTGAATTTTACTTCTGTTTCAATACGCTCAACAAAGTTATGGAATGCGGCGTAGTCGATCTCACTCTCGTCGAAATTCCAATTCTGGTAGTAGTCGAAACGCACCATTGCAAGACAGGCGCTGTACAACTCGGGAGTATCTCCAAGTGTCACCAGCGGGCGTGACTGGTTACCCACCAGCACGCGGGGTAAGTGGATCCTTCCCTGAGTTTTTGCTGAGCTGGCTGTAAGCGGGGTCTGGATTAGCTCGGATGACCAGTCAATGCGCGCAATCAACGCTTCAAGGAGCCATTTACGGATATCACGCGCTCTGGTTTGATCGAGCACGTTGCCCTGGTTCCATTTTTCCAGCACAGCTTTCCATTCCTGAATGGCTTGCGGTTCACCAGACAGTGGTGGTGGTGGCTCTTCACCGCCCTTATCTGGTGATGGAGGTTCTTCACCGCCCTCATCTGGTGGTGGCGGAACATCACCCAGAAGTTCTGCCGCCTGCTGCAGGCCAAACTCTGCACACATGGCTGGCGTCAGCCCCACTAAATTTGCACTATTGCCCCCCCAAATGGCCAATAGTGAATTGACCCGTTCGGGCTGGCTGACACCGGATAACCTCACCCACTGCTGCAGTTCCTGCCCGCAAATAATATCTTCGTATCCTGACGGCGGGAACTGACCATCAAGATAGCTCTGGCGATAGTGTCTCAGTGGTTCGCGAAGGATAGCATTCAGTATGTTGCGCGGGACAAAAACCAGCCCGTGCTCTTTATCCTGACAGTGGCGCTCAACCAGCTTTCCGATGGCTGCCGAGTTAAATGGAAACAGCGGGTGTCCATAACTGCTGCAACCAAAACTGGCCAGTACGGGCGCGGCGGATTCGTTCTCCAGCACTTCCTGATCCTGCCATACCGGAATATCCCTATAGCGCTGGCTATCCTGCTGGTGGTGATAGTTTTCCAGTGCATCAGCGCCGTGTCGGGCGGCGTTAAGATAACGTCCGCAGAAGTCGACGACGCGTTTTTTCAGTGCGACATCGCTTTCGGTGGCGTACTGCTGCTGGATAACCCATTCATAGCGGGCACGCGTACCCAGCGTATTGCGGTGGCGTTTAAAGCTGTCGTGGCCCTCTGTGACTGCAATAATCGAGTTCAGGGTACACAACACCTTTTTGCCTTCGTACTCTTCTTCTTCCAGCAGGCAGTCGATCAGCACATCCTCAATCGCTGAAGTGGCAGCCAAATCTTCCACAAGTAAGATCAGGCTCCGGCCTTCTGCCAGCAACTGACTGCGGATCAAGCGCATCAGTTCCTGGAAGCTGGCCCGGTTAAAGCTGAACAGTTCTCCGAAGGTGTCTCCCAGTGCCTGTGGGATCACTTCGTTGACAACCCGAGCCGCTGCTTGTTTTTTTTCATCACTGGTAAGTAACTGCTGATTGACTAGATAGGGCAGAACTGCCGGTGAAACCTGCCTGAGATTCAGGCCGCTAAAGGTGAAGTCCTCCGCAGACATTACATAGCGCAGGTTTGCAATACTGTCGTTGTCAGCACCCCGGCAGAAACGCAGTGCGATATTGTTCAGGCAGGCACCAGGGGCAGTGAAATATTGAGTCATCACACTGTCAAAAAACAGCGCGGGCAGACAGGTTGATGCTGCGTGTTGCTGGATATCTTTCAACTGCTGTTTTCTGCTTTCGTCCAGCTGAATTTTTCCCATCTGCGCAGACTGAAGCTCCTCCGGGACTGCTGCGAACGCAGCGTTAAGCGCCTGACGCAGTTTGAGAGCAATATGTTCCGCAACATTTTCAGGGATCAGCAACTGCCCGACACCGTTAACCTTCTCGCGGATCCTCTGGTACTCCTCACCTTCAAGACCTTCAAGGATGGTGGTGAGTACGCGCGGCAGCGAAGCATTTTTCGGAATGCGGATGATGTGGTACTTCGCGCGATCTTCCCGACGTTTGAGCTGTGCATGGACCCAGCGCACCAGGTGAGATTTCCCCACGCCGGAGGCACCAATCAACGGCAACGGACGATTGTGCTTGAGCAGGAAATCCAGCAATGCTCCCTCGCCCACTTGTTTGGCCTTACGAGTGTGAAATTCGACGCAATCAAGGCGCATTGGCTCATGTACCGCCAGCAATTGACTGTCGGCGAGCGACTCTGCTTCTGTCAGAATACAGGCGGTAACATTCTCTTCGCGGGGCCAATAGCTATGTAGTTGTAGCATCAGTTGGCTCCTTTACGTGTCAAGGTGAGGTGGGTTACGGTACGCAGCACCCTCCCTTTTCTTCCAATTAACTGCATTGCGCCGCTGGCATCAGACTCCGCCTTCATATTGATTATTCCGCCGAGTTGAAGACGCAGCAGTGCACGCGACAGCGATGTCGACAGGTGATCAGAGCTAAGCGGTTGCCAGCCACCCACACTGATACGGTCCTCGACCTGCTTGCGGTAACTACCTCCATCCAGTACCGGCAGTGCCTGATTCAGGCGTTGCAACACTTCGCCAATAGACACCTGCTCACCGGGTTGCATCAGAAATGTAAGCTCTTCACGGATTGCTTCGGTGGGGTCAATAGCGTAACGGTCACGGGTCAATTGCTGAGCAAACCCCAGCCAACTGAGATAGCTAGGCACCACAGCAACCTCATTACTGTTGATACGAAAGTCAGGCATGAACGTGCTAACCAAAACTTCAAGGTTGCTCGAGCTAATTTCGCCATTCTGATAGACATCCAGTGCCAGCACTAATGCAGCCAGAAGGGTGAGATCGACGGCTCGTTCATCGCGTGAGTTTAAATCTCGGTTGTTCTCCACGGCCTGTAAGCAACGGCGTGCGGCTTGGCGCAGAGGCATATCTTTTGTGCTGAAATAGCTAGCATTGAGGCTGATTTCAGTTGTATTGCTACCGGATTCTTCCTTTAGTAATCCTAAGTCTAACCACGCATTTAGTTCTTTTGGCGCTTTCCCGCTCGCATTTTCTGAATCGCCGGTTTGCAACGCTGCCGGTGCGCAGAGCGACATCAGTTTTTCACGAGGTAACGTGTTTTTTGGGCTGACTTTCAGCACCTGATAGAATGCGACCAAGACGGCATACTGACTGCCGCCGTGGGCGTTATTGATAATCGACACAGTCTAGTTTCCTTTGAAGTTGTTCGAGGGTGATCCAATTGTGATTATCGAGGTGAACGTAATGCGCCCCGCCGGAGTGACAGGGATCAGGCATATCATGGGGGATAAGCGTCAGTTGTAACGGCGCCGGGCTGAACGGCGGCAGATAGCCTTTGCGGCACGCCTCTGACGCCGGCAACACCAGTTCTGCCAGGTCACCCATGACATCATTATCCGCTACTGATTCGCGGCTTTCTGGTAACTCTTCGCTCAGCAGGGTAAGGCGTTCACCAAGGGGAATAGCGGAGAACACACTGTACAGCAGCTCATTTTCTGCCCTGACTCGCTGGATAATGCCGGCTCGATGCAACTGCACCAGAAGCGTCGCCACGGTCTGATACCAGCCCTCACGCTCCCACTCATCGTCGATCACCGGTTTGTAAGTAATGAAGCAACTTGAGTGCGGCAAGCCGCTCAGCGCCTGCCAGCGGCCCAACGCATGCTGCGCCGCCGATACTGTCGGGTTCAACAACAACGGCGACGGAATCCAATAGCCACTGTTAAGCATCTGACGATCGCGGCAGGCAGGACAGCCGCCACAAGCATGGCCTGGAATAAATTCTGTCAGGGAGTAGAGATCCACCAGCGTCTCGCACAGTGGCCTTCGCAGTGGCGCCTGAAGCCAGTTGATTAGCGCATTATGGTTAGCCGTTGCTGCTTCAAGCGTCTTTTCACGGGAGGGGATAATGCGTGTTTTCCACAGTTCTTCGCCAGTGTGGTTACTGATCAGAATGCGTACCACCAGTGAATTCTCGTTCTGTCGGATGATTTGCTCTTTTGCAGCTTCATAGCGTCTTACATCAACAAACAAACTTTTATCTGGTAGGTTTTGCAGTTCGGTATCCAGTTCCAACACGCCTGCTCGCACCATCATGAGGACGGTACGTAGGTTCCAGAATTTATTTTTTTTGCTACGAAAATTAAGGCCGTTACGGATCCTCTCTATATCAATACGATACAGACCGTCGCCCACGGATTCATGCCTGCTCCATAGCTTTTTCCAGCGTTCCAACCCCAGCTCAAGACCAATCAACTTTTGTGAGGACAGGTATTCTGCCTGGCTGACGTCCTGATGGGTGTAAATCAGCAGCGAGGTACAGGCATAGCCATCGCGACCACCACGCCCGACTTCCTGATAGAAACGATCCATGTTTTCCGGCACGGTAGCGTGGATCACTGTACGCACGTCGTTTTTATCCATGCCTACGCCGAATGCTGATGTAGCAATCATGATATCCAGCTGATTTCTATCCCATTTCTTTAGCAGGCTCTGGCGTGTATCTTCCGGTGTATCACCGGTAAATGTTGCAAAACGTTGGTACCCCTGCAACCGCAGCAACTGCGCCCACTCTTCTGCCTCGCTTGGTTTAGTCACATAGAGGATGAGCGGACGGGGAGCATGTATCAGCGATTCCAGTACTTTATCCCGTTTATCGCCGGGGTTTGTCGCCTGATAACACCAGTAAGAAGGTTCCGGGCGAAGATGGCTGGCGTGAACTTCCGTCATCTGCTGGTCGAAAGTATCGCGCAAGGTTTTGCGGCTGGCTTCAGTAATGGTGGCGCTCATTAACAGTGTGGAACACGCTGGATGATGGGCTGCACGGCTGATGCGTTTCAGACCACGGATCAATCCTCCAAGTTGCTGGAAGTGCGGACGAAATCCGTTACCCCAGGTGGCGACAATATGTGCTTCATCAACAATGACATGACGCAAGCCCCCGTGTTTTGCCGCTTCAAACAATGCGAACTGCAGTGAACTACAGGTCGCTTCAGGAGAGGTGACAATCAGTCTCTGCTCACCAGCGCGGACGCGCGCGTAAGTATCGTATTTATCCTGTGCCGGTAAGCCGCTATACCAGGCGGTGACAGATTCTGATGTATGCCCTGCTTCAGTTAGCAACATCCCGAAACGGCTAGCCAACTCCATCACCAACGCTGTAGTCGGAGCAATCAGCAGGCATAGCGCTCCTTGCGGCGGAGCCGTCAACATCAGCGCCTGCGCCACCAGTGTCTTCCCAGTGCCCGTGGGCAAATTCACCAGCAGTGTACTGCCTGGCGGAGCCAACAGGGCCCGACGTACCGCATCACGCTGGCCCGGTGCTTGATAATGGGAATAGTTGTCCTGTCTGAAGTAACGACGCAGGACATAGTCCATAGGTATACGGGTATCCTGCCGGCATATTTGCTGCTCGTCACTGGCGAGAAAAGGCATGCCGCCCTGTTCAAGCCACTGCGGACTCCATGCAGACCCAGCTCTCAGCAGAAAGCTCTGCCTCATCCGATGACATCGGATCCCGCAAGCTTCCCACTCCTCTTGGTCTGGCCAACCGGCGCGCCTGTCATCCGGGACGATCAGTTCGCTATCGGCATAGTGTGCGTATTTTTCCCGGAACAACCAGTCACGGATCAACGCCCGGCGATCGAGTCGTCCGGCTGTTGATTCGGGAAGCAGGCACTCTTTAAGAGCGGGATAAGTATCTGAATGATCGATTAATTGCGTGATATTCATCCGTTTTGCGATGCCTTGTGCAATATCGCTTCTGACGCGATGAGTAACGCCCGCGTCGCTAGACAGGTTATTTTCGGCTGCGCAATCCCCTGACGCAAAGTCTGCCCGATATCCTGCTGGTCCGAGTGGTGCAGTGCAGCACTGCTGAGATAATGTTTCAGACGGCTCAGGCTGAGAGTCTGTTGTGAGGCAAATCGTTTAACCGCCAGTTTCAGTGCGAAGCTGTAGCTATCCTGGCATGTTGTCCGCCACTCTTTAGCGCTGATACAGTGGGCAATCTGCGCCCAGCGCTGTTCATTAAGATTGAGGTGTTTCCCCCCGCGATCTTTCGGAAAATAGGGTTCATTCAATATCGTCAACACGTCAGTGTCAGCAATCGACTCACCGATCTGGTTCAGCCACAAAGTCATGGTTTCCGGAGGCATCAGATAGTCGGCCAACCTTTGCTGCGTCGGGGTATTAACGTCAGCTTCAATCAGAAAATCGTAGCGGAAAAATATTTTCTGCTCATCACCCATACCGGATGTAATGCGCAGAACTGCGCTGGAAATACCGCGCTCTTCAAAATCCAGTAGTCGCAGGATGGCATCATGGAAAGGTTCTCCAAGACGCGCCGGGCGGATCTTACCCTGGGTAGTATCAGCACGATTGTAACTCAGTGGCCAAGTCACGGGCGAGCTTGCGCCAGATTGAGTCAGATCAAAACCCAACAGGCAGTGTTTTTGTAAACGCGGCGAGCTGACTAAGGTGCCTGTTTTCCAGTCCCCTGGGTTATAGCGGTAACGGAAAGCTGCCGTGATTTCTTCATCACGGATAAAATCGAATTTGAACACCTGGCTAATTAATTCACGTGCGCAGAGACGGAATTCTTTTTCATTTTCGTCAATCTCCGTCAAAGCATCCGCATATTCTTGAGCCTCGATGATATCGCCGTCGATTTGCAACAGGACTTCCTGCATTTCGATTCGCTGCTTTTCCACTACCAGGCGGCCATCTTCACCTGTCAGACGCTCGCTAAGTTGCATCATGCTCTCTTCACCCAACGAGTAAAGATTTTCACCAAGCCATTGTAGTTCCTCATCAATGACATACTGTAGGCTGGCAATTGACTCTTCAAAGACGTTGAATACTTCATTGAGAATATTCAGCCACTGATTTTGCAGATCCTCTGCTTCACTCACCAGCGCCATGCTAAGGATCTTGGTAGCATTCTCATTGGCGCAGTAGCGATTCAAACGACCAAGGCGCTGCTCCATACGGTTGGGAGACAGTAACAAATCGTAATTTAAGGCAATTTTTCGCCCACCATGCAGATTGACACCTTCTTCGGCCCGACGGTCGCACACCAGAATCTGGCATTTGCTTCCCTTGCCAAAGCGCACTTCTTTATCGGGATTATGACGCTGAATTTTGCCAATAAACGGCATCATCAACTCGGTAAAGACCTGGTCTGCTACCCATGGCTGATCGCAGAACACCACAACATAAGGGAGTTCTCTGGCGTTACTGCCCAGAAGGGTTTCCAATACCTCAGTTAAACGCTGACGCTTGCTGTCACGCTCAAAATTGCAGCGGTCTATCAGTTCTGAGAGGATATCCTGCTCGCCGTCAAACAGAGGGTATTGCAACAGTGCGAGTTGGGGTTCGCTGTAAAGGAATCCCTCCGCAGCGCTCAATGGTACCTGTTGTAAACGACAGGTTGCGAGTCGGGCCAACAGTTCTGGCGTAGCAATAGCGGCCTCAAACAGTAACTGATAAATTGCTGACAGCGACGGGTCCTGTGAATGCATCATTACTGCCGATTCCCGCCAGGCAATCATCATGTCGTTGCTGGCGTTCTTCGTGGTGTATTTTTTTAGCGACAGCCCAGATAAGCCAGGCATCAATAAGTTGATACTGGGATTACTGCGACGGTTGCGCAGCAGACGATGGTGCAGCCGGTAGCGGTTACCTATGTAGTGGCGGATTTTATTGATCAACAGATCGCGCGCCTCACTCCGCTTAGGCTGCATTACGTCGAAATGGGGTAGCAACTGTGTAGCCAGCACATTCAAGGTATCATCCTCTGGAAACATGCTGGTTAACGCTTCCAGATTCTCTTCCAGCGTCATATTGTCGTTATCACAATTAAACGCGTAGAAGAGTGAGCCTATCTCTTCACGCTGCTGGATACGCTGCTGAAATATCTGCAAGCCAGTCTCTGTCAGCGGATAATTTTTGGCATCCAGCAGATGCAACATGGCTAGGAAGTTCTTTTCATTACCGGTGACAGGAGTCGCCGACAGCAGCAGCAGTTTTTCGCTTTGCTGCGCCAGTTGGTTCACGCCAGCGTATTGCTGTTCATGCTCGGCGTCCCATGCCCAGGCTCCGACCCGATGAGCTTCATCAATCACCAGCATATCGGGTCGAAACGGCAAGGGGTTTTCCATGCTAAAGGTAGCCATATCAATAATATGGATCGACTCATTCAGCAATTCTTCAAGGTGAAAACGTGCGGAAAGTTCCTGCTGCCACTGGCGGTGAAGAACTTTGGGTGCCACGATCACCACGCTGTGGGTGAACTGATTTTCCGTGACGTGTTGGCGCACGATTAACCCAGCTTCGATGGTTTTCCCCAGGCCTACCTCATCTGCCAGCAGATAGCGTTGGATAGGGTCAGATAACACCCGGCGTGCGACGGCCAGTTGGTAAGGCTCAAGTTCGATACTAGATGACAAAGCAGAGGTTATTCCCGCACAGGCATTGCGCTGTTTCAGCATTTGATGCTGATAAGCCAGGCGGGCATCCTGCCAGAAGGGGGTATAGGTTATACGCTCAGACAGAAGTGTCGCAGCATCGCAGATAGGACGATCCCAGCGTACAAAAATGTCATTTAAACTGACGTCTTCCTGCAGTTTATTAGGAAAGTGCAAACGTACGCCGCCCGGAATAGCACCAACAACACGCGCCAACTGCCAATGGGCAAGTTCATAGTCATAACGATAAACCAGACTTTCTGCATAGAGTTCAGCTTTCTTAAGATATTTTATTTCAAAAGTTTGCTCTAAACCTTCATAATTTGCTGGGGAGTCAAAATACTGAATAAGCGCATCATCATGGTTAAGGCTAATAAGTCTGCCAATTCCATAAGGCGAGTTAACGAGATCGCCTGCAACCAGGGGTATTTTTCTATCCATAATTTTTTACCATTAATAACATAATTTCTTAAGTTATTGAAAAATAATATATTTTATTTTTTATATAAAAGACGGCATAACACTATTAACCATAAGGATAATGTCATACATTGCTGCCCTTCCTGACAACTGTCAAGAAAGTTAATCATTTGTTGTAAATTTTTAGATAGAACAAATTGCTATAAGGTTTTTCGTTTTATTAAAAACTTACAACAAAAGAACTTATGGTTTTGAACCATTTTCGGGACAAAAAAAACCCTGCATTTTCCAACGCAGGGTGTATTTTTTCAGGAAATTTTAATATCGGCGCTAGCTAACTTGCTTGATGTAGTTAGTTACAAGGTAGTTGGTGATCAACGTAATATCCTTAGAGAGATTCTGCAATTCGTTCCATTTGCGGATAATAGGCTGGCCATCGATATCCGTTCCAAAATTCCACGAACCACTGCTCCAAGCGCACAGATCTTTAATTTTATTCAATTCTTGTACAAAGCGAGTAATAGGAGGAATTTCTGTCCATCCTTGCTCACCATGATATTCCTGATGTACCTGGTCGATTTCGTCCATCAGGCTACCTAAGGCAAGAATTCCCACGCCATGAAGTAAGCGCGAGTAACGCGGTTTTTTATCCCAGTCAGACGTAAAGACAATCTCCACAGCAGACCAAAAGTTGTTTAACAACCGCACCATCTTCGTGTCGTCGCCCAGACCTGTTGCAGGATCCCTGAAACGATAAAGCGCACCTTCACGCAAGCTGGCGTCTATCATTTTGATCATAGAGTTATCTGCAATCACACCATCAGGGTTAGTCGCCGTTTTAATACGTCCAGCCAGCGGACCATCACTGAAATTCAACCGCTGAGTCAGTAAAGAAGGAAACTTACGCAACTGTAAATCGGATGGCAGACGTCCGTGAGTATGCGGAGCCAGTTCATATAGCAACGTTTTAGGTAATGGCTTGGTCGAATTCACCAGCATGAACTGTTCGCGTTGTTCTTCATCATCGTTAGCGATAAACGCTGAGACCGGCATCATGAAAGAATCGATTTTGGCTTCACGTAGGGCAGCGGTGCGCTGTTGGCCATCAACGATGAACCCAGGTTTAATAAAATCTGCCTCATCAGACTGAGGGATAACCAAATACCCCATATTGCCTTCAGCATCCAACGCTTCAAAACGAACACGTTTATCAAAAGCAATGATGACTGGATTAGGGATCATTGCATTTGAACTTTCAATATAGCGTTGAATTTCACGGATATGATTGCGAACTTCGGGACGTTGATAACCTATCAGGCTATCTTCACCGCGACGAATACGTGATATTGCCGCAATTTTATTAATGTCCTTACCTTCAATGGCGAGGCTGTAAAGTTGTCTTGCCTCACCCTGGCGAATGCGAAGAGCCGGTACACGGTACTCACTCATTACAGTTCCTCTGAGCGTTGTAACAATGTGCGCTGTAAACGATTGTACAGCACCTGAATATTGTGGAATCCACGACGCCGGTTACGTTCGGCACCGCGGAAGATAATGACATTAATGCCAATAGCCTTACAGATATTACACGGACACTGCTTCCAGGGGCGATCACCCAATGTACGCGCATAATCAGCACGCATTTTTTCAGCATCTTTCTCGCCCGCATGCAATCGCTCATAAGCCATTACTGTTTCCAGGACTTGTGAAAGCGGCAGGTTTCCCTTGTCGTATTCAAACAAAGCATGCAGCGCATCTTTTTCCAGATGTCGTGCAACATCCTGATCTACAGCGCCTGATTTTATTTTACGGCTCAGGCTCGGATTCGCATCAAACTGTGGCACACGAACAGCCGTGTAGGCTGACCCTTCAGGTGTATGATAGTTATTCTTACGATCTTTGAAGGCCTGCTGAAGCGGTGTAGTTGAGTCAATGCTAGTAACGCCAAAGCGCATAAAGTCTAGAAAGCTTTCTGGACGGGCGATACCAAGAAGATGAACACGAGTATCACTTTTCAGCAGCGGTTTTATCTCTTCCAGCGTTTCCAGAATTTGAGGCGTTTTCAGGGGAACCATACCCCCCATGGTGATGTTCTTATATCCCATCGCCAGGAGTGCTTGCGCAGACTGTCGATAAGAGTCTTTACTCCAGCCATGGGCCACACCAAACGGAGTGAAACAACTCTGCTGAGACTTTGTCAGAAATTCTTGCGCTAGCGTAAGCGTGATATCCTGGCGACGACGGCACTCAGCAAGGACTTCTCCTGTAAACGACTCTCCCGGCTTTTCGTAACCAAACACAATATGGTCGAGGGAAACACCGTAATTAAAACGAGATGTCTCGTAAAACTCGATAACCTCCTCAACACGATAAGGTGGAACATATTGATTTACATAGGTAAAAGCACCACAGTCCCCCATCGTCTCCATGTTATCTGGCAAACGAAAGAAATGCTTCATTCCATTGCGGAAATAGCGTAACCGCTGAGCACGTGTATATTTGCTTTCACCACCACCCAGTCCATCAACGACCGCTTTTGAAACGAGCATGCCATCGTAGGGATGAGGGAAAACCTCGTGCGGATAATGGTCATCACGCTGGCGCACACGATGTTCGTTACGCGTTTCCCGTACGAAGTCAAAACTCGGATCAATAAAATCCTGACTATCCGGAAAAAAGTATTTTAGCTTCGACAACCTGCTCTCCTGTAACGCCTTTGCCCTGACTTCAAAAAACGCGGGATTCTATCACAAAACCACCATCCGGGCATTACACATTGCGGGCAGAGACAGACTGAAACAAAACACGAAATCGTTTCTCTTCAAAACTGTTACCTGAATCACGAAAAGTCCGCAGAGCTTTTGAGGCACTCATCTCAGGCTGTTGCTGTAAAAGTGTCAAAATATACTTTTCCACTTCCTCAGGATTACGCTTTATACCCTTAATGACAGTACGCTCTGGCAGAGTAGAGAATTGCTTTGACATCTCATGAGCAAGGATACTCAAATCTTCATTTCTATTATCGTTAAAATGGCTTATAACATATTTCGCAAGGCTAATATTTAGCATGAGCATATTACATTTTAAAAATTCAGCTATTCGCGCATCGCTCTTTAATAAATAATCGTCCAATCTATTATTTATTTTTTTCGAAGTGATAATTAAAAATTGTTTATTTGGCACATATAAATATTCCAGGCCATTAATGATATCAAGTTCAATGGCATTGATATAATCAGGAGAGCCACAAATGATAAAATACTCCTTTGGTCTCTCTTTCATCAACATCGTTATTGAAGTTGCATGTTCTGATTTTAAAGGAGATCTTTCTGTAATCTCTTTCCACCAAGTTCGATGGAAAGACTTAGCAGGATAATCGTTTGAATACAATGGGATGGACTCCGCATAACCAGTGGAGAAGGTTGCTCGATATGGAATAACCTTGTCCTTGTTATGTAGCAGTCCAAACCCAGCAGAAAGAACCCATAAATCAATTGAATAGTCTTTATTGATAGTTTGCGCAGTAGACCAATGCCCACCTTTGTAAAGGTCTTCAACAGAAATGAAGGCTGAATTTGCAAGCGCTTCTTTTGAGGCATTACACCAAGAATCAATAAGAACATTCGCTGACGTTTTTCCAGCCGAATAATCACTTAAATTCAGAGAATTGCAACTATGTCCATGCTTACCATTCGTGCATGTCGTTATCAAATTGATATGGCTCACAACCTACCCTCAAAAATTTTTCCGTAGCAAAGCTATCGCAGAAAAGAGGTGGTTGCAAGAAACACATAACTCATCCCTGAAAAAATGTCAGGGATGAGTTAGTTAATGATGAATGTATTCGAAATACTCATCCTGCCCATTTAACAAGTGTGGGCATTTTTTCAAAAAACCCCTTGTTTCAAGATGATCGCAAAATTTTTTACACTCAATGAGAAGAAATTGCGGATTAGTCACATTCCCCTTTGAAATCAATGCTCTAGCGAGAGTGTCGTAACTAAACCCTCCATTAGAATGAGAGATAATATCCATAGCAGACTGCGTATCGAAAATTTGCATAATACTCCTCCACAAGTTGGAACTACATACTTTATAAAAAACTCTTCAAAATAATGCAAGTTCAATTGAAAATTTTAGTTCACATTATAGTTTTAACTCTATTTATAAGAAATGTAGGATAATAAATTATAATTAAAAAACATTGTGAGAAAACTCCTTCTAATCAAAGTTAACATCTTCTCTATTCATTATTATCAGATTAGTAAAATCCATTTAATGTCTCCCAAAATCAAACGGACTCACCCCTTTCTCCCGATTCGCATCCAGATAATCCGCCCACCACTGCAGCATTAGCCTGCGTTCATCCAAGTGCTCTGCCTTATGAATGTAAGACGCACGCACAGAGTTACGCTCCTGATGGCTCATCTGCCGCTCTACCGCATCCTTAGACCAAATCCCCGACTCAATTAACGAACTGCACGCCATGGTTCTAAAACCGTGACCGCAGACTTCCACTTTCGTGTCATAGCCCATCACCCGGAGTGCATTGTTCACCGTGTTTTCACTCATCGGTTTACGCGGGTCATGATCGCCAACGAAAATTAAATCTCGATTGCCATTTAGCCGCTTTATTTTCTCAAGGACTGCAAGTGCCTGCCGAGATAGGGGTACCAGATGCGGCGTACGCATCTTTGAACCACGGTGAGAATGTTTAACGCCTTCTAATGGTTCACGGTCTGCCGGTATCGTCCACATTGCTGTCTCAAAGTCGATCTCTGACCAGCGGGCGAAACGTAGTTCACTTGAACGGATAAAAACCAGCAACGTCATTTCTATAGCTAAACGAGTGAGCGGTCTGCCGGTGTAGGTGTCGATACGGTGAAGTAGTTCAGGGGTACGGCTAAGTTCTAAGGCGGGACGATGTTGTCGTTTTGCTGTAGCGACGGCACCAGCCATTTCCTGCGCAGGGTTGTAGTCGGTCAAACCGCTTTGTACGGCATAGCGCATGATTGCTGTTGTGCGCTGTTGCAGACGCGAAGCCACCTCAAGACGTCCAGACTTCTCCACGGCTTTGATAGGTGCCAGTAAATCTCGAGTCTTAAGCTCAGTGATATTGTATTTACCGATAGCCGGGAAAAGAAAGTATTCCAGTGTTTTCAAAACTCGAGCGCTATGATCCTTCGACCACTTCTTATTCGTAGCATGCCATTCAATCGCAACTTCTTTGAATGTTCGAGTTTCAGCCTGCTCGCTCTTATCTGTTTTCTTTTTATCACTAGGGTCAATGCCGTTCGCTAACTGCTTACGGGCTTCATCACGTCGCGCCCTGGCATCAGCAAGCGTTACTTCTGGGTATATACCCAGCGCCAGCATCTTCTCCTTACCATCAAAGCGATAACGTAAGCGCCAGTACTTTGAACCGTTAGGATGAACCAGCAACACCATGCCATCGCCATCTGTGAGCTTATACGCTTTAGCTTCAGGCTTGGCTGTACGAACCTTCACATCACTCAGAGCCATGTTGAGTATCCTTTCAAGGGTTCTGTGTGGGTACAAACATTATCGAAGCGGGATATACCCACAATTGTACCCACATCAGTAAGTTGATGTAGATTGAATCAGGTTGACTTATGTTGACTGAAAAAGCGAGAGGAGCCTTGCGGGGACTGGATTTTAGGCATAAAAAAAGACCTCAGTTGAGGTCTATTTACATACTAATGGTGCCGAAGGCCGGACTCGAACCGGCACACCTTGCGGCGGTTGATTTTGAATCAACTGCGTCTACCGATTTCGCCACTTCGGCACTGAAAGTAGTATGCGGAAAACGTGGGCATTATACCCAGCCCAGCGGGTCACGCAATAGTTATCCCGCCTTGTACGGTTTAAGTGTTGAAAAAACAGACATACTCCGCAACGCAGTGAGAATTTGCTGACAAAAATCTTCCGTTTGCCTGCGTTTTTCCGATGCCGTTTCTCAAACTTCGCATTAGTATACAAATCACGAAGAGATTTTGCCCTGTTGATGGATACCCGTTTGTTGAAAAAACTCTCACTTTCGCTCCTCGCGCTGGCCTTCGCCAGTACGCCTTTATGGAGCCACGCGCAGCAGAATGCGCGTCTGGCGTCGCAGGTCGTGGATGACCATGCAGAACACATCTTTTACGGCAGCGGTGCAATGGGAATGGCGCTGGTGGTCGTTGATAACAATCAGCAGGTATTTCGCAGTTTCGGGGAGACCCGCCCCGGTTCCGATATCCGTCCGCGTGAAGACTCCGTGGTGCGTATCGCCTCGCTGACCAAGCTGATCACCAGTGAAGTGCTGGTGAAAATGGCGCAGCAGGGCAAGGTCAGTATTAATGACCCGCTGCGGAAATATGCCCCCGCCGGCGCGCGCGTGCCGGCTTACAGCGGCACCAATCCGATTACGTTGCTGAATCTGGCGACGCACACCAGCGGTCTGCCGCGTGAGCAACCGGGCGGTGCGGCGAACCGTGCCGTCTTCACCTGGCCGACCAAAAGTGACCGCTGGAGCTGGCTGAGTGTCGCGAAAATGACCGTACCGCCGGGTGCCCGCGCCTCTTACTCCAATCTGGCGTTTGACCTGCTATCTGATGCCTTGTCGAAAGCCGCCAATCAGCCTTATACCCAATTACTGCGCGAGCAGATCACGCAACCGCTCGGCATGACCGATACCACGCTGACGCCGAATGCCAGCCAGTGTTCGCGGCTGATGGTCGGCCTGCGTCCGAGTCCGTGCATTAACACGATCGCGGCAGCAGGCAGCGGCGGGCTTTATTCCACGCCTGCGGATATGGGTCGCTGGATGCGTCAGTTCCTCGGGCAGCGCACCACCACGGCGGATATGGCGCAGAAGATGTATTACAAGCGCACAGATCTGGTCTCGCTCAAAGGGATGGATGTGCCGGGCATGGCGGACTCGCTGGGAATGGGCTGGGTGACGATGGCGCCGACGCCGTTATTGCCACGCATCATCCAGAAAACCGGCGGTGGCGGTGGCTTTATCACGTATGTCGCGATGGTGCCGCAGCGCGGTGTCGGCGTGTTCGTGGTGGTAACCCGCACCGAGCTGACCAAGTTTAAAAATATGAGTGATGGCGTGAACGATCTGGTGGCGGATCTGGTACGAAATAACGAAATCTGATCGCGGCGTTCGCCGTTCTTCAGACGTAAAAAAAGCAGACCGCTGTACGGGGTCTGCTTTTTTTGTCGCTGCACCGGCAGGTTTAACGTTTTCTCAGCAGTAAGAACATGCTGATGACGAAGAACAGTCCGCTTGGCAGCAATGCGCCCAGGATCGGCGGAATATTATAAACCAGGCTTAACGGGCCGAATATCTGGTCAAGTACGTAGAACAGGAAACCGAAGCAGATACCGGTCACTACCCGCACGCCCATCGGCACGCTGCGCAGCGGACCGAAGATGAATGACAGTGCCATCAGCATCATGACCGCGACAGACAGTGGCGAGAAGATTTTACTCCACATGTTCAGCTGGTAGCGTTTGGCTTCCTGCCCGCTCTGTTTCAGATACTTGACGTAGTTGTGCAGGCCGCTGATCGACAGCGCATCCGGGTCGAGCGCCACGACGCCCAGTTTGTCCGGCGTCAGGTTGGTTTTCCACACGCCGGTCAGGGTCTGTGAACCGGTGATTTGCAGGTTATCCGTCAGGTCAGATTCATCGACCTGAGAGAGTTTCCACACACCATCCGTAAAGGTCGCGGAAGAGGCATAGCGCACTGACTGCAGTTTGTTCTCTTCGTTGAAATGGTAGATGTTGACGCCGGTCAGCTCTTTTTCACCGGCCACGCGTTCGATGTAGATAAAGTCGTGACCGTCTTTCGCCCAGATACCGTTCTGAGTCGAAAGCAGCGAACCGCCGTACATCTGTTGTGCGCGGTAGTTACGCGCCATCTGTTCGCCCTGCGGCGCGACCCATTCACCAATCGCCATGGTCAGCAGCACCAGCGGGATCGCCGTTTTCATCACCGAAGCGGCAATCTGCATACGGGTGAAACCGGAAGCCTGCATGACCACCAGCTCACTGCGGGTCGCCAGCGTGCCCAGCCCCAGTAAGGCACCCAGCAACGCCGCCATCGGGAAGAAGATCTCGATATCCTTGGGTACGCTCAGCAAGGTGTATAACCCTGCACCGGCGGCAGAATATCCGCCCTGCCCGACTTTACGCAGCTGATCGACAAACTTGATGATGCCGGAGAGTGACACCAGCATGAACAAGGTCATCATGATGGTGTTGAAAATCGTGCGACCGATGTAACGGTCTAATACGCCAAACATCAGGCAACTCCTCTCAGACGCGCGCGGACCTTACGAACCGGCAAGGTATCCCATGCATTCAGAATCAGTGCCAGTGCGAAGTAGAGCAGGTTAGTTCCCCACATCCAGAGCATCGGATCCAGCTTACCTTTGGCACCGTTAGAGCGCAGCGAGGTTTGCAACAGGAAGAAAATCAGATACAGCAGGATCGCCGGCAGCATACTGAGCACACGTCCCTGACGCGGGTTCACCACGCTGAGCGGAACCACCAGCAAGGCCATGATAAATACGGAGACGATCAGCGTAAAACGCCAGTTCAGCTCGGCGCGGGCTTCGGGCTCGGAGGAGTTCCAGAGCTGCGTCATGGTCATCTGATCCGACTGGTTCGGGTCAAGCTGTACGGCCTGATGGCCGATCACCGCCAGATAGTCGGTGAAATCTGTCACGCGGAAGTCACGTAACAACGCGGTACCTTCATAGCGCGTCCCTTTATCGAGCACCACCTGCTGCGAGCCGTCGGCGCGCTGAAGCATGTGCCCGCGGTCGGCCACCACCACTGAAGGTCGCTGGTTGCCGTTCGGGCGCAACTGCGCAAGGAACACGTCATGGAATTCTTTGCCTTTGACGCTGCCGACAAACAGAACCGCATTGCCGTTCTGCGCCTGCTGGAACTGGCCTTCGACCATCGCCGCCATGCTCGGGTTCGCTTTGGCTTCCGCCAGCACTTCATCCTGATGTTTGGACGACCACGGGCTGAGCCAGATGGCATTCACGCCAGCGAAGATTGACGTAAATAACGCCAGAACCAGTGCCGCGATGACCAGAGAGCGTTTTCCGAGACCACAGGCATGCATGACTGTGATTTCACTGTCGGTATACAGTTTACCGAGCGTCATCAGCAGGCCAAGGAACAGGCTGAGCGGCAGAATAAGCTGCGCCATTTCCGGAACGCCAAGGCCCAGAAGAGAGAGAACTAAATTTGTTGGGATATCGCCATCGACCGCTGCTCCGAGCACTCTTACCAGCTTCTGACAGAAGAAGATAAGAAGCAAAATGAACAGAATGGCAAATTGGCTCTTGAAGGTTTCCCTAACCAGATATCTAATGATGATCACGCTTAATACGCCTGTGAAAACTTGTCTTTTTGAAGGAAAATCGCTAGTTTCATCGCTAATCCGTCATTTATTCTCATCATTTGGCAACCTTCGCAGCTAAAATAGTATTACAACACCGAGAATTGGGGTGTCCTATAGGAACTTGCTTATAGCCGCCAAAATAAAAACTAACGCCGTTTAAGGTTAACACAGGTCGTTAACACAATGACGGGAGAGTGTCTCCGGCGACTCATTCTAGCCGTACCTCCCGCCCTTGTCTTTAAGATTCAGGAGAGTGCATGGAGTTCAGCGTAAAAAGCGGTAGCCCGGAAAAACAACGCAGTGCCTGTATTGTAGTCGGCGTTTTCGAACCTCGCCGCCTGTCACCGATTGCCGAACAGCTCGATAAAATCAGTGATGGCTACATCAGCGCCCTGCTTCGCCGTGGTGAACTTGAAGGCAAAGTGGGCCAGACCCTGTTACTGCATCATGTACCGAATATTCTTTCAGAGCGCATTTTGCTGATTGGTTGCGGCAAAGAACGCGAGCTGGATGAGCGCCAGTACAAACAGGTGATCCAGAAAACCATTAACACCCTGAACGACACCGGTTCTATGGAAGCCGTTTGCTTCCTCACCGAGCTGCACGTTAAAGGGCGTAATACTTACTGGAAAGTGCGTCAGGCGGTCGAAACCTCCAAAGAATCGCTTTACACCTTCGATCAGCTGAAAAGCAATAAAACCGAACCTCGCCGTCCGCTGCGTAAAATGGTCTTCAACGTGCCCACCCGCCGTGAACTGACCAGCGGCGAACGCGCCATTGCCCACGGTCTGGCGGTCTCAGCCGGTATCAAAGCGGCGAAAGATCTCGGCAACATGCCTCCGAACATCTGTAACGCCGCGTATCTGGCGTCACAGGCGCGTCAGCTTGCCGATGCGTTCAGCACTAACATCACGACCCGCGTTATCGGCGAGCAGCAGATGAAAGAGCTGGGAATGAATGCCTATCTGGCGGTAGGTCAGGGTTCGAAAAACGAATCGCTGATGTCGGTGATGGAATATAAAGGGAATCCTAATCCGGACGCTAAGCCTATCGTGCTCGTCGGCAAAGGTCTGACCTTCGACTCCGGCGGTATTTCCATTAAACCTGCCGCTGACATGGATGAAATGAAGTACGACATGTGCGGTGCCGCGGCGGTTTACGGCGCGATGCGTGTGGTCGCTGAACTGAATCTGCCGCTGAACGTGATTGGCGTGCTGGCGGGCTGTGAAAACATGCCTGGCGGTCAGGCATTCCGTCCGGGCGACATTCTGACCACCATGTCCGGGCAAACGGTGGAAGTGCTTAATACCGATGCCGAAGGCCGTCTGGTATTGTGCGATGCGCTGACCTACGTCGAGCGTTTCGATCCTGAGCTGGTGATTGACGTCGCCACGCTGACCGGCGCGTGCGTGATTGCCCTCGGCCATCACATCACCGGTTTGCTGTCGAACCACAATCCGCTGGCCCATGAACTGATCGGCGCGTCCGAACAGGCGGGCGACCGCGCATGGCGTCTGCCGCTGGCTGATGAATATCAGGAACAGCTGGATTCTAATTTTGCGGATATGGCGAACATCGGTGGCCGTGCAGGCGGTGCGATTACCGCCGGTTGCTTCCTGTCGCGCTTCACCCGCAAATACAGCTGGGCACATCTGGATATCGCCGGTACCGCGTGGCGTTCAGGCAAGAACAAAGGCGCGACCGGTCGTCCGGTGGCGTTGCTGTCACAGTTCCTGCTCAACCGCGCCGGCCTTGATGGCGATGAGTGATTCCTGCGTTAAATAAGATATAATCTTCACTATCAGGGTCTGGTTCGCCAGACCTTTCACAGGCGGGCGCACCAGTTGCGCCCCTGTTTTTTTCTCAGCAGCACAGTGAACTCATCATGAAACAGGCTACCTTTTTTCTTCTCGACGCGCCGGATGCCAGTGGCGAGCTTAGCTCGCACGAAGCCCTGGCCTGTCAGGTCGCCGCTGAACGTTACCGGATGGGCAAACGTGTTCTGCTGGCCTGTGAAGATCAGAAACAGGCTGAACGTCTGGATGAAGCGTTATGGAAGCGCGAACCCGGCCATTTTGTGCCCCATAATCTGGCAGGCGAAGGCCCACGTTTTGGCGCGCCGGTGGAATTATGCTGGCCGGGAAAACGCGGCAATGCGCCGCGCGACTTGCTGATCAGCCTGCTGCCAGAATTTGCAGATTTTGCTACTGCTTTCCATGAAGTGGTAGACTTCGTTCCTTACGAAGATTCCCTTAAACAACTTGCGCGCGAACGCTACAAAGCCTATCGCAGCGTGGGTTTCTCTTTGACGACGGCCACGCCGCCCTCAGTCACCACATCGACCGACGAAAATACGAAGCGAAATGGATAAGACATATAACCCGCAAGACATCGAGCAGCCGCTTTACGAGCACTGGGAACAACAGGGCTATTTCAAGCCGCATGGTGATACCAGTAAAGAAAGCTTTGCCATCATGATCCCGCCGCCGAACGTGACCGGCAGCTTGCACATGGGTCATGCTTTCCAGCAAACCATCATGGACGCCATGATCCGCTATCAGCGCATGCAGGGTAAAAACACCCTGTGGCAGGCGGGGACTGACCATGCGGGTATCGCAACGCAGATGGTGGTTGAGCGTAAAATCGCGGCTGAAGAAGGCAAAACCCGTCACGACTACGGCCGTGATGCGTTTATCGATAAAATCTGGGAATGGAAAGCCGAATCCGGTGGCACCATTACCCGTCAGATGCGCCGTCTGGGCGACTCCGTGGACTGGGAACGTGAACGTTTCACCATGGATGAAGGTCTGTCCAACGCCGTGCGTGAAGTGTTCGTGCGTCTGTACAAAGAAGATCTGATTTACCGTGGCAAACGTCTGGTGAACTGGGATCCGAAACTGCGCACCGCGATCTCTGACCTCGAAGTTGAAAACCGCGAATCCAAAGGGTCCATGTGGCACCTGCGTTATCCGCTGGCTGACGGCGCGAAAACCGCTGAAGGCAAAGATTATCTGGTAGTCGCCACTACCCGTCCGGAAACTGTGCTCGGTGATACCGGCGTGGCAGTTAACCCGGAAGACCCGCGTTATAAAGATCTGATCGGCAAAGAAATCATTCTGCCGCTGGTGGGACGTCGTATTCCGATTGTTGGCGATGAACACGCCGACATGGAAAAAGGCACCGGCTGCGTGAAGATCACCCCTGCGCATGACTTTAACGACTATGAAGTCGGTAAACGTCACGGCCTGCCGATGATCAACATCCTGACTTTCGATGGCGATATCCGCCAGACCGCTGAAATCTTCGACACCAATGGCGAAGAAACTGACGCGTGCAGCAACGAAATCCCTGAGCAATTCCGTGGCCTGGAACGCTTTGCTGCGCGTAAAGCCGTGGTCGCTGCGTTTGACGAAGCCGGTCTGCTGGAAGAAATCAAACCTCACGATCTGACCGTGCCTTACGGCGACCGTGGCGGTGTGGTAATCGAGCCGATGCTGACTGACCAGTGGTACGTGCGTACTGCGCCGCTGGCGAAAGTGGCGGTCGAAGGCGTTGAGCAAGGCGAGATTCAGTTCGTACCGAAGCAATACGAGAACATGTACTTCAGCTGGATGCGTGACATTCAGGACTGGTGTATTTCCCGTCAGCTGTGGTGGGGACACCGCATTCCGGCGTGGTATGACGCCGAAGGCAACGTGTTTGTTGGCCGTGACGAAGCGGAAGTGCGCAGCGAAAATAATCTGGCCGCCGACGTTGTGCTGACGCAGGACGAAGACGTACTTGACACCTGGTTCTCTTCCGGTCTGTGGACGTTCTCCACGCTGGGCTGGCCAGAACAAACGCCTGACCTCAAAGCTTTCCACCCTTCCAGCGTCGTGGTGAGTGGCTTTGACATCATCTTCTTCTGGATCGCGCGCATGATCATGATGACCATGCACTTCGTGAAAGACGAAAACGGCAAGCCGCAGGTTCCGTTCAACACCGTTTACATGACCGGTCTTATCCGCGACGACGAAGGACAAAAAATGTCCAAGTCCAAAGGTAACGTTATCGATCCGCTGGATATGATCGACGGTATCTCGCTGGAAGACCTGCTGGAAAAACGTACCGGCAATATGATGCAGCCACAGCTGGCAGAGAAAATCCGCAAGCGCACCGAGAAGCAATTCCCGAACGGCATCGAACCGCACGGTACTGATGCCCTGCGCTTCACGCTGGCGGCACTGGCGTCTACCGGCCGTGACATCAACTGGGATATGAAGCGTCTTGAAGGCTACCGCAACTTCTGTAACAAGCTGTGGAACGCCAGCCGCTTCGTGCTGATGAATACCGAAGATCAGGATTGTGGCCTGAACGGTGGCGAACTTGAGCTGTCACTGGCTGACCGCTGGATCCTGGCGGAATATAACCGCACAGTGAAATCTTACCGTGAAGCGATGGACAACTACCGCTTCGATCTGGCTGCCAGCATTCTGTATGAATTTACCTGGAACCAGTTCTGCGACTGGTATCTGGAGCTGACCAAGCCGGTCATGAACGGGGGCAGCGAAGCACAACTGCGCGGCACCCGTCATACGCTGGTGGAAGTGCTGGAAGGTCTGCTGCGTCTTGCGCATCCGATCATTCCGTTCATCACCGAAACCATCTGGCAGCGAGTGAAATCCCTGAAAGGCATTACTGCGGAAACCATCATGCTGCAGCCTTTCCCGGAATTTGACGCAGCGAAAGCGGACGAACTGGCGCTGGCCGATCTCGAGTGGATCAAACAGGCGATCATCGCTATCCGTAACGTGCGTGCCGAGATGAACTTGTCTCCGGCCAGGCCACTGGAACTGCTGCTGCGCGGCGCGAGTGCCGATGCACAGCGTCGTGTGGAACAGAACCTGAGCTTCATTAAGTCTCTGGCGCGTTTGGAATCCATCACCATTCTGCCGGCTGGCGACAAAGGCCCGGTGTCTGTCACCAAACTGGTGGAAGGCGCTGAGTTGCTGATCCCAATGGCAGGTCTGATTGATAAAGAAGCCGAGCTGGCGCGTCTGGATAAAGAGATGGCGAAACTGGATGGTGAGATTGCGTCCATCGAAGGCAAGCTGTCTAACGAAGGTTTTGTGGCGCGTGCGCCTGAAGCCGTTGTCGCTAAAGAACGCGAACGTCTGGCCGCTTGCGGTGATGCAAAAGTGAAACTGGCAGAACAGAAAGCTACGATCGCTGCGCTGTAATCACCACCGCACCTGTTCACTCAGGTGCGGTAAATAAAAAAGCCAGTCGGGGAAACCTGACTGGCTTTTTTTATTCTCTCCGCGCGGCTCAGCGTTTGGCGTTTCTCTGCAATTCCAGCTGAAAGATGTCATGCATCTTTTTCACCAGGGTGGCAAAAAATTGGTTATTCAGAGCGGCCTTGTTGTACACCATATAAACCGGCTGAGTCGGCATCGTGAAATCGACATCCAGTTTCTGCACATTGAACGCATTTTTCATTTTTTCATAAAAACGTTCCGGCACGAAAGCCAGCATATCGGACGCTTCCACCATCGACATAATCGTCAGTAAGGACGGGCTGATAAACCGGCATACCCGCTCCTGTCTCATCATAGAATGCACATCAAGACGGTTAGACAACAGGCTTGCGCTCTCGGAATCCAGAAACGTATACGTTTCATTCTGCGCCAGCTCAATACTCAATGTTCCGTCGAGACGCGGATGTGGCTGACGGCAAATGACCACCGGCACCTCACTGGATATTTGCTGACTGACGCGCGAATGTCCGATATGCGGATGAACGTCAAAAATAATATCGGCTTTACGGAAAATCAGCGCGTCTTCAATTTCAGTAATCGAGTTATTACTGATGCTGTGAACAATCTCACAATCGGGCGCAATCTCATCCAGCACGCTGCGCATGACATTCAGCGTAAAAGTGGAAAGATATGCTGAACAATGGGCAACAAGACGGGTTGGCACGGAATCAAACGAGATATTCTGCAGTTTAGCGACTAAGTTATCGTACGCATCCGCCAGACCTTCGTGTATTCCAATGGCGACAGTGGTCGGTGCCAGTGCCTTTCCGTCCCGGATAAACAACGCGTCATTATAATGAACACGCAAACGCCCGAGCGCCTGGCTGACAGCTGAAGGGGTGATACCCAGTGCATCTGCAGCTTTGGTTCCGCTGCGATGAATGAAAACAGCCTCAAAAGTGGTTAAAAGATTGAGGTCAAAGTTCTTCACCATCTTAAAGCGATCGGTGAGTGTGTTTTCTTTCATCCTGTCCAGTCCCCTGATCTCTGGTGAAATACGGGAATTCGTATTATCAACATCAATCATAGTCAAGATTTTCAATTTTTGGTCTCCAAACCGGATTTTGTTTTAATATATTAATCAGAATATCTAATGTTTTAATTTAATCATGCAAATAAAATCAACAGATAATGACACTCAAAACAGATACATTAGACATAATAAAATACAGAATAAACTTTACTGAATCATACCTTTAAAGAACTTAAATTAAAATCCATCATATTCCATCAAAAATAAAAATATCGTATAAATACGCCATGATTCATACGGATATATCTGTTCTTAAGTTTACTGAATAGTACATTCAGCGTATGCCATGGCGATTACGACGACAACTAGGAATAATGCGCTCCAACGATAAAGGGTGCCGGCTTATTTACTTCTTTATCTTCCCCCACTAACTCTTATATCAAGAGTGTGTTTTTGTTAAATAAAGGAATAGTAATGAAAATGACTTCGTTTTTTAAAATGAGTGTACTGGCTGCCGGTATGGTTGCAGCAATGGGTGCAAATGCTGGCGATACCGGCGTCCTGAATGTAACAGGTACTGTTATTGCAAGTTCTTGTGTTGTTGACCCAAGCAGCACAACAGACGTGCCAATGGGTACTCTGTCAGCAGCAGATTTTACTGCAGTTGGTAGCATTTCCCCTAAGCAAGATATCACGCTTAACCTGACCGGCTGCCCGCTGTCTCAGACTGGCGTAATGTTTGCTGCAAACGGCGCTGCTGATGCAACCAATAACCAGTTGCTGGCACTGTCTGCTGATTCTATCGCATCAGGCCTGGGTATCGCTCTTTATAACAAAGGCGGCGACCTGATCCCAATGCATTCTGCTTCCGCTGCTGCACCAATTGATGCTGAAGCTGGCACTGCAACTATAAATCTGGAAGCGGCCGCAATGTCTACAGCGGATGCTGTAACCGGTGGTGCTTTCAACGCAACAACTACCTTCACTCTGTCTTACAACTAATATTTCCCGATTTATTAACTTGCTGACAAATAAAACCTCAAGTTAATAGAATTTGGTTAAAAGGATTAAACCGACCATGAATATGAAAAAATTAAGTGCTGCTGTAGTTGTTATGTTGGGCCTGGGTGTTTCTGCTGCTCAGGCAGATGATGGTTCCCTGAACTTCTCTGGTGTAGTGACTTCCAGCTCTTGTTCTGTTGCTGCAAACAGCACAGTCATTCCTGTGACCTTTGATAGTTTCGCAGCTGCATCTATAGATTCAGTCGCTGTGGGTTCCACCAACGCATCACTGCAAAAACCTTTCAGCATCACCCTCGCTGGCTGCCCTGAAGGCGTTTCTGTTGCTAAAATTAAACTGGATGGTACAACTTCCGGTCTCGTCCCAAATGCATTTGTAGGTAACTCAACTGCACGTTACGTGGGTATTATGATTTCTGATGCTGATACTGGTGCTGTTATTAGACCAAAAGCATTCGGCAATGATAAAGCCATTGTTGCTGGTGAGAATACGTTGAACTACCTCGTTGGTTTAACTAAAACTTCAGCAGAAAGCGCTGCTGTTGAAGGTACTATTGATGTGCCAGTAACCTTTACCATGTCTTACGAGTAATATTTCTGTAATCAGTGTGTTTTTTAATAAAATGGCTGAGGTAACACTCAGCCATTTCATCTAATGCCAGCCCAATTACAGTGAGATTATTAATTCTAACTTTTAACTCCCAAGGTTAATGATGACTATTTTAAAAAAATCCGTACTTTCATTATTACTCATCGCATTATCTTCTCCTTCATTCGCCGGTTTTTCTGTAGGTGCCACGCGCGTTATTTATAACGGTAATGCAAAAGAAGCCTCACTCTCTGTTAAAAACACCGAAGACTCGAATATATACCTTATTCACTCCTGGGTGAGTGCTGATAAAGAAGGTGAAAAAGTTCCGTTTATTACCACCCCTCCGTTGTTCCGCATCGAACCAGGTCAGGATAACTCCATCCGTATCACACAGACCTCATCGTCCTTACCGCAGGACAAAGAGTCCGTTTACTGGCTGAATACGCTGGCAATCCCTCCTGCTGCGAAAGAAAAGAACTCTCTGCAGTTCTCTATTAATACCCGTATCAAACTGATCTATCGCCCGACAGCATTAAATAATAAAGAAGCGATCGCAAAAGCCTGGCAGCAAATTACTTTCTCCCGCTCAGGCAATGGCTTAACCGCCAACAATCCGACGCCTTATTATGTCAATCTGACCAAAGTCAGCATTAACGGTAAAGACTTAAAAGAAGGCTTTATGGTTCCACCAAAGTCTTCCACAAAAATTGACAATGCACCGATGGGCAACAGTATCAGCTGGCAGGCTATTAATGATTTTGGCGGACTGACAGAAAAAGCCAAAGCATCAATTTAATAAAGTCGAAAGATTAGAATCGGGAATGTCTGTTTATTATGGAAAATAACAATATTAAAAGTCGTCAGGAAAAAGACAGCACCAGAAGAAAAGGTAATAAAAACAGGCGCGGCGCACTGAAAAGTCATTCGGCTGCCCGCTCCTTTTTATTAACACCCTTATCATTTTTCATATTGTTATCTTTGCCCGGCTTAGCTTTTTCGGCTGAAACCTTTAACGCGGAAATGCTTAAAAACGTTGGCGGCGGTGGCGATCTGGAAAACGTCAATCTGGATTATTTCGCCGAAAAAGGCGGCCAGATGCCCGGCACCTATCAGGTCGATATTTACCTGAATAACCAGCAGGTGGACTCACGTAACATCGAGTTCGTCAGCCTGCCGGATGCACCGGGCAAACTCTATGGGGCGATCACCCCTGCGGAGATGGCGGAGTACGGCGTCAAGCTGGACGCCTTCCCGGACTTGAAAGCCGTTGCCCCTGATGCCAGGCTGACGAAGCCGCTGAGTGCGTATGTGCCGCAGGCCACCGAGAACCTGGATTTAAACCGTAAGCGTTATGACATTACCGTGCCGCAAATCGGCGTCAGCATGCGTCCGCGCAACTCGGTTGACCCGAAGCGCTGGGATAACGGCATCGCCGCCTTTATGCTCAATTACAGCTATTCCGGTTCGACCACCCAGCGCGACGGCAGCGGTCAGTCAAAGAGCAATTTCGTGAACCTGCGCAGCGGGGCAAACCTGGGTGCGTGGCGTCTGCGTAACTATTCGACCTACAGCAATCAGCAGAACGAAGGCTCGCACGGCGGCGACGACACTAACACCAGCAAGTTTGAGTCGATTAACACCTACGTGCAGCGTGACGTGCGTTTCCTGCAGGGCGGACAACTGACCCTCGGTGAATACTCCACACCGTCTGACGTGTTTGACAGCGTGCAGTTTACCGGTGCGCAACTGGCCTCTGACGACCAGATGCTGCCGGATTCCATGAGCCAGTTTGCGCCAACGGTGCGCGGTATCGCCAAATCGAACGCGCAGGTCACCATCAGGCAGAACGGCTATGTGATCTACCAGTCCAACGTGTCGCCGGGGCCGTTTGCGATTACCGACCTTTATCCGTCCGGTAACGGCGGTGATATGGAAGTGACGGTGACCGAATCTGACGGCACCACCACCAAATTCACCATTGCCAGCAGCTCGGTGCCAATTTTGCAGCGTGAACATCGCTTCAAATACAACCTGGCATTGGGTAAATACCGCTCAGGTAATGACGATACGCAGACACCGAACTTTATTCAGCTGTCAAATATCTACGGTCTGACGGCGCGCACCACCGTTTACGGCGGTATTCAGTACGCCGAAAACTATCGTGCGGCTAACGTCGGCGTCGGTTTCGACTTAGGTTCCGTCGGTGCGGTGTCCTTTGATGCCACGCAGGCCACCAGCGAATTCGATGATGAGTCGATTGGCACCAAAAAAGGCCAGTCTTACCGGGCGATGTATGCCAAGAACTTTGAAGCGACCGATACCAACCTGCAAATCGCCGGTTACCGCTACTCCACCGAAGGGTATTACGCCTTCCAGGACGTGCAGGATTACCAGCATGAGACGGACAGCGATTTCGACAACTACAACCGCTCGCACAACCAGCGCAGCAAAATGCAGTTGTCCATCAACCAGTCGATGGGTGACTACGGTTCGATTTATGTCAGCGGCAGCCAGCAGGATTACTGGGGCGGCGACGGTAAAGAGAAGCTGTTGCAGCTCGGTTACAACACCAGCATTTACGGCATCAGTTACGGCTTTAACTACAACTACTCGAAAAACCCGGGCATGACCGAGGCAGATCAGGTATTTGCGTTCAACATGTCCGTACCGCTCGACAAGTTCATGGGGCCTTCCGGCACCTGGGCAACCTACAGCATGAGCAGCAAACGCCACGGCTCCACCGTTCAGCAGGCCGGTATCAGCGGCACCTTGCTGGATGATAAAAACCTGAGTTATTCCGCGCAGCAGGGGTATGAAAATCAGGGCAACGGCACGTCCGGTAATGCCAGCATGGATTACAAAGGCGGCTCCGGCGAAGGCAGCCTCGGTTACAGCTATGACCAGGACACCCGCCAGTGGAGCTACGGTATTCAGGGCGGCGTACTGATCCACGAAAACGGCATCACGCTGTCCCAACCGCTGGGCGATACCATCGCGCTGGTGAAAGCGCCGGGAGCCGATGACGTTGATGTCGAAAACAACAGCGGTGTCCATACCGACTGGCGTGGCTATGCCGTGGTGCCGTACGCCCAGCCATACCGTAAAAACAGCGTGACGCTGGAAACGGAAAGCTTTGGTGATGATGTGGATATGGACATGAACAGCCAGACAGTTATTCCAACCCGTGGCGCGGTAGTGCGTGCAGATTTCAAAACCCGCGTCGGTCAGCGTGCCTTAGTGCAGATGCTGTTTATGGGTAAACCGGTGCCGTTCGGTGCCACCGTCAGCCTGCTGGATAACGACAGCACCGTCACCGGCATTGTCAGTGACAACGGCGAAGTCTACCTGACCGGCCTGCCGGAAACCGGCAACATCATGGCGAAATGGGGCAACGGCAGCAACGAGCAATGTAAAGGCGCTTACTCGCTGACAGTCAGTAATAACAGTGACCCGTCTGCGCTGATCAAACAAATTACGGCGCAATGCCACTAAGGCATAAGGAAGTAAAATGAATAATTTCATTGGAAATATAAAAAAATTAGGCACCGCAAATAATAGTCTGCGGTCGCTGCTGGCCGTGCTGCTATTGATCTGTGGCATGCATAATGCCATGGCACTGGGCGTTTGTGATTACCCTGCAACATTCGGAAAATTGACGCTCAACCAGGAAATTGCGGATACAGGAAACCTGCCCGTAGGTGCCGTACTCGGAGGCTATAGTATGAGCCAGCGATATACGCTGGCTAACAGTTGTACTGGTGATTACCGCCAATATACAACTGGCACTTTTCCGGTATATGACAGTACTACCTATAAAAGCGGTGTTACCGGGGTAGGGATCCGGGTGTTAATAAGCAATGAGCTCGTACCCACCAACAATAATATTAAGAATCTTAGCGGAGACGGTTCCACCCCGATTGTTATTCGAAAGGTAGAGGTTAATTTCGTTAAAACAGGAGACATCGTACCCGGCAGTGTAACACCAGGAAAATTAACGCAAGTGTCTTTTGAAGACAGTGCTGGCACAAAAGAAGTATTTTCAGTGGAAATCGGCACTGTAGTTGTGAAGGCGCGTTCGTGTGAAATCACGGGGTCAAGCGCGATCCCTGTACCGATGGGTGTTGCCCAAAAAGAAGATTTTGGCGGTATAAATTCAACCCTTACCCCGGTGAATGTCCAGATCCCACTGCAATGTCATACTGATACCACGGTGAATATCAAATTTGATGCGCTCTCTTCTCTGGGTAATGGAATTATCGATTTAGCCGAAGGTGGGGCAGAAGGTGTCGGTATTCAATTGAAAATGAATGATAAGCCGGTTGAATTCGATACAAAAACATTTGTCACCAAAACGACTAAAGAAGGCACTTTCAATATTCCTTTAACGGCGGCATATATACGAACTGACCAGGTTATCAAAGCCGGAGAAGCAAAAGCGGTCGCGAACTTCACCATAACCTACGAATAATCGTTAGCGTCTGACGGGTTCTTGGCCCTAATCCGTCAGACACATTTACGGACAACATCTACTCCCTCTCAGCCTCCCTGATATGCTCTATTCGCGACGCCATAGCCGGATGCGTACTCAGCCAGTCAGGCAAATATCCCTTTATTTTCTCATCCTGCCCCTCTGCAGATAACCGGCTGTAAATCTCAGCCATCGGTTCCAGCGAACGCCTTTCCCGCTGCATTTCAGCTATTGCCCAGTCATCCGCTTCACGCTCCATCCCGCGCGAAAACTGTAACTCATTCGCCAGTGATGCGGTTTGCAACAGGGTATCGCCGATACCGCTCACGTCCCCCGTCATCCACAACAACGTCAGAGAGACCAGCGAAAACCTCACCAGCATGCGCATCGGGTGGCGGTAAGCGTGATGACCCATTTCGTGCAGCATAACACCCGCCAGGGCATCATCTCCGGGGCTCAGTGCCACCAGTTTATCGCTGAGGATCAGCGTGCCATCCGCCAGCATAAAGGCATTGGCGACGTCCGGAATATTCATTAGCTTCAGTCTGACCGGGGTACGGTCATGGCGTAATGAAGGTGGCGTCACCTGCTGAAAGAGCTGCTGAAGGGCTTTCTGCTTTTCTTCAGGCAACGTCGAATCCTGGAAATCACTGGCTCTCAAAAGTGTCAGTGTGTGATGCCCGAGATTTTGTTCAATCGTCGTCGGTATTCGCTGCGCAATGACATTGCTTACCCACGGCAGCACGCCCCAGATATAAAAGGCCACCAACACGCAGGTCGCTGCCAGTGTGAGAAGCAAGCCGCGTTTATGGCTTTCCATGCGGTATATCCACCCCGGCCTGCGGTGCTGGCGCAACCAGTGCCGGAACGCACTGTCATCAGCAGGCACAAAACGACTTCCGTCGGGAAACGTCAGAAACAGGGGAATGGAGCCCAGCGCGTCAGAAACCTCGATATCGCGCAGAGAAAAAACCTTAATTGCAGGTGGCGCATCAAGAGTCAGACGCTGATCGTCGTCCAAAAAAAGGCGGGCAGCCTCACGTGCTGCCCGTCCCGGAGGCTGATAAAAGCCTTCAATGATCATGCATTACATTCCGACGCCGAGATCAAACGCCTGAGCGACTTCTTCCGCCACGGCGGTATTGGCATTGTCGGTATGCGCCTGAACTTCCAGCAGCGACAAATCACCAGTCACCGCCGTGCAGGCCGCCATATAACGTGCGGAGCGGACATGCGCGACCGGCGTCGCCAGCCCCAGCGAAAACACCACAATCAAGGCATTGGTGAACAGCAGGCCAAGATAAGAGGCGGTTTTCATGGAAGAGCGCAGTCTGACGCGGTCACCGATTTGCGTCTGGTTAAAGACGTAATTACGCACCGCGACCACCTGATAGCTCGCCACGACCAGTGCGCCGACAAACATAATGACGAAGGCCAGGATGAAGCTGAATAAGTTGCTCAGCAGCATCGCACCCGCCATGTCCTCAGACATGCCGCCCATATACGCCATTTGTAAGAGCGTGGTGAAGAATGAACCCATCAGCCACAGGGCGACGATCAGGAAAGGCAGGAATAAAACAATGCCCAGCAGGCTGTATTTAATAAACGCCGCTTTTTTCAGATCAGCGCGGAAAGCGGTATTTCCGAAAAAGAGATTATTCACATACAGGTCGTGAGTCATGGCGCTGATAATACCCTGCACCGCAGCCACGCCCGGTACCAATGCCACCGCCACTAACACCACACTGATCAGGATCGCGCTGATACTGGCCATCTGAACGGCAATTAATACCACGGCCGTGATCGGAATATACAGCGCCAGCATTAACAGAATCGGACACAGATACATTGTCCAGTAAGCACGCCCGACTTTGCAGTGATAGTTAAAACGCACGCCACGGTAACTGGTCATGATCGCGTTATAACGCCAGCTGCGGATCACCACCCACGGCAACAACGCGAGGAAGGCCAGCGCGATGAGCAATGCCAGTTGCGGTAATATTGCAGCCAGAATATAGAAAACGATAATACCGCCCACCACCAGCAAACGCCCTTTCAATATCTGAATGGGTTTGGCGTGATAATCAAACCGGTCGCCATTAATTTCGGTATTTCCCAGGAAATAACGACGACGGCGAACGGTCGCCCATGCCGAATAAATCCCCAGAGTGATGATGGTTAATAATGCATTAACCAGCCATATTGCGAAATATTCTCCGCCCTTGCCATGAAAACGAACCTGATGAAGGTTATCGTTGAATTGATTATTATCTGACATTTTTATCTTTCGTCCTGAAAGGAATGGGAAACCGCCTTTCTTAAAATAAAGAAAGGGGCATAGCACATTGTGTAACGATGAAGATTTAATCATGTACCTGTACTTTCAGGCAATGGATTATTGCGTCTGCCAATGAAAAAAGTTCTCATTTGAGTTAAGTAAAACCGCCGGAGAACGCCTGCGGCGTTGCATCGGCACGCCCTAAAATGGTATTAAAACGGTCTGTTTGATTGCCTGTTATAGAAACTGAGTGAGTAACATGACGACCTCCCTGCCTGTCAGCGTGTTGGTGCGCCCGATCCGCCATGAAGATAATGCTGCCATCGCCAACGTGATCCGCCACGTTTCTGCCGAATTTGGCCTGACCGCCGATAAAGGCTATACCGTGGCTGATCCCAATCTGGATCACCTGTTTGAAACCTACAGTCAGCCGCGCTGTGCTTACTGGGTGGTGGAACTTGATGGTGTGGTCGCGGGCGGCGGCGGTGTTGCGCCGTTATCCGGTGCGGATAACGATCTCTGTGAATTGCAGAAGATGTATTTCATGCCTGCGCTGCGCGGTCAGGGGCTGGCAAAACGTCTGGCATTACAGGCCATTGAACATGCGCGCCAGCAGGGTTTTGGCCGCTGCTATCTGGAAACCACCGCCAGCCTGACTCAGGCCATCGCCCTGTATGAGCGTCTGGGTTTCCACCACATTGACAGCGCACTTGGCAACACCGGCCATGTCGATTGTGAAGTGACGATGTTAAAACATCTCTGACACCGTTTTCGTTCTTTATTAGCTCTTTGCAAACAGGCATCTGAATGTTCACACATAAAGCCATTTCAGCGTTAAACGAACTGGAGCTGACGGTTTACAACTACATCGTCAAAAACGGCGATAAAGTGATGTACATGACCATTCGTGAACTGGCGGATGCGGCGGGCGTCTCAACGACAACCGTTCTGCGCTTTTGCAAGAAAATGGACTGCGACGGTTACTCCGAGTTTCGTATCCGTTTTAAACTGTTTTTAGAACATGAAGAAAAACCGCCGGTGTCTTTTGGGATCAGCGAGATCATCAGTTATTTTAAAAGTATTAATAACAGCGAGTTCGATGAATTATTAGATAACGCGGCCCGCCAGATTTCCGGGGCGCAACGCATTATATTTGTCGGCGTCGGGACATCGGGTTCATTAGGAAAATACAGCGCACGTTTTTTCTCTAACGTCGGTAAATTCAGCACCTTTATTGATGACCCTTATTTTCCGATCAACAGCGACATGTATAAAGACGCCATTGCGATTATTCTTTCTGTTTCCGGTGAAACGGAAGAAGTGCTGCGTTTCGCCACCCAGTTCAGTCAGCACAATTGCAAGATCATCAGCCTGACCAACAGTGAGACCTCAACACTGGCGCGGATGGCAGACCTCAACATCTCCTATCACATGCCGCAAATTGTGCTTGAGGGGGAATACAATATTACCACTCAGATCCCGGTACTTTATATTATTGAGACCATCGGAAAAAAATTACCTTTAATAAAACGTGACACAGCGCAATGAAAAAACAGGGTGTTTTTAAGATGTAACAAATCACCCAACCTGTTTTTTGTTATATCGTGACAATACCCTTTCTTTTGCTACACTCCTGCCAACGAGTAAAAAAACAAAAAAGCTCACCTCTGTATACCCGCAGGAGAATAATAAATAATGGCCATTGATTACGCTCAAACAGCTCAGGATATTGTTAAATATATTGGCGGCGATAATAATGTGATTAGCGTCACACATTGTGCCACCCGATTACGTTTCGTTCTTAAAGATAATAAAGCCGTCGATAAAGAAGAATTAAAACGGGTAAAAGGCGTGATTACCGTGATTGAGGCCGGCGGTCAGATGCAGGTCGTTATCGGCAACCATGTCAGCGATGCCTATAAGCAGGTGCTGAAACTGATTGAGATTGATGAAAACGCCCCGGTCTCCGCGCCCAATGTCGGCATCGTCAGCCGCGTGATGGACGTGATCTCCAGCATCTTTACCCCTTTCCTTTATCAGCTGGCCGCCTGCGGTATCTTGCAGGGGATTATTTCCTTCCTGGCCGCCGTCGGCATTATGGACGCCAACAGCGGCACCTACCGTATTCTCAACTTTGTGTCATGGACGGCGTTTACCTTCCTGCCGGTGATGATTGCGTTTACCGCCGCGAAAAAATTCAACGTCAATCCTTTCACAGCGGTGATTACGGCCTGCGCGCTGATCAGCCCTGATTACATGAATATGCTGACGGCGTTTAAAATCACCTCGATCAATTCCGCCGATCCGGCCATGCAGCAACTGATGCGTGAAGCCGTGAACAATCCTGATATCGCCAATATCCTGCAAAACGTGGTCGGTATTCCGGTGTCCGCGCCGACGCTGGATTTTCTCGGCATTCCGGTGAAATACCTCAGTTACACCGCGTCGGTTATCCCGATCATTCTGATGGTCTGGGCGATGTCGTACATCGAACACTTCTTCAATAAAGTGCTGCCGGTGGTGATCCGTAACCTGTTCACGCCGATGTTCTGTATCGCCATTATGGTGCCGATGACCCTGCTGGTGTTTGGCCCGGTCGGTAACCTGATTGGTGGCGCGATTGGCGGCGTGTACAACTACCTCTATCACCTCAGCCCGACCATTGCCGGTTTCGTGGTCGGTGCGTTCTGGCAGCCACTGGTGACGCTGGGCGTTCACTGGGGCATTACGCCGGTTACCGTTGGCAACTACGCCACACTGGGTTACGACACCTTCACCGGCCTGCAGGCGTCTGCTGTCTTCGCGATGACCGGCAGCATGTTCGGCGTGTACCTGAAAACCCGCAGCCGCGAAATGAAAGGTATCTCATTGTCGGCTGGCGTCACCGGCCTGTTCGGTATCACCGAACCCGCCATTTACGGTGTGGCGCTGCGCCTGAAAAAACCTTTCCTGTGCAGCTGTGTCGCGGGCGGTATCGGCGGTGCAATTGCCGGTTCCTTTAATGCCGTTTCCTGGAGTTACTGCCTGCCGGGTATCGCCGTGCTGCCGGTGTTCTTCAAAGAAGGCCACATGCCGCAGTTCCTCGGTTTCCTGCTGTCGATTACCGTAGCCTTTGTGCTCGGCGCGCTGTTCACCTGGCTGGTCGGATTTAAAGATGAACCCGACGTTGCCGCGACCAAAAAAGTGCAGGCAGAAACCCGACGCGCCACACAGGCCGAAATGAATTAAGTCTTAAATTACAGTGTATCGGGCGGGAGTTTCCGCCCGCATCAAGGGAGAACGGAATGAGTCATCAGTTACCAAAAGATTTCTTATGGGGCGGCGCGGTTGCGGCGCATCAGGTTGAAGGCGGCTGGAACCAGGGCGGCAAAGGCATCAGCATTTGTGACGTCCTTTCCGGCGGCGCGCACGGCGTGGATCGCGTGATGACCGACGGCGTGCTGGACGGTTACAGCTATCCGAACCACGAAGCTGTCGATTTCTACTCGCACTACAAAGAAGACATCGCGTTATTCGCTGAGATGGGCTTCAAATGCTTCCGCACCTCGATTGCCTGGACGCGTATCTTCCCGAACGGTGACGAATTACAGCCAAATGAAGCCGGTCTGCAATTCTATGACGACATGTTTGATGAGCTGCTCAAACACAATATCGAGCCGGTGATCACCCTTTCCCACTTTGAAATGCCGTGGCATCTGGTGAAGGAGTACGGCGGCTGGAAAAACCGTCAGGTGGTGGATTTCTTTGTGCGTTTCAGTCAGGTGGTGATGGAGCGTTATAAAGGCAAAGTGAAATACTGGATGACCTTTAACGAGATCAATAACCAGCGTAACTGGAAATACCCGCTGTTCGGTTATTGCTGTTCCGGCGTGGTGTTCACCGAGCATGAAAATCCGGAAGAAACCATGTATCAGGTGCTGCATCACCAGTTCGTGGCCAGCGCCAAAGTGGTGAAACTCGGCCATGACATCAACCCTGATTTCCAGATTGGCTGCATGATCGCCATGGTGCCGCTGTATCCGTTCTCCTGCCATCCGGACGACGTGATGTATTCCGTGGAGGCGATGCACGAACGTTTCCTGTTCAGCGACGTGCATATGCGCGGTTATTACCCGGCCTATGCCCTGAAAGAGTGGGAACGCCGTGGCTTCAACATCAAAATGGAAGACGGCGATTTGCAGGCGCTGCGTGACGGCTGCGCGGATTACATCGGCCTGAGCTATTACATGAGCAACGCCATTTCCGCGCACAATCCGAGTGATGATAACGGCTTGTCCGGCTTTGCGGGCAGCGTGCCGAACCCGCACGTAAAAGCCTCCGACTGGGGCTGGCAGATTGATCCGGTCGGTCTGCGCTACACCCTGAATATCCTGTACGAGCGTTACCAGAAGCCGCTGTTTATTGTGGAAAATGGCTTCGGTGCGATTGATAAAGCGGGCGACGATGGCGTTATTCATGACGATTACCGCATCGCCTATCTGAAAGCGCACATTGAGCAGATGAAAAAAGCCGTGCTGGAAGACGGTGTGGATCTGATGGGTTATACGCCGTGGGGCTGCATCGACTGCGTGTCGTTTACCACCGGACAATACAGCAAACGTTATGGCTTCATTCACGTCGATAAAAACGATGATGGCAGCGGCACAATGGCACGCTCGAAAAAAGAGAGTTTCGGCTGGTATCAGAAAGTGATTGAGAGTAACGGGGACGTACTTTAAGAAGATGATAGCCAGCTCTCGCGAGCTGGCTTTATGGATTATCGGGCGCTCATCTGGAAATATGAAAACTCGCCGTATCCCGTATCAGAATTCACTTCTGACGCCGCCGAGTAAATGCCGGTTTTCGCCCCCACCCACTTCCCTGCAGAAATGGCTAATGGAGGTGCAACCGCTTTCCAGTCTTCGGTTTCGGCCTGTCTGAAAAAGAAATGGCAGATGCCACGTTGCAATACCTCTGCCCTGATGAACACCGCCTCATGGCGAATGAGTGCCGCCAGCACGGTTCTTTCCTGGCTCAGAACGCCTTTATCACTCATCCACCCGAAGTCAAACACCAGCACCCACTTGCCTTCCTGCTGGCACACCGAAACCGCGCCGTATCTTTCGCCATACATTATCAAACCACTTTGCTCACCGTCGTGGTTAAAATGCGGATCCAAACGTGTGGTCACCGTGAATTCTGGTGCCGGGAATTTCTGCAAAAGCAGTTGTGGCGTGTCATATAAAGACCGTGCGCCAAATGGACGGCAGGCCACTTTAAGGCCCGCCGGCGACGGGATAATCCAGTCACGTTGCGGGTTAGCCTGCCACTGCCATTGCAGACCGAAGCGCCCCTCTGCAAAACTGTCCGACGTTTGCGGATCGCATCGCAATCCGTGCGGATAGACGGCGGGTTTAACATACATGGATACCGGCTGCCCCAGTCCTTCAGCATTCATTTCTTCGCCGATTTCCGGCCAGTCGTCGTGGTTCCAGCGCAGGGGCTGCAAATGCACTATCCGGCCATTGTGGGCGGCATCCTGAAAATGAACAAACCAACATTCGCCATTTTTCAGTTCCACCCAGCCACCCTGGTGGGGACCGTTCACTTTCGAGGTGCCCTGATGCAAAACATCGCGAACCTCAAACGGGCCGCTCATCTGGCGGGAGCGTAATACGGTCTGCCAGCCACTTTCGACGCCTCCGGCAGGCGCAAAAATATAATACCAACCATTACGCCGGTAGACTTTTGGCCCCTCAATGGTCGGATGGGAAACTGCGCCATCAAAAATGATTTGGCCCTGGTCGAGCAATGATGTTGCGTCAGGAGCCATTTCGCAAAGCTGTAACTGATGTTTGATCCCGGAACGGCTATAGGCAAATGCATGAACCAGCCATGCGCGCCCGTCTTCATCCCAGAACGGACAAGGGTCGATCCAGCCCTTCACCGCTTTAATACAATGCGGCTCGCTCCAGTCTTTAGCCGGATCTTCGGCGTAAGACATAAAAATGCCTTCATCGGGCATGCTGTAAAACACCCAGAACAAGCCCTTGTGATAACGAATACTCGGCGCCCAGATCCCTTTTCCGGGCTGCACACTGTCATAGGCCGGATAGTTAATCCGCTGCACAACATGGTTAATAATCTTCCAGTTCACCAGATCGGTTGAATGAAGCACGGGCAGACCCGGAATATGATTAAAACTCGAGGCCACCATGTAAATATCGTCGCCCACACAGACAATATCCGGGTCTGAATAATCTGCATGCAAAACAGGATTCTGATAATGCCCGTCACCCAAATCGGCATGCCAGCCAGAGTGGTTAGTCATCTCCATATCGAACTCCCCCTTATTTAACAACCATCACCGGATCCAGATTACCGGCTTCATTTTCCTGCTCGCGGACAATATCCCCACTGCGTTTCGCCAGATCGGTCTGAATATTCTTCATCGTGGCATCATCGAGTTTGTAGAAACGAGCCAGGAAATAGAGGATCAGATACGACACTGAAGGCCCAACGGTCAGAAGGCCAATAATGCCGGTGGTTGCCAGCGCTGTCTGTGTTTCTGCACCCGCATGATAGCCAAACCAGCCCAGTGAAAAGCCAACAAATGCCCCCGCAAAAGCCATACCCAGTTTTAAGGCGAACAGATTGCCGGAAAAAGACAGCCCGGTGATCCGCCGGCCTGTTTTCCACTCACCATAATCCGCCGCATTAGCCATCATGTTCCATTTAAACGGCTGGTACATCTGGTGTAAAAAACCAATGATGAAATACAGTGGAAAAATAACCGGCAGGTATTTCGGCGGGACAAAAAACATCACCACGCCCGCAAGGACCAACAGCAGATTGATATTCTTAAACATCGTCAGCGTGCTAAACCGTTTGGCAAAGTACCCCGCCGCTATCGCCCCAAATATCGTGCCGACTACGCTGGTAGTGATAAACGTACTTTTCATCGCCGTGCCACTGACCAGACTCTGTCCTTTATCCAGCATCAGATACGTCGCGTAATACAATGTCGCGGAACTGCGCATCACCCCGGCCATGCTGGAGAAAAAGGTAATGATGGCGACAATACGCCACTGATCGTTCGACAGCAGATTTTTCAAGTCACTGAACACCGATACCTGACGGGTATCCTCCGCCGTGATCCGTTCTTTGGTGAAACAAAAACAGAACACCAGCATACAAACAGCAATCGCACCCATTACTGCCATCGTCGCCTGATATCCGGCCTGCAGATTTTCTTTACCGAAATAATCCACCAGCCACAAAGTGCCGACAGAAACCAGTAAACCTGCCAGGGAAGAAATAGTGAACCGATAGGATTGCGCAGACAGCCGGTCTTTATCATCCGTGGTAATTACACCGCCCAGCGCGCAGTACGGAATATTGATAAAGGTGTAACACAGCATCAGCAATGAATAAGTAATGTAGGCGTAAAGCAGTTTTCCGGAATGGCCGAAATCAGGCGTGGTGAAGGTCATCACTGCCAGCACGGCATAAGGAATAGCAAACCAAATCAGCCACGGACGAAAATGCCCCCAGCGGGTTTTCACGCGGTCCGCGATAATGCCAGTTAGCGGATCGCTGACGGCATCCAGAATGCGCGTAACCAGAAACATTACCCCGACAGCAGCGGCGGAAAGCCCGTAGATATCGGTATAAAAGTACGTCAGAAACATCGTCACTGAGGAATAAACAATCCCGCAAGCTGCGTCACCCATACCAAAACCGAGTTTTTCTATAACAGACAATTTCTTTACGGCTGCCATAATCTGACTCCACGTCATGAGGTAGAATATCTTTCAGAATTGGTATGTTAACTTTTGGCAGGTGTATTGAATTTAACCATATTTTGCTTATGGTTTATGAAATTTACCAAACGAGAGGCGTCTCACAAAGGAGGGGGGGGCAACAGAAATAAAAAAGGCTGCTTTATTCAGCAGCCCTTTTGTTTCAGATTCAGAAAAAATTAATGACGTTTTCCGTCATCATCTTCATCAACGACATCTTCGTCTTCGCCGTCTTCACCTTCTTCGTCGTCATCGCCTTCGAAGTAAGTGCCCCAGCCGTCGTAGCTGACGCCGTTGGCTTCGGCCAGATTCATCAGTTGCTCAACCTGAGTGTCGATCAGTTCCGCTTTCAGCGCGATTTCGCTGATCACGTCACAGCACATCACGACAGACCCGTCTTCCACTTCCAGCTCTTCAGCGTCAGTGACTTCATAACCCAGTTTGAAAGCTTCGACCGCCGCTTTCTCCAGCACTTCAAACTTCTCTGAAGATAAATGGTGTTCGATGGTGTAAAGCGCGTCAGGATCACTGCCATCATCCAGCAGTTCTTCGATGATTAAGCGAGTCTCTTCACGTTGTTCTTCAAGCAATTCACGGTTTGCCATATCTCTGTCCTCAATCAATGTGACGTTTGTACGCTATTTTCACACACCGCAGGGCGCGTCTCCACTATTAAAGAGAAAGTTTTCTCGCCGGGGTTGTATTTGCATATTCATCCAGTTAAATTGAATTTAAATTCAATCCGAAATGCTTACGCGCTATGGAGCGACATCATGAGTTTGTTGAGTAAACGTCATTTTCTCAGATTACTGGATTTTACCCCGTCAGAGATTTCGTCCCTGCTGAAACTCTCCGCAGAGCTGAAAGCCGCCAAGAAAAACGGCAGCGAAAAAGCCAGCCTGCAAGGCAAAAACATCGCGCTCATCTTCGAAAAAGACTCAACCCGCACCCGATGCTCTTTCGAAGTTGCCGCATACGATCAGGGGGCGAAAGTCACCTATCTCGGCCCAAGTGGCAGCCAGATCGGCCATAAAGAATCCATGAAAGACACCGCCCGCGTCCTTGGCCGGATGTACGACGGTATTCAGTATCGTGGTTATGGTCAGGAAAAAGTGGAAATTCTGGCGCAATACGCCGGCGTGCCGGTGTGGAACGGCTTAACCGATGAATTCCACCCGACCCAGTTGCTGGCTGACCTGCTGACCATGCAGGAGCATCTGCCGGGCAAACCGCTGAAAGGTATGCGTCTGGCCTATCTGGGCGACACCCGTAACAATATGGGCAATTCCCTGCTGGAAGCCGCCGCGTTGTGCGGGCTGGATTTACGTCTGGTCGCGCCCTCCGCCTGCTGGCCGGAAGCCGAACTGGTCGCCACCTGCGAACAACTGGCCAAAGAAAACGGCGGCAGCATCACCCTGACGGAAGATATCGCGACCGGCGTGAAGGATGCCGATTTCCTGTATACCGACGTCTGGGTGTCCATGGGCGAGCCGAAAGAAGCCTGGAAAGAACGCATCGCTCTGCTGCGTCCTTATCAGGTCAACCGCGCGATGCTGGCGCTGACCGGCAATCCGCAGGTGAAATTCCTGCATTGTCTGCCTGCGTTTCATGACGACCAGACCACCCTCGGCAAGCAGATGGCGGAAGAATACGGTCTGCACGGCGGCATGGAAGTCACCGATGACGTGTTTGAATCCAGCCACAGCGTGGTGTTCGATCAGGCAGAAAACCGTCTGCACACCATCAAAGCGGTGATGGTCGCCACCCTCGGCAACCTCTGATTTTTCTCCGGCGTGCAGAAAGGATCCGCTTCCTGCACGTTTCCGTTTTTACATCGTTTTGCACTTTATCCCGCCTGTTCCCGTCAGAAGACCTCATTTTCAGCTACCCTTTTCAGAGCGCTTTGGTTTTAACGTATCCAACAAAAAAACAGAAACGCAGTAAGAAGGAACCGATATGAGCTCAGTTAATCTTGAGTATGTCCTGCGGCTGGAAAGCCTGTTGAGCAGGATATACCCCAGGGAACACATCGCCGACCTGCTGAAAAAAATCCTGCATCTCGCCGACAAATGGAATTACGGCAAACACCGCACCACCCGCTGGGTGGATGGCACCAACATTTACCTGATTACCTACGGCGATAACATCCGCCACGGCGATCAGCCGCCGCTGGCGACGCTCAATCACTTCGCCAACACTTATCTGCGCGACATTATCAGTGACATCCATATTCTGCCGATGTACCCCTACAGTTCGGATGACGGTTTCAGCGTCATCGACTACCGGAAAATCGACGAACATCTCGGCGGATGGTCCGACATTCATCACCTTTCGGACAATTTCAACCTGATGTTTGACTGCGTGATCAACCACATATCCCGCTCAAGCGCGTGGATGAAAGGCTATCTGCACGACGATCCGTATTACAAAGATTATTTTATCGCCGCGAATCCCGAGCTGGATTACAGCCGTGTCGTGCGCCCGCGCGCCTCGCCGCTGCTCTCGCCTTTTATCAAAACCGACGGCACCGAACTCTATCTGTGGACGACCTTCAGTGAAGATCAGGTGGATATCAATTTCAAAAATCCGCAGGTGCTGCTGGAAAGTATCGATGTGCTGTTGCAGTACGCCGCCAGCGGCGGGCAGTCGATCCGCCTCGATGCGATTGGGTATATCTGGAAGGAAGCCGGGACGCGCTGTATCCACATGCCGCAGGCGCATAACATCATCAAAGTCTGGCGGACGATCCTTGATGAAGTGATCCCCGGCACGCGGATCATCACCGAAACCAACGTGCCGCATCACGAAAACATCAGCTATTTCGGTGAAGGCGATGAAGCGCACATGGTGTATCAGTTCCCGCTGCCGCCGCTGACCTTGCACGCCTTTTTGCGTCAGGACACCACCACGCTCACGCAATGGGCGCAGAGTCTGAACGCGGAAGCCCGCTATCCTGACACCACTTATTTCAACTTCCTTGCCAGCCACGACGGCATCGGTTTACGCCCGACAGAAACCTTCCTCAGCGATGACGAGCGCAAATTCATGGCGCAGGAAACGCTGCGTAAGGAAGGCCGCGTCTCCTACAAAGACAACGGCGACGGCACGCATTCGCCGTATGAACTGAACATCAATTACCTCAGCGCGCTGACCGAACCGGAAGACGATACCGAACTGAAAGTCCGTAAGTTTCTGGCGGCGCAGGCGCTGTTGCTGTCGTTTATCGGCGTACCGGCGATTTACATCCACAGCCTGCTGGGCAGCGAGAACGATCTTGAAGGGATGCATCAGTCGGGGATCAACCGCCGTATTAACCGTAAAAAGCTGGATCTGCCGACTATCGAGGCCGAACTGGAAAAACAAGACGGTTTGCGTGCGCGCGTGTTTTACGGTTTACAGGCCCTGATCAGACACCGCCGTGAGCATCCGGCTTTTTCACCGCAGGCCGGTCAGCGCGTGTTCGATCTGGGTAAATCGCTGTTTGCCATGGAACGTTATGATCCGATAACCGAAGATCGGATCAGCTGCATTTTCAATATCAGCGATCATTCTCAGATGCTGAAACTGGCGGTGGAAGGGAAAGATCTGATTGGCGGAGAAGTGTTTAACGGCCAGATGCGACTCCAGCCGTGGCAGGTGGTGTGGATCAAACATAAACTCAAAGCGCCGGAACGTCTCGGCAGGCTGCGTCGCTGGCGGATGAAGCTGATCAAGCGGACAAAACGCTACACAATCAGCGTGAAGCGCTCAATGCGCTGACGTTCATTTTCACTACCGCTTTACGCACGTTCGCCGGTTCGCCGACGGCGCACAGCGGCTTATGCACTTCGCCCGGATAAAACACCACGAAATCGCCGGTCTGCATGATCATGGTTTTTTCCTGCTCACCGGCAGCCAGAAACGCGATGTCTTTATCTTCCAGCCAGTCGGTATCGATATAACCGGCCGGTAAGTTGCTGAATGTCATGCCTTCGGTGCCGTTGAGGATAATCTGGATATCCAGATTACGCGCATGGAACTCAGCGCGGCGCTCAGCCATCGGGGCCGTCATGTCATTGGAAATCAGCACAAACGCGTCGTCGCCACGGATATCGTGTTTGCCCAGCGGCGTGTCCGCAGTGATATGTTGCTTAACGTATTCAATGGCCTCGCGCAGTTCTGCAGGCAGATAAGGGACGAGATGCAGTTGATGGATATTGCCGGTTATCATGGTTTTCCCTTCGCTAATGTGAAAATGAAATACTGTTTCAATGTCTGCCCATAATAATGCACCCGAAGGCGACACCCTTTGATCCAGTTAACAGTTTTTATCTTCGTTTTCCGTCATACCAATCGTTTGCCTTCAGGCCGTTTTTCCGCTTGATGTCGTCGATGACCCGCGTATAATGCGCCACAATTTGCCGGGAGAACCCATGAACAATCGCCACGTTTTGTGCTCAGATGATCGACCAAACACCGTGCCATCAGGCAGCCCGCTGCCGTTGTTCTTCCGTGGTATTGCCGTTTTACTGAAAGCCCCTCATTGAGGGGCTTTTTTTTGTCCGGAATTTGAGTAGCCGATTTTTTACGCGTAAAGAACAGGAGAATGACTATGGCCAATCCGCTGTATCAGAAAGACATCATTTCTATCAACGATCTCAGCCGCGAAGAGCTGGAACTGGTACTCGATACCGCTGCCAGCCTGAAAGCCAACCCGCAGCCTGAATTGCTGAAACACAAAGTGATCGCCAGTTGTTTCTTCGAAGCCTCAACCCGAACCCGTCTGTCGTTTGAAACATCCATGCATCGTTTGGGTGCCTCGGTGGTCGGTTTCTCCGACAGCAGCAACACCTCGCTCGGCAAAAAAGGCGAAACGCTGGCCGACACCATTTCGGTTATCAGCACCTATGTCGATGCGATTGTGATGCGTCACCCGCAGGAAGGCGCGGCGCGTCTGGCGACCGAATTCTCCGGCGGCATTCCGGTGCTCAACGCAGGCGACGGCGCGAACCAGCATCCGACGCAAACCCTGCTGGATTTGTTCACCATTCAGGAAACGCAGGGGCGTCTCGACAACATCAAAATCGCCATGGTCGGCGACCTGAAATACGGCCGCACGGTGCATTCCCTGGCGCAGGCGCTGGCGAAATTTAACGGTAACCGTTTCTACTTTATCGCGCCGGATGCGCTGGCGATGCCGGGCTACATCCTCAGCCTGCTGGAAGAGAAAGGCATCGAATACAGCCTGCACAGCAGCATCGAGGAAGTGGTGTCTGACATCGACATTCTGTACATGACCCGCGTACAAAAAGAGCGTCTGGATCCGTCGGAATACGCCAATGTGAAAGCGCAGTTTATCCTGCGCGCGGCCGACCTGACGAATGCCCAGCCGCACCTGAAAGTGCTGCATCCGCTGCCGCGTATCGACGAGATCACGCCGGATGTCGATAAAACGCCTTACGCCTGGTATTTCCAGCAGGCCGGTAACGGCATTTTTGCGCGTCAGGCGTTACTGGCGCTGGTCCTGAACGCAGACACTGCACAGTAAACTTGAGGAGAACACGATCATGACACACGACAATAAACTTCAGGTTGAAGCCATCAAATGCGGCACGGTGATTGACCATATTCCGGCGCAGGTCGGCTTTAAATTACTGTCCCTGTTCAAGTTTACCCAGACCGAACAGCGCGTGACCGTCGGCCTGAACCTGCCTTCCGGCGAACTGGGCCGCAAAGACATCATCAAAATCGAGAACACCTTCCTCACCGACGAACAGGTTAATCAGCTGGCGGTGTATGCCCCGCGTGCGACGGTCAACCGCATCGACAATTACGACGTGGTGAAAAAGCTGATGCCGACGCTGCCGGAGCGGATTGTCGGCGTGCTGCGCTGCCCGAACGGCAACTGCATCAGCCGTTTTGAACCGGTGGATTCCAGCTTTGCGGTCAGGCAGCGTGCGGACGGTGTGCATCTGAAATGCAAATATTGCGAGAAAGAGTTTGAGCATCAGGTCGTGCTGAACAACGATTAACCCTTTATACTGAGGGATAATTTTTTATTCACCTTAACTCAAATCAGGAGACATTATGTCCCGCGAAATCAGCACTGAAAACGCCCCTGCCGCTATCGGTCCTTACGTTCAGGGCGTGGATCTGGGCAGCATGATCATCACTTCCGGCCAGATCCCTGTGGATCCTAAAACCGGCGCTGTCGCTGACGATATTTCTGCGCAGGCGCGTCAGTCACTGGACAACGTGCAGGCGATCGTGGAAGCGGCTGGCCTGAAAGTTTCAGACATCGTGAAAACCACCGTTTTCGTGAAAGATCTGAATGACTTCGCCACCGTTAACGCCACGTATGAAGCCTTCTTCACCGAGCACAACGCGCCCTTCCCGGCCCGTTCTTGCGTTGAAGTGGCCCGTCTGCCAAAAGACGTGAAAATCGAAATCGAAGCCATCGCCGTCCGCCGTTAATCCGCGCCAGTGATGCACCAGACCAGCCTGCGGGCTGGTTTTTTTTGCCCTGTTTTCAGGCAAAGGATCCTTTTATCGCTCTATAATTAAGCAGACCTGCCTCATTTCCCCTGATTTTCTCTGCGTTTTGCACGCTGGCACACTTTATGCCTGATCTTCATTGTTATTGAACGATTCAATTGCGGCCTGTCCAGTTTGTGAGGTGATGATGATCAAGATTGACCTTTCCGATTCACCCTTTTTTGATGAGATGTTAATGGCTGAAGGGAAACACCGCAGCCATTATCAGGCCTACTGGCAGTGGTTGCAGCAAGCCGACCAACAGGCAGTTCAGCGCAAAAAAGAGGAAGCCGCGCTGTTGTTCCATCGGGTGGGAATTACCTTTAATGTTTACGGTGAAGATGATGGCGCGGAACGGCTGATCCCGTTCGACAGCGTGCCGCGCATTATTCCGGCCAGCGAATGGCAGATGCTCGATCGCGGGATCCGCCAGCGGGTTCAGGCGCTGAATGCTTTTCTGCACGATATTTACCACGACCAGAAGATCCTCAAAGCGGGGATCGTCCCGGCGGAACAGGTGCTGGCCAACGATCAGTATCAGCCGTGCATGCAGGGCATTGATCTTCATCGCGATACCTACGCGCACATTGCCGGCACCGACATGGTGCGCGGCGGCGATGGCGAATATTACGTGCTGGAAGACAACCTGCGTACGCCGTCCGGCGTGTCGTACATGATGGAAAACCGCAAAATGATGATGCGGTTATACCCCGAACTGTTTGCCGAGCAGCGTATTGCGCCGGTGTCCCGCTACCCTTCCCACTTACTGCAAACCCTGCGCGAAAGCACCACGGTCAATGATCCGACCGTTGTCGTGCTGACGCCGGGCCGCTTTAACAGTGCCTATTTCGAGCACAGTTTCCTCGCGCAGCAAATGGGCGTTGAGCTGGTAGAAAGCGTCGATCTGTTTGTGAAAGACGGCGCGGTGTTTATGCGCACCACCGCCGGGCCGTGCAAAATTGACGTGATTTACCGGCGTATCGACGATGCATTCCTCGATCCGCTGGCGTTCCGCGCCGATTCGATGCTCGGCGTGCCCGGCCTGCTGTCGGTGTATCGATCCGGTGGCGTGGTGCTGGCGAATGCCATCGGCACCGGCGTGGCGGATGACAAATCGATATACCCGTATGTGCCGGAAATGATCCGCTACTATCTGGCGGAAGATCCGATCCTCAATAACGTGCCGACCTGGCAATGCCGCAAGGAAAGCGATCTCTCTTTCGTGCTGGCGAATCTGGAAAAAATGGTGGTGAAGGAGGTTCATGGCGCAGGCGGTTACGGCATGCTGATTGGCCCGACAGCCAGTAAGGCGGAAATCGACCGCTTCCGCGAATTGCTGCGTACCCGCCCGGAAAACTACATCGCACAGGAAACGCTGGCGCTGTCCACCTGCCCGACCTTTGTCGGTAACGGGCTGGCACCGCGCCATATCGACCTGCGGCCTTTTGCCCTGACCGGTGCGGAAATCCGTCTGGTGCCGGGCGGGTTAACCCGTGTGGCGCTGGCGGAAGGTTCGCTGGTGGTCAATTCATCTCAGGGCGGCGGAACCAAAGACACCTGGGTGCTGGAAGAAAATCCGACGGAGGATGACGCATGCTAAGCAGAACAGCCAGCGAACTGTACTGGATGGCGCGTTATCTGGAACGCGCCGAGAATATCGCACGTCTGCTGGACGTGACCAACAAACTGTCGATGATGTCGATCCGCGATGTCAGCGCACGTGATGAAAATAACGACCTGCTGGTGCCGCTGACCATGACCGGTACGCGCACCTTATTCAGTGAGCATTATCCGCAGGAAACCATGAGCAATCTGCTCAACTTTTTTGCGCTGGACAGTGTCAACCACAGCAGCATTTTCAGCTGTTTGCAGATGGCGTGGAACAATGCCCATGCCGTGCGCGGCAGCCTGTCGTCTGAGGTCTGGGAAAGCATCAATGCCACCTGGATTGAGATGAAACTGATCCGCCGTCAGGGCGTCGGTTCTGCCGGAGCGGATTCCTTCTTCGACTGGGTGAAGGAACGTTCACATCTGTTTCGCGGCGCGATGTTCGGCACGTTGTTGCGCAGCGATGCACAGAATTTTATCCGCCTCGGCACCATGCTGGAACGCGCAGACAGCACCGCGCGCCTGCTGGATGCCAAAAACCAGTTACTGAATGCCGATGAAGATCCGGTGCGCGAATACTACCGGATGGATACCTTGCTGCGCGCCGTCAGCGCCCGCGAGGCGTTCCACACCCTCTACAAACAGCAACTCAGCCAGAAACGTATTGCGGAGCTGCTGGTGCTGCGCCGCGAGTTACCGCGCTCCCTGCTTTCCTGTGTCGAAATCATGGCCGAACAGCTGGAGGAAATCGGCGGCAGCGCGGGCAATTTGCCACGCCGCCGCGTCCATACCCTTCATGCACAACTTCGTTTTACCGAAATGGACGAGATCGTTGAGATGGGTCTCAGCCCCTGGCTGATGCAGTTTCTGGATCAGACCAACGCCATCGCTGAGAGCATTCATCAAACCTATCTGGAGGCTCAATAATGAAACTGAATGTCACACATCAGACGCATTACACCTATGCGCAACAGGTTAAACACAGCACGCAATACCTGCGCCTGACCCCGCAGGATTCCAGCCATCAGAAAATTTTATCCTGGGATCTGACCCTGCCGGAATACGCCACCCGCACGCTGGATGCCTACGGCAATGTGCTGCATGTTCTGACGCTCGATCAGCCTCATCAGGCCATCACCATTGAAGCCAATGGCGTGGTAGAAATTGAAGACAACACGGAAGATGACAGTTGCGGACACCTCTCGCCGCTGGTGTTTTTACGCACCAGCCCGCTGACGCTGGCCGACGGTGCCATCCGCGATTTCGCCAGCCGCTATTACCGGCCACAGGCGCAACATGAAAGTCTGTGCAATCTGATGGGCGAATTGCTGCTGAAAATGCCGTATAACCCCGGCAGTACCACGGTGAAAGACAGCGCCTCGCAGGCGTTTTCGGCACAAACCGGCGTCTGTCAGGATCACACTCACGTGTTCCTCGCCTGCTGCCGCAGTCTGGGCATTCCGGCACGCTACGTCAGCGGCTATCTTTACTCGGAGGATTCCACTCATGTCGCCATGCACGCCTGGGCGGAAGCCTGGCTGGATGACCGCTGGCAGAGCTTTGACGTCACCAACAACACCTGCAAACCGAATCAGCATTTGAAACTGGCTATCGGCATAGATTATCTTGATGCATGCCCGGTTCGCGGCGTCCGGCTGGGCGGAGGAAGCGAAGACATGCGCACTGTCGCGGCCGTCGCCATGCTCGACGTTCCGCAATGATCCTGAATGCCTGAGGAAACTTTTTTATGACTTACTGTGTGGCCATGCGCTTATCCTCTGGCCTGGTGTTCGTTTCAGATTCACGCACCAATGCCGGAGTGGACCATATTTCCACTTTCCGCAAGCTGCATGTCTTTCATCAAAGCGATGAGAGGGTGCTGGTGATCCAGAGCGCCGGTAATCTGGCGACCACACAGAGCATTATCAGTCTGCTGCACCGCCGCTGTCTGGATGATGAACGGGAAAACCTGCTGAACGTGAAGTCGCTGTACGATGCCGCCAGCCTGCTGGGGGAAACGGTGCGTGAAGTGATTGCGCGGGACAGCGGTGCCAATCAGGGCGGCAACACCGATTTCAGCTGTAACCTGTTGCTCGGCGGCCAGATCAAAGGCGAGGGTCTGCGGCTGTTCCATATTTATCCGCAGGGGAATTTCATCGAAGCCACACATGACACGCCGTATTTCCAGATTGGCGAAAGTAAGTACGGCAAACCGATCATCGACCGGGTGCTGAACTACGACACCGCGCTGGATCAGGCGATGCAATGTGCGCTGATTTCGATGGATTCGACGCTGCGCAGCAACCTTTCCGTCGGCCTGCCGCTGGATGTCATGACCTATCCGACCGACAGTTTCAGCGCCGCGCAGCAGCACCGGATCACCGAAACGCACCCGTATTTCGACATGATCCGCAAAGGCTGGGGCGAGGGTTTGCTGAGCATTTTTGCCCAGTTGCCACCGCTTAAGCTGGACGAGTAAATAATCCGCCACATCTGGTCCGGGGGAAATGGACAACCCAGGACCGCCCCCGTATTATCAATATCCCGTCCTTAATACGGATATTTGAGGTGAATATATCGTGGCAGTCACTATTTATGATATTGCCCGTCTGGCCAATGTTTCAAAATCCACTGTATCCCGGGTCATCACCAATCAAACCAATATTTCGCCGGATGCCCGTGAGCGCGTGCTGGCGGCGATCCGCACCCTGAATTATCAGCCGAGCAAACTGGCGCGGGCGCTGACCTCCAAAGGTTTTGATGCCGTTTTAGTCATCTCAACCCGCTCTTCCAAAACCACTGCCGGTAATCCCTTCTTTTCTGAAATATTGCAATCCATTGCCTTGCGGGCGGAAGAAGAAGGCTTTGACGTTATTTTGCAAACCTCAAAAAATAGCGAAGAAGATTTGCAGAAATGCGTCGCCAAAATAACGGAAAAAATGGTCAAGGGCGTGATATTGCTCAGCTCACCGGCCGATGAACATATTCTGGAACAGCTCGACCATTATCAGGTGCCCGTGGTGGTGATCGGCAATATCGAAGGACGTTATCAGCACGTTTTTTCGGTCGATACCGATAACTTTCAGGACAGCTACCGGCTGACGCAGCACCTGATTTCCCTCGGTCACCGCGATATTGCCTGCCTGCATGCGCCGCTGGATTACCATGTGTCCATTGACCGGCTGGCCGGGTACAAACGCGCCATGCAGGATGCCGGTCTGCCTTTGCAATCCGGTCTGATGATTGACGGCGGCTATACCACGGAAAGCGCCTGTCTGGCCGCGACCGCGCTGCTGCAAAGTGCGACACCGCCAACGGCGGTATTTGCCACCGACGCGGTCAAAGTCATGAGTATTTACCGCGCCGCGCAGGAACAGAAAAAAACCATTCCGGACGCGCTTTCCGTCACCGGTTACAGCAGCGACAATATTTCGCCGATCCTGTCTCCGGGGCTGACTGGCATTGAAATTCCGATCCGCGAATTAGGCTGGCAAGGTTGCAGCTTATTGTTTGATAAGATTTTTGATCGCCCGTGTACAGATTCCCGCACGCTGGTGCCGACGCAGCTGGTGGTCAATCATTCCGCCAGAAATATCACCACCGGGAAATAAAACACTCAACAGGCCGGACGCGCCTGTTGAGTGAGAAAAGTCATCAGAAGCTGTAGGTCACGCCGACCCCGGTATAATGGAATTTGGTCTTCGCATTGGCGCTGGCATCGGTATTATCGTGCAGCTGCAATTCGTAGGCATATTCCAGCGATATGGCGAAACCGTTGGGCAACGGCTGATTAATTAACAGCCCGAAACGGGTATCGGTTTCCCCTTCACGCTCGCCCCGCTCATCATTGTAATAATACGTATCCAGTGTGCGGCGGGCATACGGCGTCAGGACCGTTTTACCGCTGGTAAACAGATCCACACTCAGCGGCAAATAAACGCGGGCTTCCTGTTTGGCAAATTCACCGCGCTGGCTGTCGCCGGTATTCCATCCGCGATCGAGATAATAACTGACCTGCAGCGCAATATCGTCGGTGAAGCTGTATTTCAGTCCGGTCTCACCTTCAAATTCTTTATTAAGATAACCATTATTATCCATATTATTGTAGTAATTATATAACGCCATCCAGCCGTTAAATTTTAATCTCTGACTCAGTGACACCGACCAGTCTGGCTGAACGGTATAACGCTGGGTATGATAAGACTTATCGTCTTTCTTTTTGTCATCATTATATTGCCACTGATAGTTTCTGAACCCCAGCATCAGTCCCAGCGCATAATCTGCGTTGTCGGCGAACTGATAATGCGCGTCGAACTCGATCTGATTAAACCAGTCGCTGCGGGTATCTTCGGAATAATCGACATTATGATCTTCCTGATAAAACGCGCCGTACAGGTTCCATTTCCCTTTGCTGAAGTTGATAAACACCGTCGGTTCATAGGCGCCGTCTTTATCGCCCTGTCCTTCTGTGTTCTCGGTTTCCTGCATGGCGCCGATCTGGATCTTCCAGGGTTCAGCGGGCAGCGCAGCGGTACCGATCGGCACCGGTGTCAGCATTTCGCGGGTATTATGATCTTCATTCTTATTCACACTTTCGCTCTCAGCAGAAAACGCAGACGAGCAGACTGCGCCGCATAATAATGCGGCAGCCACTTTTATTTTCATTATAATAATTCCTTTTACAGTAGGGACAGCTATTAAGACAACGGGTAACCTCTTTTAAAAATCGGAAATAACGTCTTCAGAATCACAATCGAAGAAATGACATTTCGCCATATCAAAGCGCATGGATAATAATTGTCCGGCCTGATAATCGGTATTGGCATTTGAGCGGCAGACAAATTCATGGCCGCCAATCGAGCAATACAACATAAATTCCGCGCCGGTCAGTTCCGCCACGGTAATACGCGCGTCGAAATGGGCGTTCTGCGGATCCGCACCGGCGATATCTTCCGGGCGGATGCCGAGTACCAGCGGCTTACGCTGATAACCTTGTGCATTGAGTGTCGCCAGTGGCTCTTCCGGCACCGGAATGCGCAGACTTTCAGTGACGAAACAGTCATCGTCCAGCGCGCCACGGATAAAGTTCATCGCAGGCGATCCAATAAAACCGGCCACAAACATATTTTGCGGATGGTTATACACCGCTTTCGGCGCGCCGACCTGCTGGATCACGCCGTCTTTCATCACCACAATCCGCGTGGCCATGGTCATGGCTTCGGTCTGATCGTGGGTGACATAAATCATCGTGGTATCGAGTTTATGGTGCAGCTTGCTGATTTCGGCACGCATCTGAACCCGCAGCTTGGCATCGAGATTCGACAGCGGTTCATCCATTAAAAAGACTTTGGCATCGCGCACAATCGCGCGCCCGAGCGCCACGCGCTGACGCTGGCCGCCGGATAACGCGCCCGGACGTCGCGCCAGATACTCCTTCAGCCCGAGGATCTGTGCGGCATATTCCACCCGCTGACTGATCTCCTCCGGCGCAATCTTTCTCAGTTTCAGGCCAAACGCCATGTTGTCGTAAACGGACATATGCGGATACAGCGCGTAGTTCTGAAACACCATGGCGATTTCGCGATCTTTCGGCGCGACGTCGTTCATGCGCACGCCGTCAATCAGCAGCTCGCCTGACGAGATCTCCTCCAGCCCGGCAATCATGCGCAAAGTGGTGGATTTACCGCAGCCGGACGGCCCGACAAACACGATAAATTCCTTATCCGCGATCTCCAGATTGAAATCCTTCACCACGTGAACCTGCTTGTCGTAAATCTTCTGAATATGTTGCAGTGAAATCTGAGCCATAATTTTTCCTTAAATGTCAGCCTGATGGCGCGCCCACTGTTGCCCGATAACGGCCAGCGACAAGGCCCCGGTGGAATCCAGACGGTAATCTGCCCCTTCCAGCGTGGCGCCGATACCGATGGCGAAAATGCCTCCGGCCCGTAATGCATCAATCCCCGCCTGCGCATCTTCAACCCCCACCGCCTGTTGCGGCGCGACGTTCAGCGCATCACACACGGTGAGGAAAATTTCCGGATGCGGTTTCGAATGCGTGATCTGCCCGCTGTCAGCCACATAATCAAATGCCGGCTGTAACCCCAGCGCCGCAAGCACCTGCGGGGCATTTTGTGAAGCGGAAGCCAGACCGGTGAGGATCCCGTGCTGACGCAGCGCGCGCAGCAGGTCGCCGATGCCCGGCAGAATATCGGCAGGGGTCAGTCCGGCGAGTAATCCGACGTAATCCGCGTTCTTTTCCGTCGCCAGGCTTTCGCATTCTGCCTGGGTAAACCTCTGCGTTTTTCCCCCTGCGGCCAGAATGCGCGCCAGTGAACCCTGACGACTGACGCCTTTCAGTTGTTCATTAAACGCCGCATCAATGTGGATGCCGATACGCTGCGCCAGCCGCTGCCAGGCGAGAAAATGCAGATGGGCGGTATCGACCACGACGCCGTCGAGGTCAAAAATGACGGCGCGCGGCAGAGTGTCAGTTTTCATCATGCGTTCCTTTCAGTACGAGGCTTTCCGTAAAGGTGTGGGCCGTGCCGTTGATGCGGACCGTCAGCGGCTGCGCGTCCGTTTTGCTGAGGATGAACTGCTGCGGTTCCAGACACACCGTCAGGCACGCACCGCGCCAGCGCACAGGGAACTGCAACCGCGACCAGCCCGGCGGCAGCGAGGGCCGGAAATGCAGTTCCCCCGACTGATACGTCAGCCCGGCAAACCCCGTCACTGCGCCCAGCCAGATGGCCGCCGTCGCTGCGGCATGAATGCCGTCGTCAGAAGAATGCGGTTCCTCACCCAGATCGATACGACAGGCCTCGCGGTAAAACTGCAATGCCTGCGCCGTCTGCCCGCTTCGTGCGGCAACAATCCCGTGTACCGATTTGCTCAGGGAGGAATCGTGAATGGTGCGGGGTTCATAGAACGCGAGGTTGGCGGACAGGCAACCGGAGGTGAATTTTTCCGGCAAGAGATGCATCAGCATCACCACATCGGCCTGTTTCAGCACCTGCATCTCGTTGATTTCAGCACGGGAATAATCCAGCAAGATGGCCTGTGTGCCCTGCTGCGATTTATAGGCCGTCAGGTCGCACTGCGGCTTGCTGAAGAAGGTATCATCCTGAGCGATCACGCCCTGTTCATCCGGCTGCGGTAAATACAGATGCGCCAGAAAATCCTCTGCCTGCGCCAGAAACGCGGCATCCTGCTGATCACATTCACGCAGATAACGGCAGGCGGCCTGCACATTGTCGTGCGCCATATAATTGGTAAACGCATTGTTATCAACGTGTTCGGTGTATTCATCCGGACCAATCACGTTGAGAATGTCCAGCCGGTCACCCCGCCGCTGCGCACGACTCATCCAGAACAGCGCCGTTTCCTTCAGCAGCGCCAGCCCCATTTGCTGCATAAATTCGCGGTCGTGCGTGGCCTGAAAATAGCCCACCGTGGCATAGGCGATATCCGCCACCAGATGATGCTCGGCCATTGCCGATGCCACCCGTTGCCGCTGTCCGGTACGGATGTTAATGGCGGCGAATTCCGGCGTTTCTTCTTCACCGCTGAAGGCGCATTCCCACGGGAACAGCGCGCCCTGATAACCGCTGCGACGGGCTTTCTCCTGCGCCTGCGTCAGATTCAGGTAACGGTATTCCAGCAGTTTGCGCGCCTGTTCCGGCGCATTCAGCAGCGCAAAAGGCAGGATAAATATTTCGGTATCCCAGAACACATGCCCTTTGTAGCCTTCGCCGGTCAGCCCTTTCGCCGCCACGCTGGCACGCGCATCATGCGCCGGGATCATCAGCTTCAGGTGATACAGCGCAAAATCCAGCGCGCGCTGATCCTGCGGATGATCGGACGTCACGCACACGCGAGAATCCTGCCAGTAATGCTGCCAGTGACGGGTATTTTCCATCAGCAGATGGCCGTAGCCCTGCTGCGCGCAGGCAGAAAGCGACGCCAGGCAACGTGACGACCAGTCACTTTCCGGCAGAAAATCCGCGTCGAGCGAGGTGGCAATCCAGCTGAATTTTTCCAGCGTGACCGCTTCCCCCGCCGGTAATGGCAGGCTGATATGTTGCAGCAACCGGCGATTTTTGGCGGAAAAACTGCTGCTGGCACCGGACGGGATCCGGCACTGGCTGGTGATCATCGCCTGTTGCTGCCCGTCGGTCGTGTCATACCCACCCTGCAGCACGTTTTGATCGAACACCCGCACCGATCGCTCGTTCAGGTGTTGTCTGCCGCTGTTGGTCTGCGTGGCGTCGATACCGGTACTGACGCCCAGATGCGCGGCGGCGTCCAGCGCGGTCACGGTTAAACGACAGGCCACCAGCGCCAGCGGCGAAAGCGCCACGAAACGGCGGGTTTCGATTCTGAACCGCTGACCGGCGGGCGACTGCCAGACCAGTTCGCGGTAAAGCTCGCCGTTCATGGTGCGCAACTCGCGCTGATAAGACACCAGCGTGCCGGAAAGCAGCGATAAACTTTCGCCATCCAGCTCAATGCGCATGCCGGTAATATCCGGCAGATTCACCAGTTCGGTGACTTCCGTGGCATTGGCACGGTGATAAAAACCGGCAACAAACATGCCCCGTTGCTGATCGGTATAGGCTTCCTCATGACAGCCACGAATGCCGATCCGTCCGTTGCCGCAGGCATGCAGGCTGGCGTATTTGTTCAGGCGATGCGGTGAAAAAGGCGCTTCGTGCAGGATCTGAGTCTGGATCATAAATACACACTCTCCCCCGATTCTGCCGACGCATAAATGGCCGTCACCAGTTGCTGGATCCGGTATCCCTGTTCCGCATCCGCCAGACTGACCCTTTCCCCGCGCACTGCCGCCACAAACGCCTGAACGCTGCGCAGGTGGCGCTGATCGTCAGCAACCTCACGCTGGAATAACGTCACCAGTTCGCCTTTGTCATCGGTATACACCTGCGCCGGAAACAGCGTGGCCCCGGCTTTATCCCCGCAAAACTCGACGTTCATCACCGACTGCGGCTGAATGTTCAGCGCAAATGCGGTTTCCAGCCGCAGCAGCCCGCCGTTGCAGAACTCAATGGCGGCAAACACCGAATCTTCCACGCTGTATTTCTGCGGGTCCCAGCTGCCGAACTGCCCTTCACTTTTGCGGTGGCCGATTTTCTGAAACATCTGCGCGGTGACTTTGCGCACCGCCGGAAAGCCGAGCACGTACATCGCGGCATCCAGCATATGAATACCGATGTCGATCAGCGGCCCGCCGCCGGACTGGGTTTTATCAATGAAATTCCCCCAGCCGGGCACGCCGCAGCGGCGCAATGCCCGGGCGGTGGTGACATAGACGTCGCCCAGTTCGCCTTCATCCACTTTCTGACGCAAAATGCGCGCATCCTCGGCGAAACGGTGATGAAAATCATAGGCCAGCAGCCTTCCGGCCTGTTCCGCCGCCTGCCACATTTCCAGCGCCTGCGCGGCGGTCATGGCGGGCGGTTTTTCACAGAACACATGGCAGCCATGCTGCAATGCGGTGATCACCTGCTGATGATGGAACAGGTTGGGCGTACAGATGCTGACGATGTCAGGCCGTTCAGCCTCCAGCATGTCTTCCGGCGAGGTATAAGCACGGGCGACGCCGTTGCGCCCGGCAAACGCCTCAGCGCGGGCGGCATCACAATCCACCACCGCCACCAGTTCAACGCCGGGAAGCGGCCGGTAGCAGGCCGCATGGACCTTTTCCGCCACCTGACCGGCACCGATCAGCGCCACTTTCAAGGCGCCTGCCGGTTTCGTTATAAATTCCATTTTACGGTCTGTCCGTCAGAGTAAAGTGCGAAGATAAGTCAGTGAATCCTGATAAGCCTGCGCCGGATCCTCCGCCCGTACGCGGCATTCGTAGACGATATAGCCGTCGTAGCCATCATCTTTCAGCTGCGCAAACGCGCGGCCAAAATCAATGCAGCCGCTGCCCGGCTGGTAACGATGGTTATCCGCAATATGCACATGGCCGAGCAGGTCGCGCTGCTGATGGAACGCGGCACTGAGGCAATCTTCCTCAATGCTCATATGGTAGAAATCACCGATGATTTTGACGTGCTCAAGGCCGCCTTCGTCGATATAACGGCGCGCGTCGGCCAGCGTATTGATCATGTGATCCTGATAGCGGTTCAGCGGCTCGAGATACACGGTGGTGCCGGTGCGTTTAGCCACGTTGTCCAGTTCCCGCAGCGAGGCGCTGACCGCCAGACGATCCCCCGCCTGACTGCGCGGCGAGGTCATCGGCGGCAGACGGTAGGTAAACATGCCCCAGGCGGCAGGCACGATAATCCCTTTACCGCCGACCTGCGCCAGCGCTTCCAGAATGGCGGTAATTTGCTGTAACCCGTTCAGGCGGCGTTCTTCGATAAAATCACCGATCCAGCCGTCGTAGCCGCCGCAGGCGGTGATCACCGGCAGACCGGTTTGCGCGATGGCGGCCTTCACGTCATCCAGATGACTGACCAGCAATTTGCCGTCGATTTCAAAACCGTCAAAACCCATTGCCTGAATAAATTTGAATTTCTCCAGAATGTTTTCCGGGAAGAACGCCTGATTTTGTGTGCCGATTTTCATGTCTGAGTCCTTTTAGAAAGTGATGCCGAGCTTGATGCTCTGATCGGGATGTTGGTCGACGTACGTCATGTAGCTTTCCGCACTGTTGCTGAACGTCACCACCGGGTCGATCAGGTCTTCACAGTTGAGGTAGCCGTTCATCAGCAGTTCCCAGCAGGACTCTTCGATGCGTTTACGGCTCCAGCGCGGGTAATCAGGATTGGGTTCGCTGCAGGCGCGGGAAAAGACGATTCTGGCGTTATTGAAATGCGCTTCGCGCCCGAGGTTGAAGCCTTCGGCGAAAGGTTTGGCAAAGGCGACATAGGAGATGGTGCCGCCATAAGCGATCCCCCGCAGCGCCGCCTGTAAGGCCTGAGCGTTGCCGCTGGTTTCGATGATCACGTCCGCCCCCTGCTTACCGGTGAGCTTTTTGATCTCCAGCCCGATGTCCGTGCCGATCGGGTTAAACACCGCATCCGCGCCGTTTTTCAGCGCAATCTCGCCGCGTTTTTCCAGCGGATCGACGCCAATCACGATGCTGGCCCCGGCTTTTTTCGCCAGTTGCACGGCGATCTGCCCGATAGCGCCCAGCCCGACGATCACCACGAAATCCCCTACGCGGACATTGCCGTCGCGCACCCCGCTCATGGCGAACTGCGCCGGGTCATAACAAACGGCGTTTTTCCATGAGGCACCGGCAGGCATTTTGCGTAATTTGTAGTTGTTCACCGCGTTGACGATCACCGTTTCGCTCAGCGGGCCGTAAGTGCACACCTCATCTCCGAGTGCGTAATCCGTCACCTCGCTGCCCTTTTCGCACACAATACCGACCACCATGTTGCCGAGCTGGAATTCGCCGAACACAATACCGCGCGGCGCATCCGCGGGACGCGGGACAAACATTCCCCATTCCGCCGAAAACTCCTCGTCGATAAACGGGCTGACGCCGCGAAAATCCACCACTTCGGTGCCGTGTTTCGGCGCGCCAAATTTCACGCGAATTTTGACTTCATGCGCCGCGACCGGGCGGTCCTCATAATCCATCAGTTCAGCCACACGCGGCTGGGTTGCGACCAGTTTTTTCATCAGATATTCCTTCATCGTTACTACGTCAATGTGAGTCGTTAACGTCAGCCTTTTACGCCGCCGTCAGTAAGATTGCCTTTGATAAACCGCTCCGAAAGCGCGTACATCAGAACCACCGGCAGCGCGGTCACCAGCGAGGCGGCCATCATTCTTCCCCAGACATAATCCGGCGTGCTGAACAGGGTGTTCAGGCCGACAGGCAGGGTGAAATTGGCCGAGCTGGAGAGAAAAATAGAGGCGAACAGATAGTCGTTCCAGGCCACCATAAAGCAGTACACAAACACCGAAATGATGCCGGAGATCGCCAGCGGCACGGTGATGTAGAAAATGATTTGCAGCCGGTTAAGGCCGTCCATCATCGCCGCCTCTTCAATGTCGTGGGGAATGGTGTCGAAATAGCTTTTCAGCATGAACACCGCCGTCGGTAATGTCTGAACCACCATGGTGATCACCAGCGCGGTGGTGGTGTCATACAGGCCGAGTGTCGAAATAATCTTGAACAGCGGCACCACCAGCAAAATGCCGGAAAACATGTAGACGGTATAAAAGCTGGCATTGATGGTGACCCGCCCTTTAAACCGCAGCCGCGATAAGGCGTAAGCCCCGAGGATGCCAAAGAACACGGCGATCACGGAGGCCAGCACCGACACGGTCAGGCTGTTTTTAAAGTAACTGAGGAACGGGAAAATCTGCGGATTGAAAATATCCACGTAATGATGGAAATCCCACTCCTGCGGGAACAGCGTCGGATGGCGGGAAATCGCCTCTTTGCTGCTTTTGAACGAGGTCATCAGCATGATGAAAAAAGGAAATAACATCGCGCCAAGAAAAATCAGCAGGCTGGCATAAAAGCCCGCTTTGCGCAGGATCTTGCGGTTAGTTGCTGCCATTGATATTCACCCGTTTTCTGGCAAGAAGGATAACGATAAAGATCAGGGCAAACAGCACCATGGAAATGGCGGCAGCTTTGCCTAAATCGTTAAATGCAAAGGCGGTTTTGTAGAGATACACACCGAGAATGTTGACCTTGTTGGTCAGCAAATAAACGTCGGCAAACATGTAGAACATCCAGATGGCGCGCAGGGTCACCACCGTAGCCAGCACCGGCATAATGGCGGGCAGCGTCACGATGCGGAATTTCTGCCATGCGTTAGCGCCGTCCATGCCTGCGGCTTCGTACAGCGATTTGTCTACGGTCTGCAAAATCGCCAGAAACGAAATAAAGGCGTAGGGGAAATAGCGCCAGATGGCGAACAGCACCACCAGCACGAAACTGCTGACCGGATTGTCGAACCACAACGGGGCATCGTCGAACAGGTGCAGCATATCCGCACCGATCACATTCACAATGCCGTAGCCGTTGTTGAACATGTATTTCCAGGCAAACACCAGCGAAATAGAAGGCGTCACGTAGGACAAAATCACCAGCGAACGCGCCGTTTTACGAAAGCGGAATTCACGGTTAAAAAACAGCGCGACACCCAGCCCCAGCCCGGTACTGCCCGTCACCACCAGCGCGGTGTACCAGAACGTAATCCACAGCGAGTGATAAAAACCCGGATCGGTGAGAATACTGAGGTAGTTATCCAGACCAACGAACCGGTTATCGAGACGCGGATTCAGCGGGATTTGCAGAAAGCTGATCTGAATATTCGACAGCATCGGATAGGCCACCAGCAGCCCCAGCAAAAAGAGACTGGGGGCGAGCAGAAGCAGCGCGAAACGGCCATCAGAATGGTTAAATTTACGTGATTTCATGATCTTCCCTGAGGTTCAGGCTCCTGCACTTAGCGTTTTTGCATCAGGACTTCGATACGCTTTTGCCCTTCCGTCAGCGACTGCTGCGGATCCTTTTTCCCGACGGTCACGCCATTGAGCATTTCACTGAGTACGGCCGAGCCGGTGATATCCCCCATCGCCGCGAAGTTTTTCTCCCCGACGGAGCCGAACACCTGCACGTTGGCGAACTCGTTCACCAGCATTTGTGGCAACGTACCAAAGGCTTTGATCACCGGATTGTTTTGCCAGATGGCATTACCGGTCACGCCTTTGGTCACCGGCAGCGCCGCACCCGGCGACATCAGTACCCACGCCGTGGCGTTATCCGGTTTCTCCAGGAAACTGACCCACTGTTCAGCGGCTTCACGTTCCGGCGCATCCAGCCCGTTAGAAATGGTCAGGGAAGTGATGGTGCCGTAGACGGCTTTGGATTTTTCGGTCGGTACAGCAAACCCGAGATCGGCCGCTTTACCTTCGCTGTATACCGCCGGGAGAAGATAAGTGGAGTAAATCGCCATCGGCACGGTGCCGTTCATAAAGGCGTCTTTGATTTCCATGACGTCATTGGAGCCGGGCATGGAGAAAGTCGCGAGCTGCCGGTAGTAATCCAGTGCCTGCTGCATGGGCGGCGTATCGACGGTGATTTTCCCCTGCGCATCAAAGACGTTGGCGTCGTTGGAAAGCGCAAACTGCGAGAAAGCCTGTTCAGTCAGCACACTTTCTGCGGTCGGTAAGGCGATACCGTATTTTTTCTGTGCGGGATGATTAAACGCCGTGGCAATACGGGTAACGTCCTGCCAGTTTTCCGGCGCAGAAAATCCGGCTGCGGCCAGTTGCGATTTGTTGTACCAGATCCCCTGTATCCAGCCGTGGATCGGCACGCCGGTGTAATGCTGGCCTTCTTCGGTGCGCACGATACGCAATACGCCGGGATAGAACTGGTCAGCGCCAATGCCGTCGATCACCTGCCTGATGGCATCGCGGTCAATCAGCTGTTCCTGATCCATCACTTTGGCGTAATCGTGGCTGACCTCGATGACCGCAGGCAGTGCACCGGTTCGGGCCAGCGTAATCACTTTGGTGTTATAGGCGTCCTCTTCCACCGGCACCGGTTTGATAATGATCTGCGGATTTTCCTTTTCGAATTGGGCGATCAGCTGATTAATGACCACCTGCCGTTCCTGTTCTACCGAGGAATGCATAAATTCAATCGTGACCTGTTTTTCTCTGGCTTCATCACAGGCCGATAAACATAACGCAGATAATAATAGCGGGGTCATAAGGATATATTTACGGCTCATTATTATATTCATGAACATCTCCTTTGCTGTTTTTAAGCCAGCCGCAAGCACTGGCCGTGAAAATTAACACCCTGTCACTGGAATAAATTAAGCGAAAACTAAATTAACGACGTAGCCAGACAGCCTGATATGGCTCGAGAATTATTTCCCCTTCGCACTGCCACCCTTCATTATCCGGTAATATCTGATAATGTCCGGCAGGAATTTCAGCCTCCACTTTTTTACCGGAAACATTAAACAGACACATTATTTCATCGCGGCCACGGCCACGAATAAAGGCAAAAACAGAGTCACCATAATCCATGACCTGCATCGGTGCGGAAGGATGAAATGCCGGTTGTTTTATTCTGCAGGCGATTAACGCTTTCAGGGCACGAAATACCCGGGCGCGTAATGAATCCGGTTCGGATAATGCCTGCTCAATGTGGGCGATATCATATTTCTGCCGGTTAATGGCCCGGTTATGCCCGGCACTTTCCATGCCTTCAATATCATTACGCGAACCGAGAATGCTCTGGATATACAACGCCGGGACGCCGGGAAAAGCCAGTAAAATGGCGTGTGCCAGCATGAAGCGTCGCAGGCGTAAATCGTCGTGATCGCCCTGCCGGTTTAGCGCATCCATATAAGTGACGTTGACTTCATACGGGGTGCTGCTGCCATCGGGATTATTTTTAAACGACACCCGCGCGCCTTCCTGTTGCAGCGCATCGACCAGCCGGAGGATCTCCGGTTCCGGCAATAATCCGCGCAACGGATTCAGGCCAATGCCGTCATGGGAGGCGAGAAAATTAAAGAACGTAGTGGCGGGCGTACAGCCATCAAGGTCAGCGGCCCAGCGGGCGAGCGTGGTGGCATTTTCACTGTGAATGGCATGCAAAACCAGCGGTGGCAGCGGGAACTGGTACACCATCTGCGCTTCATCAAATCCGTTGCCGAAGTAACTGATGTTGTCCTGATGCGGCACGTTGGTTTCGGTAATAATCACCGTGCCCGGCGAAACATAATCCACCACCGCGCGGAATAACTTCACCAGTAAATGCGTTTCAGGCAGATTAATACAGGAGGTGCCAGGGGTTTTCCACATATAGCCTACCGCATCGAGACGCACATATTCCGCGCCTTCCGACAGGTATCTGAGCAGCACATCAAGCATGTCGCGCAATACGTCCGGATGAGCAAAATTCAGGTCGATCTGGTCGGCGCTAAAGGTGGTCCAGACGTGGCGGGTTTCGCCATTATCAACGCAAAAAGGCGTTAACAGTGGCGATCTGCGCGGACGGGTCACCGCAGATAAATCCGTATTCGCGTCAAGGCTGAGGAAATAATTTTCATATTTAGGATTGCCTGCCAGATAGTGTTTAAACCATTCGCTGCCAGCGGAAATATGGTTACAGACATAATCAAACATCAGCCGGGTCGACTGTCCCAGTGCGCGGATATCATCCCAGCCGCCCGCGACCGGATTAACCTGCTGATAATCCATTACCGAGAAACCATCATCAGACGAATAAGGGTAAAAGGGCAACAGATGAACGATATTAAAAACATCGCCCAGATATTGCTGATAGAAGGCGTTAAATACGGAAAGTGTCTTTTTATCTTTTTGCGTGAACTGATCGGCATAAGTGATCAATACCACATCATTTTCATCCCAGCCCTGCTTGGCAGAATACCCTATCTGCTTTCTGGCGACCTCAATACGTGTAATGAGATCGTCTAAAAATACGGCTGACAGTTTTCCCGCGTATATCTCTTTCAGTAATCCCTGAATAACGTCCATGATTTTTCCCTTTTCCGTGGGACCGCTCCCACGAAAAAGAAAACTACTCCTGAGACCGGAAGTTGTCAACGAGGCCAGAAGAGGGAAAGAATCAATATCAGGATAAACGGCAGACTATTACTTCAATCTGTGAGCAGATTCAAAATAAAGGGGAAAAGAGACGCCATCAGGTGCAAGGGTCTGCTGCAACGGGCTGACGGCGTTTAACAAAGGGATGTAACAGGGATCCGTTATTATTTCAGTGCAGTTTACATACCAGACTTTTATTGCTGATCCAGCCGGTCTGTTTCAGTCAGCTTATTCATTTCCGCCATATTCTTATCATAGGCGGATTTAAATAACTCCATACTCAGGATCTGACGTTCGCGTAATGTCATTGCACGGTATTGCTCAATAGTGGGCAGTGATGGCATATCCATTTCCTCCATATCCTATATTTGTCATGATGGTATATCTTTGTGAGTGTCTCTTTTTGCTGACTAACCTGTCGTAGAAACGTTTAAGTCGCGGATTATCGGCAACGGCCAGAAAGAATCGTGAATGATATCTTTCAATATGCATTTCCAGAATCATTTCTAAAGCCAGTCCCAGCGCCGCCATCCCTCTGATGTTAAGCTGCTCATCAGGCGTTGCAGGCTGGTAGTATTCTTTCTTATCCACATTATGTTGTCTATCGAATTTAACGTCGTAACTGCCTTGCGGAATGATGACTCCGATTTCATTTTCTCTTTCCGCGAGATATTCCTGATGACTTCTCATTATTTCAAAAAACACCATGATAAAAGGAAATCCATTTATCATAAATTTGAATGATTGGTAATGAAAACCATTTTCCTGCAATTCGTTAAACTGGTCACTTAGCTGAACAGGCATAGCTCTCCCGATATTTTGTACAAAGTTAAAATATATTCGGGAAGGAATTTAACGAATAACGTCAGGTTGGCAACCAGGGGAAGTTTTATTTCCAGGACGGATCGAAATAAACTTAACGGCTTACACCGTTGCAGGAAAAGTTTACGAGGGAGATCCACAATCGTGGATCTCATTGTTATTCTGCTTTATTTTCATCCATTTTCTGGACTATCTTCTTCTCGACCTCAAACGGGTCGATGCCGCGCAGTTGCAGGCGACGGAAGCGGATGATGTTAAAACCGTTCATCACCAGAAAACTGCCTTCGATCAGTGAGCCACCGATCGAGCCGAGCCAGATGTTGTGCGCCACCCAGCAGCAGGTTGAGCACCACATTATGCATCGCGTGGTCAGCCCGCTGGTGCGGAACAGCGCCCAGGTGCTGACTACCGTGGCGCCGACCGGCAAAAGCTCCACCCAGTGATGGGCGCGGCTTAGCCCTAATCCCAGCGTCAGGACGATGAAAATTACCATGATCCACTGGTTACGGGTACGCAGGGAAATCAGCGTGCGCAGAGAGTTGAGTAAGGCGCTCATGCCCGCAGGCGCAGCACCCATCATCAGGAAATGCACGCCGATAATGGCGCTGTAAGCAGAAAGTTGTTGTTTAAAGCGGCGGTCGCTGCGGTTGAAAAACATCGTGATGCCGACCATGAAGGCCACAACACCAACTGACTGGGCAAACCAGTAATACGTCATTTGTCAGGAGTCTCATACGTGGAGTTCTTGCGCTGCAAAAGCAAACGGCGCTTCATAACTGAAACGCCGTTTCATCCTAACGATAAACCTGACCGGTTACAATGTGACACCGCTTTTAAAGATGGCTAATTCGCGGAAATCATTGAGTTCGTTTTTGGCTTTGCGCCCATCGGCGATCGCCACGATCAGATCCACAAATTCACCCAGCAGTTGATCCATGCTGACATCGTGGATCAGGCGTCCGGCATCAAAATCGATCCAGTGCGGTTTTTTGGTCGCCAGTTCACTGTTAGTCGCCAGTTTCACCGTCGGCACAAAACCACCGTATGGCGTACCGCGGCCAGTACTGAACAGCACCATATGGCATCCGGCACCGGCCAGCGCACTGGTGGCGACGGCGTCGTTACCCGGCGCACTCAGCAGGTTCAGACCCGGCGTGGTCAGACGTTCGCCGTATTTCAGCACGTCCATCACCGGGCTTTGACCGGCTTTCTGCGTACAGCCGAGGGATTTTTCTTCCAGCGTGGTGATGCCACCGGCTTTGTTACCCGGAGACGGATTCTCATAAATCGGCTGGTTATGCTCGATAAAGTACTGTTTGAAATCATTCACCATGTGAACGGTTTTTTCAAACGTGCCTTCATCACGGCAGCGGCTCATCAGAATGCGTTCCGCGCCAAACATTTCCGGCACTTCGGTCAGTACGGAGGTACCGCCGTTAGCGATCACATAATCGGAGAAGCGGCCGAGCAGCGGGTTGGCGGTGATCCCGGACAAGCCGTCAGACCCCCCACATTCCAGACCGAATTTCAGTTCGCTGAGTTTGCCCGGCACGCGTTTATCGTCACGCATCACGGCATACAGCTCGCGCAGACGTTCCAGACCGGCTTCCACTTCGTCGTCGAATTTTTGCAGCGTCATGAAACGCACGCGCTCTTCGTCAACGTCGCCCAGCGTGTCGCGGAACACGTCCACCTGATTGTTTTCACAACCGAGGCCGATCACCAGCACCGCGCCCGCGTTCGGATGACGAACCATGTTTTGCAGCATGGTGCGGGTGTTCACATGGTCGTCGCCCAGCTGTGAACAACCGAACGGATGGGTGAACAGGAAAACGCCATCGATGCCTTCCGCGTCATTGGTTTCTTTCAGAAAACGTGACTGGATCTGACGGGCGATCCCGTTGACGCAACCCACCGTCGGGATCAGCCACAATTCATTGCGGATCCCCACCTGTCCGTTTTTACGACGGAAGATCTGTATATCGCGATCTGCCATCTGTTCCGGCAAGCTGGCGAAATCCGGCTGATACTGGTATTCGTCCAGATCGCTGAGATTGGTTTTGCCGTTTTGCGAGTGGATATGCACACCCGGCTCAATGGCCGCCAGCGCATGCCCGATCGGCAAACCGTATTTAACAATGTTCTCCCCCGCCGCAATCGGGCGGAGGGCGAATTTATGACCACGGGCCACAGGCTGCGGCAGGACGACGGTGTAACCGCCTGCTTCAACCTGCTCGCCTGCTTCGATGTCGCGCAGCGCGACAGCAACGTTATCAGCGGTATGAATTTGAATGATACTTTGCATAGATCGCTCTCTTAGCTGTAAGCCGCCAGCGCATCGCGCATGCCACGGTCTTCAATCGCCTGCAGTTGTTCGGTGACTTTGGCAGTCAGACCCGGCACGGTGTTCAGGTCACGTCCCCAGTGTTCTTCATCGGCCAGCACGGTTTCCACCAGCCCGATCAGCGGCAGACTGCCACTGCGCACATCGCCCCAGAGTTCGGAGAAACGGCTCAGCCAGTGTGCATCGTCCTGCAACGGATAGATTTCATCGTGACGCTCGCCACGGTAGAACGCCAGCAGCGCCGCCAGCGCAAAGGTCAGACGCGGAGGCAGCATCTGGTTCTTTTCCTGACTCGCCAGCAGTTGCGGCAGAATACGGGTGCGGTATTTGGTCATGCCGTTCAGGGCAATCGACAGCAGCTGATGCTGAATGAAAGGGTTGCGGAAACGGCTGAGTACCGCCTGGGCAAAGGACGTCAGTTCATCCTGCGGCAGATCCAGCACTGGCGAGATTTCCTCGGCAATGGCCAGTTCCACAAAGCGGCTGATCTGCGGATCATTCATGGATTCGCCCACGGTATTCAGCCCTGACAGGAAGGCCACCGGCACCAGCGCGGTGTGCGCGCCGTTGAGGATCGCCACTTTGCGTTCTTTGTACGGTTTGATGTCGTCAACCAGACGGATATTCAGCGGCAGTTTGTCCAGACGCAGTTCCTGAGCCAGACTTTTTGGCCCCTGAATGACGAACAGGTAGAAGTGCTCGGCGCTGTCAAAGAAGCTGTCCTGATAGCCCAGTTCTTCCTGCAGGCTGTCAATTTCGCTGCGCGGATAACCGGTCACGATGCGGTCAACCAGCGTCGAACAGAATGTATTGCTGTTTTCCAGCCACTGCGTGAAGGCCGCAGGCAACGCCCATTGTTGCGCGTAACGCAGCACCAGTTCCTGCAATGCTTCACCGTTATAGTCGATCAGTTCGCAAGGCAGCAGCACCCAGCCTTTATCGGCCGCACCGGAGAAATGCGTGAAACGTTCAAACAGCAAACGGGTCAGTTTGGCCGGGAAACTGGCCGGAGGCGCATCTTCAAGGCGATCGCTTTCTACATAACTGATACCGGCTTCGGTGGTGTTGGAGAACACGAAGCGGATATTCGGGTCGCGGGCCAGCGCCAGATACTCATCAAACTGATGATAAATATTAATTTCGCGGTTAACGGAACGGATGATGCGGGTATCACGCACCGTTTCACCCTGTTCGTTCAGGCCGCTGATGATGGTGGTATACAGACCATCCTGCGTGCTCAGTGAAGGTGGGAAGTCGGTATCAATCGGGCGAATGACCACGATCCCGGCATCCAGATCGGTGTGTTCATTCAGCAGGTCGATTTGCCAGTCAACAAACGCCCGCAAAAAGTTACCTTCACCAAACTGGATAATTTTGTCCGGATGTTGACGGCCAGGGAAGTCACGGCGATTTAACCTTTGCATCTCACATTCACCTTAATTTGCTCAGACTCCGGTCTTTGAGGGCGGGAAAAATGCCCCGTGGCCGTCGTTCTCTGTTGGGATAGTTAGTTGTTATTACAGTGTTTATTTCAGGAGCGCAGGGACCTGCGCTCCGTCGAACTACTTAATCTATGAAGCTCAGTTTTTGCAGATCAGTTCAGTTCAATCTGGAAATACTGTTTGGCATTATCGAAGCAGATATTTTTCACCATGCTGCCCAGCAGTTCGATATCTGCCGGTGCTTCGCCATCTTCCACCCAGCGGCCGATCATCTGGCACAGGATGCGACGGAAATATTCATGACGCGTATAGGACAAGAAGCTGCGGCTGTCAGTCAGCATGCCGACGAAACGGCTCAGTAAGCCCAGATTGGCAAGCTGGGTCATCTGACGTTGCATGCCGTCTTTCTGATCGTTAAACCACCAGCCGGAACCGAACTGCATTTTGCCCGGCATCCCTTCGCCCTGGAAGTTACCGACCATGGTGCCGATCACTTCGTTATCACGCGGGTTCAGGCAATACAGGATAGTTTTTGGCAGGCCACCGGCCAGACCCTGCGCGCCCAGCAGTTTGGACAGCGGTTCTGCCAGCGGCTGGTCGTTAATGGAGTCGAAACCGACGTCTGCACCAATCAGCTGGAACATACGGGTGTTGTTATTGCGCAGCGCGCCAATGTGGTATTGCTGTACCCATTCACGACGTTGATATTCAGAAGCCAGATACAACAGCACGCCGGTTTTGAACTGGGCAATTTCCTGCGCAGTTGGCGTTTCGCCGTTCAGACGACGGGCCAGAATGCCGTCCAGCGTGGCGTCATCCGCTTCGCCGTACACCACCACATCCAGCGCGTGGTCAGACACTTTGCAACCGTGCGCCGCGAAGTGATCCATACGTTTTTTCAGGGCATCACGCAGATCGCTGAAACGGGTAATAGAGACGTCAGCCGCCGCTTCCAGTTTCTTCATGTAATCCACGAACGTGGCCGCTTCAATGTTGAAGGCTTTATCCGGACGCCAGCTTGGCAGCACTTTAATGTCAAAACCGGCATCTTGTGCGACAGCTTTATGATGTTCCAGCGAATCGATCGGGTCATCGGTGGTGCCGACCATTTTCACGTTCATCTGTTTCATGATGCCGCGGGCAGAGAATTGATCCTGCGCCAGCAGTTCATTACCGCGTTCCCAGATTTCGCCCGCCGTAGACGGAGAAAGCAGTTTTCCGGTGATACCGAACGGACGGCGCAGTTCTAAGTGCGTCCAGTGGTACAGCGGGTTACCGATCGTGTGAGGAACCGTTGCAGCCCAGGCATCAAATTTTTCACGGTCACTGGCATCACCGGTACACATACGCTCAGGCACACCATTGGTACGCATCGCGCGCCATTTGTAGTGATCGCCTTTCAGCCAGATGTCATACAGGTTTTTGAATTTGTAGTCCTGCGCAATCAGCTCAGGTGGCAAATGGCAGTGGTAGTCAAAAATGGGCTCATCTTTCGCGTAGTCGTGATACAGGCGACGTGCGAATTCAGTGTCAAGAAGGAAGTCTTCCGTTAAAAACTGCGCCATCTTAAGTTCCTCATCATCAATTCTGTAGAGTTGTCACTCAATGGTGCGAAGTTATCACACCAATTTAAGCTATCGTCCAGTACTTTTTAACGCAGCAAAGCCGCTAAAACGCCTGATTTCATTCCAAAAACCCAAACTAATTCGCTGTAAAATAATGGCTTTATCACCATCAGGTACTGGTGCGTATTATCCTCACAATTAGAGTGTCATTTTGTGATGTTACTCAAACTTTAAATCTGTATGACAAGTTAATTCGTACCAAATGTGACAAAAGCCCCGTTGTCGCTTTATTTCGGCTTTATAGCGCCTTTGGCCCCGTCCCGCCGTCTTCCCTGCCAGGGCAGATCGCCGCACAGCAAGGCGCAGGCGATCGGTTCGTTCATTCGTTGTACAGCCTCTTTCTCATAAGCGAACAAATAAGGTCGTTCATTAACTGTTCGTTTTAAATGTGATCGTTTCGTAAAGTTGTTACACCAATTACGTTTCGATAATCAGGTTGTCATTGTTACTCATGGGCGGAAAAGTGTGAAGCCGATCAAACGAAAGGCACTTTTCATTGTAAAATCAAGTAAATAAGCCTGTAGTTAAAAAAGTTAAGTAACCACACAATTTAAATGTGGTTTTGTGATGTCATTCAAATTTTAAATCTGTATGACAAGTTATCTTTGCATCGCCCGGACAAGAGCGTCAGAGATTACCTGCCACGTCCTTTCGCTGTTGCCCGGGCAAAACACTTCCCTGGCGCACTCCGCCCCTGGTGAAGCAGTAATTCTGGTGTTCAGGACGTTCATCGGACACTTACGCACAGATAACAATAACGCAGTGCGTAATAGCACGGGCAGCTCCCAGTGAAATCATCTGGCGGCGACATTCCCGGAAAACACGTTAAGGAAAGCCAGAACCCCATGCTTGTACAGGTGGTGAGAAATACGCCCTGACAGCCTGACGCTGTCATCGCCGGATTATTTACTGGGAGAGAGTTAAATGGGTAAGATTAAAGGGTTACGCTGGTACATGATCGCACTGGTCACATGCGGCACTGTATTAGGTTATTTAACACGTAACGCCATTGCCGCCGCAGCGCCAACGCTGATGAGCCAGCTGAACATCACCACACAGCAATATTCTTATATTATCGCCGCCTATTCCGCATGCTATACCCTGATGCAGCCGGTGGCCGGTTATGTCCTTGACGTCATGGGCACCAAAGTCGGTTACGCCATGTTCGCCGTGATGTGGGCCGTCTTCTGTATGGCGACCGCGCTGGCAAGCAGCTGGGGTGGCCTGGCCATCGCCCGCGGTGCGGTCGGTATGGCGGAAGCCGCAATGATCCCTGCCGGTCTGAAAGCCAGCAGCGAATGGTTCCCGGCAAAAGAACGTTCTATTGCCGTCGGCTACTTCAACGTCGGTTCCTCTATCGGCGGGATGATTGCGCCGCCGCTGGTCGTCTGGTGTATCGTGATGCACAGCTGGCAGTTAGCCTTCATCATTACCGGTGCGCTGAGCCTGATCTGGGCACTGAGCTGGCTGGTCTTCTACAAGCATCCTAAAGATCAAAAGAAACTCAGCCCTGAAGAGCGTGAATACATTCTGGAAGGTCAGGAAGCACAGCATCAGACCGACAACGGCAAGAAAATGTCTGCCTGGCAGATCCTGCGTAACCGTCAGTTCTGGGGCATTGCGCTGCCACGTTTTCTGGCTGAACCAGCCTGGGGGACATTCAACGCCTGGATCCCGCTGTTCATGTTCAAGGTGTATGGCTTTAACCTGAAAGAAATCGCGATGTTTGCCTGGATGCCGATGCTGTTTGCTGACCTCGGCTGTATCCTCGGCGGTTATATGCCACCGTTGTTCCAGAAATACTTCAAAGTGAACCTGATCGTCTCCCGTAAAATGGTGGTGACGCTGGGTGCGGTACTGATGATCGGCCCTGGCATGATCGGCCTGTTCACCAGCCCGTACGCCGCTATCGCTTTACTGTGTGTCGGTGGTTTTGCTCACCAGTCACTGTCCGGCGCGCTGATCACGCTTTCCTCTGACGTGTTCGGACGTAACGAAGTGGCGACTGCCAACGGTCTGACCGGTATGGCGGCCTGGATGGCCAGTACCATGTTCGCTCTGGTGGTGGGTGCGCTGGCCGATACCATCGGCTTCAGCCCGCTGTTTGCAGCCCTTGCGGTCTTCGACCTGCTCGGTGCCATCATCATCTGGACTGTGTTGCAAAACCGCTCAGCCGTCGAACCTCAACCGGCTACGCTGCACGCTGCGAAAGCCTGATCCACGGTTATCAGCCCGGTAAGATCCTTTACCGGGCTTTGCTTTTTTCTGACATTTCTCCCACTCCTTTCTGGCTAATGCACGGTGCATCAACCTTTCGTAAAACGTATACTGGTACTTGTATAATAAGTTCACAGGTCTGTCCGACACTCACTTCTTACAGGTTTCACTACTTTAAAGAGCACTCATATGGAATCCACAGACACCAGACGCCTATATCAACAACTGGCTGCCACGCTCAAGGAACGCATCGAAACAGGTTTATATCCGGTTGGCGAGAAGCTGCCTGCCGAACGTCTGATTTCGGATGAAATGGATGTCAGCCGCACCGTGGTGCGCGAAGCGATCATCATGCTGGAAGTGGAAGGTTATGTAGAAGTGCGTAAAGGGTCGGGAATTCATGTGATGTCAAACCAGCAGCGTCATCTTGTCGTGCCCGATTGCGGCAGCGAGTTTGGCACCGCCGGTCCGTTTGAGTTGTTGCAGGCACGCCAGTTAATCGAAAGTAATATCGCTGAATTCGCCGCCACGCAGGTGACCAAGCAGGACATCATGCGTCTGATGGAAATTCAGGAACACGCCCGGCAGGAAGACCGCTTCCGTGATTCTGAGTGGGATTTGAAGTTCCATGTGCAGGTCGCGCAGGCTACGCAAAACAACGCACTGGCCACCATCGTCGAGAAGATGTGGAGTCAGCGTTTGCATAACCCTTACTGGCGCAAGCTGCATGAACACATCGACGAGAAGTCGATCGAAAGCTGGTGTGAGGAACACGATCTGATCCTCAAAGCGTTGATCCGTCGTGATCCGCACGCCGCCAAGCTGGCGATGTGGCAGCATCTGGAAAACACCAAACAAATGCTTTTCCGCGCCACCAGTGATGATTTCGAGTTTAACGTAGACCGTTATCTTTATTCAGAAAACCCGGTTGTTCATCTCGATCCGCCTTTGCTGAACAGCAAATAAATTCCACTTAAGGCAGGTTTTCTTCCCCAACCTGCCTTTTTTCTCCCTCTGTGCCCTTCTCCCCCTCACCTGTCAGATACTGTCGGGTAGTGTCAGTCAATGTAAAACCCTTTTCCATAACGTGCTGCGGACTTAAATGATCCGTCGCAACGCGCTATATTTACCTGTCTGAGGTATTGTTATTTTGTTACAGTTAGACCACTTTTTTTACCCGTTCAGGCCGTGTGTAACACGCCGAAAAACGTGTAAACCCCCGAACCGCGTTTGACCAGAAAGCCCGCCAGGGAAGAGGCGACCTTATCAGCAAAACAGGCTGCGTCGAGACACATTCTCCGCTGATGTTTTTTTCGCTGACCCACTGCAAATGATGGAGTTTTACGACACAGATGGAAATTATCAGTTCGCTTATCGATGCCTTGTGGCAACAAGATTATAAAACCCTGGCTAATCCGCAGTTGGTCTGGGCGTTGTACCTGATTTTATTCATGATTATTTTCCTGGAAAATGGTTTGCTGCCCGCTGCGTTTTTGCCGGGCGACAGCCTGCTGATTTTGGTTGGCGTACTGATTGCCAAAGACGCGATGAATTTCCCGCTGACGATTTTCCTGCTCACCAGCGCCGCCAGTCTGGGCTGCTGGCTGAGTTACGCACAGGGGAAATGGCTCGGCAACACCAGGCTGGTTCAGAGCTGGCTGGCACATTTACCGGTGCATTATCACGAACGCGCCCATGCGCTTTTCCATAAACACGGGCTTTCCGCGCTGTTAGTGGGCCGTTTTCTGGCCTTTGTGCGCACCCTGCTGCCAACGATTGCCGGTCTGTCTGGCCTGAGCAACAGCCGCTTTCAGTTTTTCAACTGGGTCAGCGGATTGCTGTGGATCCTGATCCTGACATCGCTGGGCTATTTCCTCGGAAAAACGCCGCTGTTCCTGAAATATGAAGATCAGGTGATGAACTGCCTGATGCTGTTGCCGGTGCTGTTGTTGATCGGCGGACTGGTCGGTTCGATTGTGATGCTGTGGCGTAAAAAACACGCCGACCGCCAGAACAAAGGCAAAAACGCATAATGAGCCGCAGATTTCTCAAACGTTCATTTATCTGGCCTGTGGTGCTGATGCTGCTGGCCACGGCCGCGGTGCTCGGGCTGGCGGTGTCCCGTCTTCCGGCGCCGGCCAGCGCCCTGCAAATCCGTCCTGCCAGAGCAGGCGTCGCGCTACCCGACGGTTTTTATGTCTATCAGGGCCTGAGTCAGCGCGGCATTCATATCAAAAGCATCACCCCGCTTAACGACGGTCTTGTGGTACAGCTGGATTCCGCCTCACAACGCAAAATGGCCGAAACCGTGTTGCAGGATATTTTACCTGCCGGGTTCGTGATCCAGTACTGCGAACCGCCGCACGCCAAAGCCTGGGTGGCGAAACTGGATCGTGACCGCCTCAAGTTCGGATAAGCCAGCGCTCAGGATTTGTCTCATATCACCATATATTCAGTGGTGATATGATTGAGCGGCTAGTTATTCAAAAAACACATCAACAAATGGAATTAAGTGCCACACTCACTTAATGGTCAAAAGGAAGCCCGACGATGAAACTCACTTTATCTGCCCTCACGCTTGTCCCTGCCTTACTGTTCACCACCGCTGCTCTGGCCGCACCTCAGCATGAAAGCTGCGTCACCAAGCAACAGGAAATCCAGAAACAGATCGACGAAGCCCGTGCGCATAAAAACCAGAACCGCGTTGACGGTCTGGAGAAAGCCTTGCGCGAAAATCAGGCGCATTGCACCGATGCGGGTCTGAAAGCGGAAAACCAGAAACGTGTTGAAGAGAAACGTGAAAAAGTTGCCGAACGTGAGCAGGAGCTGAAAGAAGCTCAGGCGAACGGTGATCACGAGAAAATCAGCAAGAAACAGCAAAAACTGGAAGAAGCCAGGTCTGAACTGAAAGAGGCTGAAAGCCGTTAATCGCTTGTCAGCCTGACAGATTTTGTCTCACGCCATAGCGGATTTTTCAGTGAACTTGCCTTTTGAAACAGACAATTCGCATTTGCGATCACCTGAATATCCGCTATGTTAAAAGTTCGAATCAGTTAACGTATGGAGTGACTTACACATGGCTAGTAATACATCAGAACAACTGCGCGCTGAACTCAAGTCATTGGCGGACACCCTGGAAGAAGTTCTCCAGACCTCTACCGACAAGCCGAAAGCTGAACTCGACAAACTGCGTGGCAAAGCAGAATCCCTGCTGAAAGATACCCGCGAACGTCTGAGCGATACAGGCGATAAAATTGCCTATCAGACTAAAGAAATTGCCGGCAAAGCTGACGATTACGTGCATGAAAAACCCTGGACGGGCGTCGGTATTGGTGCCGCGGTCGGTGTTGTGATTGGCGTTCTGTTAGCCCGTCGCTGATTATGCCTGAACCGATCAAACCTTCACCGCAAGGTCCGGGTAAAGGGCTGTTTGACATCGTTTCCCGCATCGCCACCGTGGTGGTGAGCATTGTTGAAACGCGTGTCCGTCTGGCCGTGGTTGAGCTGGAAGAGGAAAAGGCCAATATTTTCCAATTGCTGCTCATGGCTGGCATTACCCTGATCTTTACTGCCTTTGGTCTTATGAGTCTGCTGGTTGTTTTATTCTGGGCCATTGACCCGGCCTATCGTCTGACGGCGATAGCCACGACAACCGGCGTTTTACTGCTTCTGGCCGTGATCCTCGGCGCGATGACGCTGGCGAAAGCCAAACGTTCAACCCTGCTGAGCCTCACCCGTAAGCAACTGGACGTCGATCGTGCCCTGCTGGAAAAGGATGACGAGCAATGAGTATTCCGAACCGTGCTGTCGAAAAAGTCAGGTTGCTGCGCAAGATTGAACGTCAGCGCGGCGAGCTTTCTCAGGCCGGTTCAGACTGGCTGGAGGCCACTGCCAAAGTGGATCACTACTGGGTAAAACTGGTGGATATGCGTAAATATCTGGTCGTAGGCTCAAGCCTGCTGGCGGTTTACGGTATCCGTCATCCCAGTGCCGTTATCCGCTGGTCCCGGCGTGCTTTCGGCATCTGGGGTACGGTCAAATTGTTCCGTAAAACCATCGGCAACAAATAGCGCAACCTCCTTCCTGTAAAAAGGGCTGACTGGAAACAGGCAGCCCTTTTCTTTTTGAATAACAATCTGGTGGCTGTTCAATTTATTTGAATCATTCAGACAGATTTACTTGCTAACATAACTTATTCATCCGACTTATTATCTCGTCATCAACTGATGCGGTAACGGCAGGAAACATTTTCCGACCGTACCGGTAATACTTAAATAATTGAGCCTGATTTGGGCTACAGGAATGATGATGAATAAGTTAAACGACACAGCTTTACTGGTTGCCCGTATTTTGATGCCAATTCTGTTTATTGTTGCAGGCTGGGGAAAAATTAACGGTTACACCGCAACGGCGGGTTACATGACATCCATGGGCGTGCCAAGCTTCTTCCTGCCACTGACTATCCTGCTTGAATTCGGCGGCGGTCTGGCGATTCTGTTTGGTTTCTTTACCCGTACTACTGCGCTGATCACGGCCATCTTTACTATCCTGACCGCCCTGATCTTCCACACTGATTTTGCACAGGGCGTGAACCAGATGATGTTCATGAAAAACCTGTCCATCGCGGGTGGTTTCTTCGTCCTGTTTGCTTCCGGTCCTGGCGCATTCAGCATCGACCGCCTGATCAAGAAAAACTGGTAATTGCTCCGACACCAGGGCGCAGTAACCAGACTATAATGAAATAAGACAAGAATACCTGCAGGGCGATGTGATTTATCACCTCGCCCTTTTTTATGACGTATCTGCACATCTCCCCTGAATCATTCGGGTTGCATCAAAGCGGCTCAAAGGAGGATGGGAAAGGAGGAAACATGGGACAACTCGTGAATGGCGTTTGGCAGGACACCTGGTACGACACCAAATCGACCGGCGGTCATTTCAAACGTTCAGCAGCGCAGTTCCGCAACTGGATCACACCGGATGGCGCGCCGGGCGAGCATGGCGTCGGGGGCTTTGCCGCTGAACGCGACCGTTATCATTTGTATGTTTCGCTGGCCTGTCCGTGGGCGCACCGCACTTTACTGATGCGTACCCTGAAAGGTCTGGAAGACATTATTCCGGTGTCTGTGGTGCATCCGCTGATGCTGGAACACGGCTGGACATTTGGTACCGACTTCCCGGCTGCCACTGGCGATGATTTGTATGATCTGAATTACGCCTATGAAATCTATCTGCGGGCGCAGAACGATTACACCGGCCGCGTCACTGTGCCGATCCTGTGGGATAAAAAACAGCAGACCATTGTCAGCAATGAATCCGCCGATATCATCCGCATGTTCAACAGTGCATTTGATGCCACCGGCGCCAAAGCCGGGGATTATTATCCGCAGGCGTTGCGCTCAGAGATTGATGCAATTAATGAGTGGGTGTATCCGCAGATCAACAACGGCGTGTACAAGGCAGGGTTTGCGACGTCTCAGGAAGCCTATGATGAGGCGGTTGATGGCGTGTTTGCTGCGCTGGAACGCGCCGAGGAGTTACTGGGCAAGCACCGCTATCTGACCGGCAATCATCTGACCGAAGCCGATCTGCGTTTATGGACCACGCTGGTGCGGTTTGATCCGGTGTACGTCACGCACTTTAAATGCGACCGCTACCGCATCAGCGATTACCCGAACCTATACGGTTTCCTGCGGGATATCTACCAGATGCCGGGGATCCGCGACACGGTGAACTTCGCGCACATCCGTCATCACTATTTCCGCAGTCACGCCACCATCAATCCGTACGGCATCATTTCCACCGGACCGGCGCAGGATTTAGACTCTGAGCACGGCCGCGATACCCGTTTCTGATTTCGTTCCGCGCCTTCCCCTTTCACAGGGGGAAGGCGTGGGTATGGGCTTGCTCTATGACTTCGCTTCCCGCGTCGCCAGTAACCGGGGAATTTCCCGAAGGAACCAGGCTTTTGCCTCGCCCATGCTGTCACGACGCCACGCCATAATAATGTCAGTTTCGCGGTTATATTCCGCACTCACCACCCGCAGACGCCCTTCCTCGATGTCTTTTTCCACCATCGGATAAGGCATCGTCGCCACGCCTAATCCCGCCAGCAAGGCTTTGCGCTTCTCTTCAATGGTACTGACGGTCAGACGCTGCTGTTTATCCAGCAACTGCACGGTTAAGACCGGACGCTCACGGGCAGTATCCGCCACCGCAATCCCGCGGTATTTCACCCGGCTGACTTCAGACAACGGCTCGGCTTCGAGATGGATCGGATGATCCGGCGCGGCCACATACACGCTGACCAGCTTATACAGTTTGCGGCTGTTGATTTCAGTCGAGGAACGGAAATGCATATCCGGCGCGATCACGATATCCGCGCGGCCCTGCTCGAGGCGCTCCCACGCACCGGCCAGCACTTCGGTGATCAGCGAAACCTGCGTATTGGCTTTCAGCGCCAGTTTTTCAATCAGCGGGAACAGCTGCGCGGCAGGCGATAAGGCTTCACAAACGATGGTGATGTGCGTTTCCCAGCCACGTGCTAACGCTTCGGCATCCACCGTCAGTTTGTCAGCGGCTTCCAGCAACACACGCCCGCGTTCGAGCAGCATCCGGCCAACATTGGTGAATTTTGTCCGATGACCTGAACGGTCAAACAACACCACGTCCAGCTCCTCTTCCAGTTTCTGCATGGTGTAGCTCAGTGCAGACGGGACGCGGCCCAGCTCATCAGCGGCGGCGGCAAAACTCCCTCTGCGGTCAATCGCATCCATGACCCTTAAGGCTTCCAGTGTGAGTGCGCGATCCTTAGCCATTCTCTTCTCTTTCAGGAAATTTGAATATAGCGACCAGATTAACTGGCTAACAATCACACGTCCAGACGCTTACCATTTATACATCGAAATTTTTAAGAGAGGCGACCGCCATGATTACCAGCAGAACGGCAAAAGAGTGCGGTACCGCTGACTTTGGCTGGCTCCAGGCGCGGTATACATTTTCCTTCGGCCATTACTTTGATCCTAAACTGATGGGCTATGCGTCCCTGCGCGTCCTGAATCAGGAAGTGCTGGCGCCCGGTGCCAGTTTCCAGCCACGCACCTATCCGCGTGTGGATGTGCTGAATCTGGTGTTACAGGGGTCGGCGGAATACCGCGACAGCGATGGGAACAGTATCCGGGTCAGCGCCGGTGAAGCGGCGTTGCTGTCGACACAGGCGAATGTCACGTACAGCGAACTCAATACCAGCGCCAGCCAGCCGCTGACGCGCATGCAATTGTGGCTGGATGCCTGCCCGGAACATGAGAATCCGTTAACCCAGAAAATGGTGCTGCCGGAGGCCGCGCATTTCCTGCTGGCCTCGCCGGACGGCGAAACGGGCAGCCTGCAACTGCGGCAAAATGTCTGGATCCACCAACTGACACTGGCGGCGGGGGAAGAGATAACCTTGCCCGTTCGCGGACCCCGCGCCTATTTGCAGTCCATTCACGGGCAGATTAACGCGCAGGGTTCGGTCAGCCACGAATCACAAAAACTGGCCTGCGGCGACGGCGCGTTTATCCATCAGGAAAACAGCCTGACCGTTTCTGCCAGCACGCCATTACGGGCGCTGCTGATTGATATGCCGGTGTAGAACGTCCCCTAAATCATTCAAATTGCAGGAAGGCGGCAAACGAATGAATCCCGATGAACTTACTGAAGTCAGTGATTCGGGTGAGTAAGGGCAGCCAGCGCACCAGCAGTTTGAAGGGTGACGGGAAAAAGACGAAAGCCCGCGCAGATTGCTCTGCGCGGGCTTTCTTTTTGACGAGGGAGTTGACCGTTAAGCCGGGTTCTGTCGTGGACAGTCATTCGTCTAGGCCAGCAATCGCTCACTGGCTCAAGCAGCCTACCCGGGTTCAGTACGGGCCGTACCATGTGAACCCCTATTTGGCCTTGCTCCGGGTGGAGTTTACCCTGCCACGGACTGTTGCCAGCCGCGCGGTGCGCTCTTACCGCACCCTTTCACCCTTACCTGATCCCGCTTGCGCGGGCCATCGGCGGTTTGCTCTCTGTTGCACTTGTCGTAAGCTCGCGCTTCCCAGGCGTTACCTGGCACCCTGCCCTATGGAGCCCGGACTTTCCTCCCCTCCTTCTGTCTCCCCCGGAAGGGACGGCAAAGAAGCGGCGACTGTCTGGTCAACTCCGCGGCGGATAATAGGGTATTACGCCCTATTTGTCACCCTCTTGCTCATCAAGCGCATATTTATACAACGCATTCTTTTTCACGCCGTGGATTTCGGCGGCCAGCGCGGCGGCTTTTTTCAGCGGCAGTTCTTTTTGCAGCAACGCCAGTGTGCGCAGGGCTTCCGCCGGTAAGGCTTCGGTATCCACCTTATGGCCTTCAACGATCAGCACCATTTCGCCGCGACGGCGCGTTTCGACTTCCTGCACCCAGGCCAGCAGTTCGCCCACCGGCGCGCCGTGAATATTTTCCCAGGTTTTGGTCAGTTCCCGCGCCAGCACCACATAACGCTCAGGCCCCCAGACCTCCACCATGTCCTGCAAACTGTCCAACAGGCGGTGGGTAGATTCGTAGAAAATCAGCGTGCGCGGTTCTTCGATCAGTGCCTGCAACGTATCCTTGCGGGATTTGGTTTTGGCGGGCAGAAACCCTTCGTAACAGAAACGGTCCGAAGGTAAACCGGCGGCACACAACGCGGTGATCGCCGCACAGGCACCGGGCAACGGCACCACGCGGATCCCGGCTTCGCGGCAGCGACGCACAAGGTGATAGCCGGGGTCATTGATCAGCGGTGTACCGGCATCCGACACCAGCGCAATGGTCTGGCCTTCCTGCAATTTTGCCAGTAAATGCTCGGCTTTCTGCTGTTCGTTGTGATCATGCAGCGGATACATTTTTGCGCTGATGGCGAAATGTTGCAGCAGCAATCCGGTATGGCGGGTATCTTCTGCGGCAATCAAATCGACACTGTTCAGAACGGCCAGCGCGCGTTGGGTAATATCCCCTAAATTGCCAATTGGCGTGGGTACGATGTACAGCGTTGACGCAGAAATATCTGCTTGATCGTCTTGATTCATTGTTTCATCCGGATTGCCGATTTAATATTGAGCATCTTGAAAAAACATCACTGGAAACTGAATGCCTTCCTCAATGACCTTTCGTACCCGTTCGGGACGTTTACTCCCTGCCATTATCGTGGCGATGCTTCTTGCCAGCTGTACCGGTCAGGCGCCACAGGCACCGACTGAAAGTGTCCAGGGTGCAGCATCCGGCAGCTCTGACTATTATCTGCAGCAGGCGCAGCAAAGCGGTGATGATAACAAGGCTGACTGGCAATTGCTTGCGGTGCGTGCCCTGATACGTGAAGGCAAAGTGCCTCAGGCGGCTGAGCAACTGGCGAAAGTGCCGCAAAATCTGACGGACGCACAAAGCGTTGAGCAGAAACTGACCAGCGCAGAAGTGCAGGTGGCGCAGAAAAATGCGCAGGCCGCCGCAACCACACTCAGCCAGATAGACCCGTCAAACCTGACCAACGATCAGAAAGCGCGTTACTATCAGGCGCAAATCGATGCCAGTCAGGGCCGCACCAGCCTCGGCCTGATCCGCGCTTATATCGCGCAGGAACCGCTGTTGCAGGGCAAGCCCCATCAGGACAACATTGATCAAACGTGGATGGCGCTGACCCAGATGTCCGCGCAGGACGTCAACAGCATCGTGATCAATGCCGATGAAAATACCTTGCAGGGATGGCTGGATTTACTCAGCGTCTGGCAAAGCAACAAGCAGGATCCTGATCTGCTGAAAGCCGGTATCAAAGACTGGCAGCGCCGTTATCCGGTGAACCCGGCAGCGAAAAACCTGCCGACGCAGCTCAATAATGTGCTGAGCTTCCAGCCTGCCTCGACCGGTAAAATTGCGCTGTTCCTGCCGATGAGCGGTCCGGCACAGGTTTACGGTAACGCCATTCAGCAGGGCTTTACCGCTGCCATGAACGGTCAGGTCAGCCAGCCAGCACCACAGGCGGCACCGGTTGATCCTAACGCCCAACCGCAGGATCAGACCGACCCGAACGCAGCCGTCAGCACTTCTGCGCCAGACGCCGCAGCGCAGGACACGCAGCCACAAACCGATCCTGCTCAGGCTCAGCCTGCGGCAACCCCTGCCGCTGCGCCCGTAGCCAGCAGCAACGCGCAGGTGAAAGTGTATGACACCAACGGTCAGCCTCTGGCCGCGCTGCTGACGCAGGCGCAGCAGGATGGCGCGACGCTGGTTGTCGGTCCGCTGCTGAAAGATCAGGTCAACGAACTCTCTTCTGACCAGACCCCGCTGAATGTTTTAGCGCTCAATCAGCCAGAAACTGAGAAAAACAGCCCGAATATCTGTTACTTTGCGCTCTCGCCGGAAGACGAGGCACAGGATGCTGCGCGCCACATGTGGTCTGAGCAGAAACGTATGCCGCTGTTACTGGTTCCGCGTGGCAACTTCGGCGACCGTATCGCGCAGGCTTTTGCTAACGAATGGCAGAAACTGGGCGGCGGCACCGTTCTGAAACAAGGTCTCGGTTCAGGCAGCGAATTGCGTTCTTCTATCGGCAGCGGTATCCGTCTGACCGGTACACCGGTCATCGCCACTGATGCCGCCGCGCCGGCACAAGCGCAGGGCGTGACGATTGGTGGCATTACCATCCCGGCTCCGCCGACAGATGCCCAGATTACACAAGGCAGCACCGGTGGCAGCGTGGATTCCGTTTACGTGGTGGCGACGCAAAGTGAACTGACGCTGATTAAACCGATGCTGGATCTGGCCGTGAATGGCCGCGCGCATCCGGCTGTCTACGCCAGCTCCCGCAGCTATCAGGCAGGTGCAGGCCCGGATTATCGTCTTGAAATGGAAGGCGTGCAGTTCAGCGATATTCCGTTGCTGGCGGGCGGCAATCCGGCACTGATGCAGCAAGCTACCGCGAAATTTGGTAACGACTACTCGCTGGTTCGCCTTTACGCGATGGGGATTGATGCCTGGAGTCTGGCGAATCATTTCTCCCAGATGCGCACATTGCCTGGCTTCCAGGTATCCGGCAGCACCGGCGATCTGAGCGCCAATAGCAACTGTGTGATCCACCGTAAATTGCCGTGGCTGCAATACCGTCAGGGTTCGCTGGTGCCGGTTTCTTCCTAAGAGAAAACTGAAACAGCCGCGCCGGGATCGGAATTCTCAGCCATTACAGGTACAAGGACGTACTGATGAAGTCTTTTTTGTCAAAAACGCGGGCGTGCGGCGATAAGTACGAAACGTTTGCACGACGTTATCTCGAAAAAGCCGGGTTAACCTTTGTGGCGGCCAATGTGGCCTGCCGTACCGGTGAAATTGACCTGATCATGCGTGACCAGCAAACCTGGGTGTTTGTTGAAGTCCGTTACCGGCGTAACGACAGTTTTGGTGGCGCGGCAGCCAGCGTAACGGTTCAAAAACAGCAGCGCCTGTTACGCGCTGCGTCCTTCTGGCTTGCAGGACACAATGCAAGCTTTGACACATCATCTTGCCGTTTTGATGTTTTTGCCATCACCGGCAGCCAGATAGAATGGCTGCGTGATGCCTTCAATGCGGAATAAATATTACGACGACTGACTGGACGAAAACCCGTGCTGGATAGAATCAAAGTCTGCTTTACAGAAAGTATCCAAACTCAGATTGCGGCGGCAGAAGCCTTGCCAGACGCGATTTCCCGCGCCGCGATGACGCTGGTGCAATCGCTGCTCAACGGCAATAAAATTCTGTGCTGCGGCAACGGCACCTCTGCGGCAAATGCTCAGCATTTTTCCGCCAGTCTGATTAATCGTTTTGAAACTGAACGTCCGAGCCTTCCTGCAATCTCATTATGTGCAGATAACATTGTGCTGACGGCGATTGCTAACGATCGTCTGCATGAAGAAATTTATGCCAAACAGGTGCGCGCCTTAGGTCAGGCGGGCGACGTTCTGCTGGCCATTTCTACCCGCGGCAACAGCCGTGATATTGTCAAAGCCGTTGAAGCAGCGGTAACCCGTGATATGACCATTGTGGCATTAACAGGTTATGACGGCGGCGAGCTGGCGGGTTTACTGGGGCCACATGATGTGGAGATCCGTATCCCTTCCCATCGCAGCGCCCGCATTCAGGAAATGCATATGCTCACAGTCAACTGTCTCTGTGACCTGATAGATAATACGCTGTTCCCACACCAGGACGATTAAGGAGATCCAATGAAGGCGAGTCCTCTCTTTGCTGTATTGTTAAGCGCCCTTCTGTTACAAGGCTGTGTCGCCGCTGCGGTTGTTGGTGCAGCTGGCGTTGCCACAAAAACAACGACTGACCCGCGTACGGTCGGTACTCAGGTTGATGACAGCACGCTGGAAGCCCGTGTTTCCAACGCGGTAAGCAAAGATAAACAACTGAAAGATGAAGCCCGTATCGTGGCTACCGCGTATCAGGGCAAAGTCCTGTTAACCGGCCAGGCACCGACTGCGGATATGGCCGCCCGCGCGAAACAAATCGCATTGGGTGTCGACGGCGCAACGGAAGTGTATAACGAAATCCGCACTGGTAAACCGGTGAGCATGGGCACCGCGTCAATGGACACCTGGATCACCACCAAAGTCCGTTCGCAGTTGCTGACCAGCGACTCGGTCAAATCGTCTAACGTGAAAGTCACCACCGAAAACGGCGAAGTGTTCCTGCTGGGTCTGGTCACGCAGGAAGAAGGTAAATCAGCGGCAGGGATTGCGGCAGGCGTGAGCGGTGTGAAACACGTCACCACGGCGTTTACTTACGTTAAATAACTCTTCCAACAGATATCAGCTAAATGCCGGTCGCTCAGGATGACCGGCATTATTTTTTTGAAGGAAACCTCCCTATTCTCCTCCTTTCTTCTCTGGAATATTCCGCTTCCCTCGTACTTACATTTTCAGCATTTCTGCGTGGCTTCCCCACTATCCGATGCTCTTTAACTACTTCTGAAAACATTATTTGAACTTGCGTAGTACCGGTACCCTGTTCTTCATACTGATGTCACGCCTTCCTTGGCTATATCTTTCAGGCACGCAATACTTTTTATCCCCCTTCACTTTGTCCTAGCAATTCATGCTGATTTGGCAAAAATTATAACGGAACTCTCTGCCTTTCCGGCCTGCAACTTCCCGCGTCTTGCCGTAAAATCCCCTTCATCTGTAAGGATTAATTTTACATAAGGAATGTGAGATGGCAGGACAACCCGCCGCCCGTCAGGGCGATGCCACGCTGTACGGCGGCCCGATAGTTCAGGGCTCCGCCAGCGTGCTGATTGGTGCGCCTTCCGGTATTGCCTGCTCGGTCTGTCCCGGCGGACTCATAAAGGGCAATCCGGTCAACCCGTCGCTCGGCGCCAAGGTGCTGCCGGGCGAGACCGACCTGACGCTCCCCGCGCCCGCCCCCCTGGTCATTCACCGCAGCTACAGCAGCTACCGCACGCCCACCCCCGGTCCGGCCGGGCTCTTCGGCCCCGGCTGGCAGGGGGCGTTTGACGTCAGCCTGCAGGTCCGTCCCCGCGCCCTCATCCTTAACGACAACGGCGGCCGCAGCCTGCACTTCGACGCCCTGAGCGCCGGGGAGATTGTCTACAGCAGCAGCGAGAAGCTGTGGCTGGCACGCGGCGGCGCGGCTGACCTGGCGGACGCGCGCCACGCGCTGTTTTTGCTCTGGCAGTCGCTGCCGCGGCGTCTTCGTGAAGACACCCACCACTACTTTGTCAGCAACAGCCCGCAGGGGCCCTGGTGGGTCTTCGGCTATGTCCCGCAGGTGCCCGCCGCTGACGCCGTGCTGCCCGCCCCCCTGCCGGTGCACCGCCCGCTGCTGTGCGTGGCTGAGCGGACCGGCCACCAGCTGCGCTACCTGCGCGACGTCGGCGGTGAGTTTGCCGGACGGGTCACCGGTGCGGTGGACGGCGCCGGGCGGCGCTTTCGTCTGGCACTGACCCGCCTCGCGCTGCCGGCGTTATCCCGCCCGGACGACGACGGCATCCGCCTGACCGCCGTGCATCTGCTCTCCGCCCCCGGCTTTACGGCCGTTCCCGCGACGCCGCTGGCGCGCTATGAGTACGGCCCGCGCGGCGAGCTGACGGCCGTGTATGACCGGGCGGGCGTCGCGGTGCGCGGGTTTGAATACGATGCGCAGCACGCCGGGCGCATGGTGGCTCACCATTATGCGGGACGTCCGGTGACGACCTATGAATACAATGCGGACGGCAGGGTGATACGCCAGCATAACCCCGGCGGGCTGGACTACCGGTTTGAGTATGACACCGACCGCACCACCGTCACCGACGGCCTCGGGCGCCGCGAGGTGTACCACTTCGCCGGTGAGAACGGCCTGCGCCGCCTGATAACCCATGAGCGCGCCGACGGCACCACCACGCACAGCGACTATGACGGCCACGGGCGCCTGACGGCCACCACGGATGCGGCCGGGCGTAAAACCGAGTTTGACCTCGACGTCGCCAGCGGCAGCCTGTGCGGCATCACCGCCCCCGACGGCAG
>NZ_SOAO01000006.1:0-62384 GCF_004364755.1 Rahnella sp. BIGb0236
TTTCATCCGGTCATCACTGTTTTTAATCTTTCCGACCCGGTTACTTCGTGATGTTGTTCACGTTGTTCCCTGTCGATGGAGCGGCATTATAGGGAGTTCTCAGCAGGCCGCAAGAGCTAATTTCACTTTTCTTACCAAGCGTTCATAAATTCATCAAATGAATTAATAACGAACAAGTAATGCATAAAAAACGGGCTCCGGATGACTCCGGAGCCCGTTTTAGCTTCCTGATGACCTCATTACTGTCTTGCGATGATGTGGTCATTTTCCACATCGACAGTAATCGGCTTACCTGGAATCAGCTTACCTGACAAGATTTGCTGCGCCAGCGGGTTCTCAATCTCCTGCTGGATGGCACGTTTCAACGGACGCGCACCATAAACCGGGTCAAATCCGGTATTCCCCAGCAATTCCAGAGCCGCATCGGTCAGGGTGGCTGTGTAGCCATGTTCTTCCAGACGTTTGTACAAACGTTCCAGCTGGATCTTGGCGATATTTTTAATATGCGCATGACCCAATGGATGGAACACGACCACTTCATCTATACGGTTGATGAATTCCGGACGGAAGCTGTGTGTGACCACTTCCATTACCGATTCTTTCATCTGCGCATAGCTGGCCTCACCAAAGTGCTGCTGGATAATGTCAGAGCCCAGGTTAGAGGTCATGATGACAACCGTGTTACGGAAGTCGACCGTTCTGCCCTGCCCGTCAGTTAAGCGACCGTCATCCAACACCTGCAATAAGATGTTGAAGACATCCGGATGCGCTTTCTCAACTTCATCTAACAAGATGACAGAGTAAGGACGACGACGGACAGCTTCTGTCAGATAACCGCCTTCCTCATAACCGACATAACCTGGAGGCGCACCTACAAGACGCGAAACGGAGTGTTTCTCCATAAACTCGGACATATCGATGCGGACCATTGCGTCATCACTGTTAAACAGGAATGTCGCCAGCGCTTTACACAGCTCCGTTTTACCCACACCGGTCGGACCGAGGAACAGGAATGACCCGATCGGACGGTTTGGATCTGACAACCCTGCGCGACTACGACGGATCGCATTTGATACCGCTTCCACCGCTTCATTCTGGCCTATCACACGGTTATGCAGCTCTTCTTCCATACGCAACAGTTTTTCACGCTCGCTTTCCAGCATCCGGGCAACCGGAATACCGGTCCAGCGCGCCAGCACGTCGGCAATTTCCACATCTGTGACGCGGTTGCGTAGCAGCTTCATGGTTTTGCCTTCAGCCTGCGTCGCCGCTGCCAGTTGTTTTTCCAGTTCAGGGATTTTCCCGTACTGTAATTCTGACATGCGCCCCAGATCGCCCACACGGCGCGCCTGTTCAAGCGTGATCTTAGCCTGTTCCAGTTCAGCTTTAATATTCTGCGTGCCGGTGAGGGAAGCTTTCTCGGCTTTCCACTCTTCTTCCAGCTCAGAATATTCACGCTCTTTCTGGCTCAACTCAGTTTCCAGCATCTCCAGACGTTTCACACTGGCATCATCAGACTCTTTCTTCAGGGCCTGCTGTTCCAGTTTCAGCTGAATAATACGGCGTTCGAGACGATCCAGAGATTCTGGTTTGGAATCCATCTGCATACGAATGCTCGATGCCGCTTCATCTATAAGGTCGATCGCTTTATCCGGTAACTGACGATCGGAAATATAGCGATGCGACAATGTGGCCGCCGCAACGATTGCCGGGTCAGTAATCTGCACATGGTGATGCAGTTCATAGCGTTCTTTCAGACCACGCAAAATAGCGATGGTGTCTTCAACAGAAGGCTCAGCGACAAACACTTTCTGGAAACGACGTTCTAACGCCGCATCCTTTTCAATAAACTGACGATATTCATTTAATGTCGTCGCGCCCACGCAGTGAAGCTCACCTCGCGCCAGTGCAGGTTTCAGCATGTTTCCTGCGTCCATGGCACCATCGGCTTTACCGGCACCCACCATGGTGTGCAATTCATCGATAAACAGAATGACGCTGCCTTCCTGTTTAGACAAATCACTGAGAACGCCTTTCAGTCGCTCTTCAAATTCCCCACGGTATTTAGCACCGGCCACCAGTGCGCCCATATCTAAAGAAAGCACGCGTTTATTTTTCAGACCTTCCGGCACTTCACCATTAATGATGCGCTGTGCCAGACCTTCTGCAATCGCAGTTTTACCGACGCCTGGTTCACCGATCAGCACCGGGTTATTTTTGGTACGACGTTGCAGAACCTGAATGGTCCGTCGAATTTCTTCATCACGACCGATGACCGGATCCAGTTTGCCCTGCTCGGCACGTTCGGTCAGATCGATAGTGAATTTTTTCAATGCCTGACGCTGGTCTTCGGCATTCTGGTCATCCACTTTCTCACCTCCACGCATTTGATCGATAGCCGCTGTGATTTTCTCGGCCGTTGCACCGCAGGCTTTTAACACATCAGTTAAAGAACCACGGTCTTTCATCACGGCCAGAACAAACAGTTCGGAAGAAATAAAAGTATCAGCACGTTGCTGTGCCAATTTGTCACAAAGATTTAAAACACGTACCAGTTCATGGGATGGTTGAACATCACCGCCGGTACCTTCAACTTGCGGCAAACGCCCCAAAGCCTGATCAACGTCCGTGCGCAGTTTCTGGGTATCAACCCCAGCAGCGGTTAATAACGGGCGCACGGTGCCGCCTTCCTGAGTGAGTAATGCACTCATCAGGTGAACAGGTTCGATAAATTGATTGTCGCGCCCGAGCGCGAGTGACTGGGCATCCGCGAGGGCAAGCTGGAATTTGCTGGTAAGACGATCCAGACGCATAACACCTCCAATACTGAACAAAATTGCTACTGGAGATTAGATGAGGTCAACCCTCACGTTTTCAAGGTTATCTTGGCAGTATATTCGGAGGACTGCTGCTATGCGTAATGGATCGTCTTGATTCGATAGGTTATATCAGCCAAATTAAACTTGCCAGCCGTCCGGTAATTCCGTCGCGCCGGTAAGAGTAAAATTGGGTGCGGTCGGTCACAGTGCAATACTCGCCGCCATAAATAGCGGTGAGACCGGCGGACTGTAAACGCAATCTGGCTAACAGGTAAATGTCGGCCATAAATTTGGTGCCCGCAGGGGTAAAAGCAACGGATGCATTACTGTTCTCAGCCATAAAAGCGTCACGCACTTCTCCGCCGACTTCAAAATGCGCAGGGCCGATTGCCGGTCCCATCCACGCCATGATGTCTGCGGGAGCAGCCTCAAAACAGGCAACCGTATTTTCCAATATTCCCGCACACAAGCCACGCCAGCCCGCATGGGCCGCCGCCACTTCATCGCCGTTTTTACTGCAGAACAACACCGGTAAGCAATCTGCCGTCATTGCCGCACAGACAACGCCGCGCTCGCGGGTATACGCCGCATCGGCAATCAGTAATGAGACAGGGGGCGTTTCGGTCGTTAAACGAATAACATCGGTGCCATGCACCTGCTCCAGCCAGTGTGGCGCAGCAGGCAGACCGCCAAGTTCGATTAAACGCTGGCGGTTCGCAGCGACATTTTCAGGAGAATCCCCGACATGGCTGCCGAGGTTGAGCGACCCGTAAGGAGGCAAACTGACGCCTCCTTCACGGGTTGTTGCACATGACCGCACCGATGCCGGTTGCGGCCACTGAGGCTGGATAAGCGCGCTCATTACCAGTTCATCTGATCCTTGAACTCTTCAGTATCTGCTTTGAGCGCATTAATCAGATCAACCATATCCTGAGGAATTGGCGCATGCCATTCCATCTGAATCCCGGTGACCGGATGGTAAAGACGCAGCATAGTCGCATGAAGAGCCTGACGATCGAATCCGCGCAGCATGTTAATGAACGATTCGGACGCGCCTTTTGGCAGACGCGGACGGCCGCCATACAGCTGATCGCCTAACAGCGGATGGTTAATGTGCGCCATATGCACACGGATCTGGTGCGTACGACCGGATTCAAGACGCAGACGCAGACGGGTATGGGCACGGAAATGCTCCATAATGCGATAGTGCGTGGTCGCCGGTTTACCCGTCGGGTGAACCGCCATGTGCGTACGCTTGGTGGAATGGCGCGCAATCGGCTCATTCACTGTGCCGCCTGCCGTCATTGTACCAATCGCCACCGCTTCATATTCGCGGGTAATTTCGCGGGCCTGAAGTGCGGTCACCAGATGGGTTTGAGCGGGCACCGACTTGGCGACCACCATCAGACCGGTGGTGTCTTTATCCAGACGGTGCACGATGCCGCAACGCGGAACATCAATGATTGCCGGATAATAATGCAGCAACGCATTCAGTACCGTACCGTCGGGATTCCCTGCGCCCGGATGAACAACCAGATCGCGGGGTTTATTGATGACCAAAATATCAGTATCTTCATACACGATATCTAAAGCGATATCTTGTGGCAGCCAACGCGCTTCTTCTTCAATTTGCGCATCGATTGCGATAGCCTCGCCACCCAACACTTTTTCTTTTGGTTTGGTCACTTTTTTGCCATTGACCGTCACCCTGTCTTCAAGGATCCAATCTTTTATGCGAGATCTTGAATAATCAGGGAACAATTCGGCCAAAGCCTGATCTAACCGTTGACCGAGTTGAGATTCGGCCACCGTTGCGGTGAGTTGTACTTGTTGTGCCATATGCAGCTTCTTGGTTAACGTTGGGTTTTCACGGCGATGCCGTTTAAAATAATGTGCTATTGTAGCTGGTCTTTGTCGGGAGCTTAACGGACAGTCTCCCAGAATAACACCTGAGGATAATCAAAACGTCATGACGCGTGTGAAATATCTGGTGGCAGCAGCCACGTTGAGCCTGGCGCTGGTCGGTTGCTCCAGTTCCAAAGAAACGGTTCCCGATAACCCGCCTAACGTCCTTTATGCCACTGCCCAGCAAAAGCTGCAGGACGGTAACTTTAAAGGCGCTATTGCGCAATTAGAAGCGCTGGATAACCGCTATCCGTTTGGGCCTTACTCGCAGCAAGTTCAGTTAGATCTGATTTATGCCTATTACAAGTCTGCTGACTTGCCTATGGCTCAGGCTTCTATTGATCGCTTTATGCGTCTGAACCCAACCCATCCGAATATCGACTACGTCATGTATATGCGTGGTTTAACCGATATGGCGTTGGACGACAGTGCATTGCAAGGATTCTTCGGTGTTGATCGTTCTGACCGTGATCCACAGCATGCCCGTGCGGCATTCCGTGATTTCAGCCAGCTGATCCACACGTATCCAAACAGCCAGTACGCCACTGATGCGACTAAACGTTTGGTATTCCTGAAAGATCGTTTAGCGAAATACGAGCTGTCAGTGGTGCAATACTACACTAAACGCGGTGCTTACGTCGCTGTCGTTAACCGTGTTGAGCAAATGCTGAAAGATTATCCGGATACGAAGGCCACGCATGACGCGCTGCCGTTGATGGAAAATGCCTACCGCGAACTGCAGCTGGATACTCAGGCTGATAAAGTCGCAAAAATTATTGCTGCCAACAGCGCTGCGTAATTTTACATGTCCGTACACAAACGGTAGCTCAGGCTGCCGTTTTTTTTTGGGCTTTTGCAGGGGGAAAACGCAGAAACAGAGGAATGAATCACATACTGATCCCATCAATCATGCCTGCTCGCAGCATAACTCTCAAGGCCTTTCCGGCCAGAAATTACCCTGAGTCACAGAAACTTCAACGTTGACAAAAAGTGACAAAAAACCACGCGTTTCAGCACGCTTTTCATAAAAAAGGCTGGTATGTTGGATTCATCGGAGACGGAAAGAAGAGAGGTAAGTTATATGACAGTCAACATTACCAGTAAACAAATGGACATCACTGCTGCTATTCGTGAACACATCGAAGGCCGTCTGAAAAAACTGGATAAATGGCAAACTCAGCTCATTAACCCACACATCATCCTGTCGAAAGAACCTCAGGGTTTTGTTGCCGATGCGACCATCAGTACCCCGAACGGAAAACTGGTTGCCAGTGCCACACACGATGACATGTACGCTGCGATTAACGAAATGACCACCAAGCTTGAGCGTCAGCTCAACAAAGCGCAGCACAAGGGTGAAGCGCGCCGTGCAGAATCCGGCGTTAAAGAACTCAATCTGGAACCGGTGCAGGAAGAGGAATAACCGGGTTATCCGATATGCCATTAACGACGCGCTCTGAGGGGCGCGTTTTTTGTGCCTGAAGGAAATGTTATTGACACAGGGAAAACCCAGCGGTTACTTTAAGACTCAACGTAAACATATGGAAACCACGCACACATGAACACCCGTCTGTTTTTCTTCGCATTCTTTTTTACCTTCCCCTGATTGGGAGGCGTTTCGTCGCGAAAGAATGAATGCGAAGACGAACAACAAAGCCTCCTGAAAAGGGGGCTTTTTTTATGCCTGCGTTTTACACATTTTGCTGAAAGAAAGAACATCTAAAAGGGTAATAACATGACCGAGAACTCCTTACTGGCACTGCGCGAACGCATCAGCGCGTTAGACCTGAAACTGCTGGCCCTGCTGGCAGAACGACGCACAATGGCGATTGAAGTCGCGCAATCCAAGATGCACTCTCACCGCCCTATCCGCGACAAAGAACGCGAAGCAGAACTGATTAATACGCTGATTCAGGAAGGGAAAAAGCAGGGCCTGGACGGCCATTACATTACCCGCGTCTATCAGCTGATCATTGAGGATTCAGTCCTCACGCAACAGGCGCTTTTGCAACAACATCTGAATAACACCCCTTCAGACTCCGCCCGCATCGCGTTCCTCGGCCCGAAAGGTTCCTATTCACATCTCGCCGCCCGTCAGTTTGCCGCCCGCCATTTCGATCAGTTCATTGAATGTGGCTGCCAGAAATTCCAGGACATCTTCTCGCAGGTAGAAACGGGCCAGGCCGACTATGCCGTGTTGCCGATTGAAAACACCAGTTCCGGCTCAATCAATGATGTTTATGACCTGCTGCAACACACCAGCCTGTCGATTGTTGGCGAGCTGACGAACCCTATCAACCATTGCGTGCTGGTGGCGACGGACACTGATTTGTCGCAGATCCAGACGGTCTACAGCCATCCGCAACCTTTCCAGCAATGCAGTCAGTTCATTAACCGTTTCCCGCACTGGAAAATTGAGTATTGCGAAAGCACGGCCGCAGCGATGGAAAAAGTGGCTGCTGCGAATTCTCCACACGTGGCGGCGCTGGGCAGCGAAGCCGGTGGCGCGTTGTATAAACTGCAGGTGCTTGAACATAATCTGGCGAACCAGCAGGAAAACATCACCCGCTTCATTATTCTGGCGCGCAAAGCGATTGAAGTGACCGATCAGGTGCCGGCCAAAACCACGCTGATCATGGCCACCGGTCAGCAGGCGGGTGCGCTAGTGAATGCGCTTCTGGTGCTGCGCGATCAGGGCATCATCATGACCAAGCTGGAATCACGCCCGATTAACGGCAACCCGTGGGAAGAGATGTTTTATATCGATGTGCAGGCCAATCTGCGTTCAGAAGAGATGAAAAAGGCGCTGAAGGATCTGGCTCCTATTACCCGCTCGCTGAAAGTTCTCGGCTGTTATCCAGGCGAAAACGTCGTTTCCGTAGACCTGTAATTTCAGGCAAACAAAAAGGGCGCTGCACACAATGGCAGCGCCCTTTTTCATTTCCGGACAACTTACTTACGGTTGTCGTTAGCTTGTCTCAGTAACGCACCGCTTTCTTTCAGGAAACGCGGCGCATAATCGCCGAACCAGTGCTCAACCTGCCTGAACTTATCGATAAACGCCTGTTTATCACCGGTTTCCAGCAGAGCAAGGGCATCGCCGAAACGCTGATAGTAACGTTTGATCAGTGCCAGATTACTTTCTGACGACATAATAATGTCCGCGTAAAGCTGAGGATCCTGTGCAAACAGGCGCCCGACCATCGCCAGTTCGAGGCGATAAATCGGTGAAGAGAGCGCCAGCAACTGCTCGATTTCCACGTTTTCTTCCGACAAATGCATGCCATACGCAAAGGTCGCGAAATGGCGTAATGCCTGAATGAACGCCATATTCTGATCGTGCTCGACGGCGCTGATTTTATGCAACCGTGCACCCCAGACCTGCAACTGCTCCAGCAACCACTGATAAGCCTGTGGTTCCCGGCCATCGCAGTACACCACGACCTGTTTTGCCAGACTGCTGACATCCGGCCCAAACATCGGATGCAGACCCAGCACCGGCCCTTCATGCACTGCCAGCATCGCCTGTAACGGACGGTTTTTCACCGACGCCAGATCCACCAGAATACAGTCATCAGGCAGTTTCGGCAGGCGGGCAATCACGTCTTCGGTCAGGTGGATTGGCACACTGACGATCACCATACCGGCATCCGCCAGCAATGTTTCTGCCTGCGGCCAGTCTTCCTGCTCCAGCACTTTCACCTGATAACCGGAAAGCTCCAGCAAACGGGTGAACAAACGCCCCATCTGACCGTTCCCGCCGATGATCACCACCGGACGCAGTTCCGGATGCAGCGTTTTGAAGCCTTTATCGTTTTCGCTTGAGTAAGACTCACGCATCACGCGGCGCAAAACATCTTCAATCAGATCCGGCGGAACACCGAGGTTCTGCGCTTCCTGACGGCGTGAAGCCAGCATGGCGGCTTCCCGTTCAGGCACATAAATCGGCAAACCATAACGGCTTTTGACTTCCCCGACTTCTGCCACCAGCGCCAGACGCCGTGATAAGAGATCCAACAACGCTTTATCGACGTCGTCGATCTGATCGCGCAATGCGTTAAGTTCTGCCACCATAAAAACTTACTCTCCTGCGATTCGTGCCGCCAGCGCATCGCCCAGTTCCTGATGCATCTTACGCAACAGGTCTTCAGTCGTTTCCCAGTTAATGCAGGCATCCGTAACAGACACACCGTATTTCATGTCTGAACGCGGTTGTTCAGAAGACTGGCTGCCTTCGTTCAGATGACTTTCCAGCATCAGCCCGGTGATAGAGCGGTTACCGGCTTTAATCTGATCGATGACGGACTGAGCCACAACAGGCTGGCGACGATAGTCTTTGTTTGAGTTACCGTGACTGCAATCTATCATCAAGGAAGGACGGAGTCCCGCGCCGGTCATCTGTTTTTCACAGGCCTGAACATCCTGCTCGCTGTAGTTTGGCGTTTTGCCGCCGCGCAAAATCACATGCCCGTCCGGGTTGCCCTGAGTCTGTAACAGACACACCTGACCGGCCTGATTGATGCCCACAAAACGGTGAGCCATCTCCGCCGCACGCATGGCGTTAATTGCCGTGCCCAGGCTGCCGTCAGTGCCGTTCTTGAAGCCCACCGGCATGGAAAGGCCAGACGCCATTTCGCGGTGAGTCTGAGATTCAGTAGTACGCGCACCGATTGCTGACCAGCTGAACAGATCGCCTAAGTATTGCGGACTGTTAGGATCCAGTGCTTCTGTCGCCAGCGGCAAACCCATTCCGACCAGTTGCAGCAGCAAATCACGGGCAATGTGCAGCCCCGCTTCCACATCAAACGTGCCGTCCATGTGCGGATCGTTAATTAACCCTTTCCAGCCCACCGTAGTCCGCGGTTTTTCAAAGTAAACCCGCATCACGATGTACAAACGATCGCTCAGTTCGGCGGCCAGCGTTTTCAGGTGACGCGCGTAATCCAGCGCCGCATCAACGTCATGAATGGAACAAGGACCACACACCACCAGAAGACGAGGATCGCGACCATGTACGATATCGGCGATGGTTTTACGTGCGTCGGAAATGCTGTTTTCGTCGCTGACACTTAAAGGAAAACGGTTTTTCAGCTCTTCAGGAGTAATCAGGATTTGTTCAGCAGTGATATGAACATTATTCAGGGCGTCTTTTTGCATGGTCGTGTTCCGCTATAAGGAAAATGGGCTGCCACGGAGGCATCTGCGGACAACATTAACACAGCACGTAAACTTAGCAAGCCTTAGTTGTAAACTTAACATTACCAATGCCACCTTTAAACCCGATAACTGGAAAGTTAAATTTACATAAAGACCTTCTGAGCCAAAAGGTGTGTACCGTAAATATTACATACGGTTTATCAGCTGCGAAAAGGGAGTTTCAGGATAGTGCGGAGGGGGCACAACGTCAGAAATGCCCTCAGCAACAGGACGCTGCTGAGGAAACGAAATTAAAGGTTACGATCGAGGGTAATAAACACCTGTCCTGACGCTGTCACTTCATCGACACCACATTCGAAATGACTTTCCTGACGCGTCACGCTCAGGCGGTTGCCGGGAATACGGGCCACATCGTAAACATCCAGATCACCGTCGATATCCAGCAGCCAGCGGCCATTGCCCGGATGCGTGCTGCCCAGATCGACAATCCATGAATGATTGCCTTTCACGACATACGCAGGCAGGGTCAGCGAGTCATCCAGCAGTGAAGAGTCGACCGCCCAGACGCCTTCTTCTTCCAGTGCTCCGCCGCGCAATCTCAATTTTTTAAGCTGGCGGACATCTCCTGGCACGGCGGACGCAGAAGGGTTCGCATCCTGCATTGAGCCTTTGCCTGTTGCCAGCCAGCGCAAGGAAACGCCGGTATCCAGCGCACAGGCCACCACTACGTCACCGGGAAAATAATTTCTTCTTACCCAGGTACTTATCGTGCCAGATGACAACCCGTACAGATCCCCCAGTTCTTTCTGCATGCTAAAGCCGTAAGCCTGAAGCATACGCGTCAGGACGGCTTTTCCACCTTCAAGTTCATCTAATTGCATCTGGCGAAAACCCCTGAATCTGTAAATATCATCTTGACAACTTGCAAATGCAAGTTTAGATTAATTATGTAATGTACCGTCAGATGACCATGATACCAAATTTACGGTGCCGTGGAGAAATAAGGAGACGCGATGTTTTTAGGAACAGAGCAACAGCGTCAGACGGGGCTGCGTCAGATAGCCCATCTGAAAGAAATCTATTTCACTGAGCATAAAAATCCGGCTGAGCTTATTTTCGATCATGCCACTGAAAAATGGAAATTCACGTTATGTTTTCATGCTGGCCTTAAACGCCGTCATACCCTGTTGCCTTATTCCCGGTTAACACCTGAGGAGCAATTAAAAATTGTTCAGGCACTTTTATCCCTCCGCCATTTCACGGCGTTTTTTAAAGGAAAATTTTACTGATGGCAGACTGGATAGATGAATCACAGGAATATCAGTTAAAGATACTTGAGGCGCAGATTTTGCGGGCAACCCGCGCACAGCCTGTTTCCTCCGCCTTTTACTGTACGGATTGCGATGCCGCGATCCCTGAGCAACGCCGGAAAATCATTCCCGGCGTACAACGGTGTATTGAATGTCAGGAAATAGATGAGATAAAAAGAAAGAATTATCGCCCGGTATAACACTTTCCCATTTTAATCAATAAAGTCGCCTTTTTACTGGAAATAACGTTATTTCCGGAAGGTATTCTCTTTGTCGGAAATAACCTTGATGCCAGATAATAACAGAGGCAGGATTGCCCCTTCGCCGCCCCCGCCTTTTAACCGTACAGGCCGGAAACCTTTTGATGGCGTCTGGTGGTGGAACGCCCCCCTTCCGGCGCTCAGTTCCCCGCTGGACAAGCCGCTGACCCGCGATATCTGCCAGCGTCAGCAAACCGCCCTTTCTCAGCTGGCGACACTGCCCAGCTGTCTGCGTACTCCTTTGCATCAGCGCTATACCTGGCTGCTGGACACGCAGGGTGTCCGCGCGGCGGTGCATTTTCTGATGACGGTTTTTACACAGCGTTTATGGCCACGTATTCAGCAGGTGAATGCGCGTCACAGAGTCAATCGTCAGATCTCGCAAAAGCTACTCACCGAAGAAGACCTGTTTAACCGCCTGCCCGATCTTAATGACGATGCCCTGAAACGTCTGGCAAACAGGCTCGCGGTAAACATGCTGGATGCTTACGAATATCACTGCGAACGTTGGCTGGAAAACCGCCCTGACCAATCCGATATTTTGCTGCAGGACGCGACACAACATGAGATTTACGGGCATGTTGCGACGATGGCCCGCGCCTGCGGCGTCCAGCCTCTCTTCTGGCGCGCCTGGCAAAAAGGCCGGATGAGTGCAGAGTCTGCGGTCGCCGCGGTGTCACGTCTGGTCAGCGGTGACTGGTGGGAGAAACAACTGCGCACAAAACAGCGGCTCTGGCGGGAAGCGCTGATGATCGCCTGCGGCTATGTGAGCCGCGCAACGTCGCCGTATGCCAGCAAAAATGCCATTCGCGATGTGGTATCGCGCCGCTTATCCGCGATCAATTACCTGAAGCAATGCCAGCTGGAAAATGTTGAATCCGGGGAAACGCTGAGTTTGCTGGACACTGTACTGGCCAGCGTCTCCAACCCTAAACTTCGCCGCATGGAACTGATGACGCTGATTGCCGGTGTGGAAGATGTGGCGGATCAGCAGCGGGACTGCGGACTGTTTATCACCCTGACCACCCCCTCAAAATATCACCCGCTGAAAACGAACTGCGGGGGTTCAGCGCCCCTGTTTAACCGGAAATGGGATCAGCACGCCTTTACGCCCAAGGATGCACAACGTTATCTGGTGGCCGTCTGGGCCAAAATCCGCACCACCTTTAAAGACCGCAATCTTAAAGTGTATGGCGTACGTGTCGTCGAACCGCATCACGACGGCACGCCGCACTGGCATATGATGTTGTTCACACCGCCGGAGCAGCAACAAAAAGTGGCCGAAGTCATGCGCCGTTACGCGCTGGAAGACGAGCCGGATGAACCCGGCGCGGCGGAGTCACGTTTCAATTGCAAGCCGCTGAACCGGGGCGGCGCGGCGGGATATATCGCGAAATACGTGGCCAAGAATATTGATGGTTACGCGCTCGATGGCGAAACCGATTTTGACTCCGGACGCCTGCTGACCGATGTAGCCACCGCCGTCACCGCCTGGGCATCGACATGGCGCATCCCGCAGTTTCACGCCATTGGCATTCCTTCCGTCGGCGCATGGCGCGAATGCCGCCGCATCAGGCACCAGAGTCTGAGCAGCCGGTTTGACAGCCGGGTGGAAGACGTCCGCGCGGCCGCCGATCAGGGCGATTTTGCGGGTTATATTCAGGCGCAGGGCGGGATCCATATTCCCCGAAAGGAACAAACCGTTCGCGTCGCCCGCCAGCTCAGCGAAGAAAAAAATGCCTATGACGAGCGGCGTCACAAAGTTGTCGGCATTTACGCCCCGCATCTGGGAGCCTCACTCATTTTCCTCACCCATACCGAACAATGGCGGATTATCCGTCATCGCCCCGCTTTGGCGAAAAACCCGCAGATCCGCTCGCCTTGGAGTTCTGTCAATAACTGTGGATCGCCGCCGATATCGGAAAAAGAGATAAACCCTACAAAATCAAAGAGAATGAAAATTAACGTATTAATTCAATGAATTATCTTATTTAAAAAGCGTTATGTGTTGACGTATTAGCTCAATTAAAGAATACTGTATATAAACACAGTATCTGGCGAGGGGAGAAAATGGAAAACCTGACTAAACAACAGCTAACGTTGTCCAGGATACAACTGATCGCAGACATTTCACAGACAGCGCAATGCAATCCCAAAGAGTTTCTGGTCATGATGTCCCTGATCTCAGAACTGGCCGGCCAGGCGCTGACCGATGAATCACAGGACGCATTGTATGGCAACGGGAGTACTGACGATCCCCATTGATCACCCGATCCTGCGGCGGTAATACTCAACACAACTGGCGCTTGCCCGACCGGTTTCCTCCGGACTAAGCGCCCCGCTAATTCCCCTTACTGCTTGTTGTGCCAGTCGTTTCACATCCCTCTCAGATTGCCGCTTCGCGTCCCCTTCCGCAGACTGATCTCACCTCCTGACGATCTCATCCACATGCGGAGAAAACCCATGAAAGTCTATGCAGAACAGGGTGATACCCTTGATTCATTGTGCTGGCGTTATTACAACCGCACAGCCGTTGTTGTCGAAAAGGTCTATGCCGCCAATAAAGGCATTGCTGATTTAGGACCACTGTTACCGCACGGTACGGCGGTCGAGATGCCTGACATTGCAGAACAACCGGTTCAGGAAACCCTCAAATTATGGGACTGAATACCGAACGCATCAGCTCAGCCTGCGCTTATTTCATTGCCACGTCGCTGACCTGGCTGGCAGGCCTGACCTCGCAGGATGTGGCCTTTCTGGTCGGTTCCGCCGTCGGGATCGGCACCTTCCTGATCAACTGGTATTACCGGCGCAAAAGCTATCAGTTGCTGTCACGCAGCGGCCTGAGCAAAGAGACCTATGAAAACCTCAACTCTTAAACGTTGCAGCGCCGCCGTGGTTCTCGGGCTGATGGCCGCCCTGCCCGGCTATCTCTCCCTGCAGGTCTCTGAAGAGGGGTTAAAACTGATCACCGATTTTGAAGGCTGTCAGCTGCAACCCTATCAGTGCAGCGCCGGAGTATGGACCAGCGGCATTGGTCATACCGCAGGAGTGAAACCCGCGCAGGCCATTACCGAACATCAGGCTGCGGAAAACCTGCTGCTGGATATTCAGCAAACAGAACGCCGCATCAAAAAATGTATGCCGGTCGACATGCCGCAACCGGTTTTCGATGCCGTGGTGTCCTTCGCCTTTAACGTCGGCACCGGTGCTGCCTGTCAGTCCACCCTGGCGTTTTTCATTAACCGGCAGCAATGGCGCAACGCCTGCGAGCAACTGTCGCGCTGGGTTTTCGTCAACGGCGAACGCAACCGCGGGCTGGAACGCAGACGAAACGCCGAACGCAGCGTCTGCCTGAAAGGAGCCTGAATGCGCCTGTTACCGGCAGCGATGACGGCAATGGCCCTGCTGATTGCCGTCCTGTTGCTCTCCAACCGCTCGTTACAGCACGACCTCAACAGCGCCCGTCAGCAACAAGACGCCCTGCACAATCAGCTGCAACAACGGCAGCGGCTGATCGCCGAACTGAACCAGCAAATGCGTCTGCGTGAAGAGGCTGAACGGGTATTACGCGAAGATCTGAACAGTGCCCGCCAGGTGATGCAATCGCGGGAACAGCAAAGAGAGAGGAGCCTTCACCATGATCCGCAAACACGTCTGTGGGCTGACAGCCAGCTGCCTGCTGATATTAGCAGGCTGCACGAGCGACCGGCCTTCGGCTCCGCCAGCGATTATTTTCGTTGGTTGTCCGGCAGTCAGCTCCTGCCCGGTACCGGCCAGTCATCCGGCCACTAACGAAGCGTTGAGTGCCGACATTCTGCAACTGGAGTCGGCGCTGCTGAACTGCGGTTTACAGATTGAAACCATCAAAAAGTGTCAGGAGGCACAACATGCAAAAACCGATGCAATTGCAACAACGGCTGATTGAACAGGTGCCGCTGCTGGCGGCCTCACCCGGGCAACTGGTGATCGCCACAGGCGCGGGACAGGTGGTGGCGACATCCGCCGCTTCGCTTTCTTTTGAATATCGCTACCCGCTGACCCTGACCGTCAGCGGCGACACGACAGTCAGCGAAGCTCTGGTCGATCAGATGGTGGTCGTCATCCTCGACTGGCTGCAGGTCAATCAGCCGGAAATCCTGGGAAATGCCAGCCACCGTCTGAGTGATTTCACCTTCACCCAGCAGGAGAAAAACCTGGTGCTGACCCTGCAGCTTACCGAGCGCGTTCAGGTGTCTGATCAGGAAAACATACGCACCATCACCCATCTGCCTGAACCGCCCTTACCCGCCAATGTGGCGCTTCCCCGTGAGGTCTACCTCAATGGGGTATTGATCAGCAGCTGGACGGTATAACCCGCTGACGTTTGTTGTGCCATCCGCTGGCGAACGGCCACCGGTTGTCGCCTAACCCTGTGAAACGGCATCCTTTATCCCATGAATACGACACTTCAACTTAACGACATGATGCGGCTGGTCAACAACCTGGTGCGCATCGGCAAAGTCTCAGAACTGGATCTGGCCAATGCGCGCTGTCGCGTCAGTACCGGCGACAATGTGACCGCGTGGCTGCCGTGGATAACCCACCGTGCTGGCCGTACGCGCAGCTGGTGGGCCCCGTCTGTCGGTGAACAGGTTTTGCTGCTCTCAATGGGCGGCGAACTGAATACGGCATTCGTTTTACCGGCCGTATTTTCCGATGCCTCACCTGCGCCTTCTGCTTCGGCGGATGCCATTCATCTGGCCTTCCCGGACGGCGCCATTTTTGAATACGAACCGAAGACCAGCGCGCTGAAGGTCACCGGCATTAAAACCGCGGTGATAAACGCCTCACAAAAAGTGGACGTGACGGCGCCTGAAGTCCGCTGCACGGCCAGCACCCGCATCACGCTGGATACGCCGGAAGTGGTGTGTACCGGCAAGCTCACCACCGGTTCCCTTGAAGTCAAACAGGGCGGCACGCTGACCGGGAATATCACCCACAGCGGCGGCAGCCTGATCTCTAACGGCATCATTGTGCATCTCCATCGTCACAGCGGTGTGCAATCTGGTAACGGTCAGACCGGAGGCCCGCAATGAGCAATGCAAAGTACGCAGGTATGGACAGAAACAGCGGGATGGCCATCGAAGATCTCGACCATATCCGCCAGTCCGTCAGCGACATTCTGAACACGCCGGTCGGCTCCAGAGTGATGCGCCGCGATTACGGTTCATTACTGTCTGAGCTGATCGACCAGCCGCAGAACGGAGCGCTGCGGCTGCAGATGATGGCTGTCTGCTACACCGCCCTGTTGCAGTGGGAGCCACGCGTCTCACTGACCGCAATCACTTTCAGCACGGATTACACCGGCAAGATGGTGGTTGAACTGACCGGAAACCGTAGCGATACGGCGACGGATTTTTCCCTGAATATTCCTGTGAGCTGACACTATGGCAACGATCGATTTGAGCCAGTTACCGGCCCCCGATGTGGTCGAAGAACTGGATTATGAAAGTCTGTTTGAAGAGCGTAAGACGGCGCTGATTTCCCTCTATCCCGCCGACCAGCGGGAAGCCATCAGCCGCACACTGACGTTTGAATCCGAACCCCTGGTCAAACTGTTACAGGAGAATGCCTACCGCGAACTGATCCTGCGCCAGCGGGTGAACGAAGCGGCGCGCGCGGTGATGGTTGCCTATGCCACGGGCAGCGATCTGGATCAGCTGGCGGCGAATTTCAATGTTGAGCGTCTGGTATTGCATGCGGCGGACAGCACCACCATCCCGCCAACGGCGGCCGTTCTGGAGTCTGATACGGATCTGCGCATGCGCATTCCGCAGGCGTTCGAAGGCTTGAGCGTCGCGGGTCCGACTGGCGCGTATGAATATCATGCGCGTTCCGCTGACGGGCGGCTCGCCGATGTCTCGGTGACCAGCCCTTCACCGGCGAATGTTCTGGTGACGTTGCTTTCTCACGATAACGACGGGATTGCCAGCGCCGACCTTATCGCCAACATTCTGGCCGCGCTGAATGACGAAGAAGTCCGTCCTGTGGCTGACCGCGTGGTCGTGCAATCCGCCAGCATTGTCCCCTATGAAATCGACGCGGCCCTGTTCCTTTACCCGGGACCGGAGTCCGAGCCTATCCAGCAGGCGGCAGAAGCGCAGCTGCAAACCTACATTTCCGATCAGCATCGTCTGGGGCGCGACATTCGTCTCTCCGCGATTTACGCCGCGTTACATGTCGAAGGCGTTCAGCGTGTGGAACTGACGAAGCCCGCCGCCGATCTGGTGTTAGATAAAACGCAGGCATCGCTGTGCACGCGTTATTCCATCGTCATCGGAGGTTCTGATGAGTGACCGGCTGCTGCCTTCAGGCTCGACAGATCTGGAAGTCGCTGCCGCGCAAGCCTGTGCGTTACTTGAGCGCGTCCCGGTTCCGCTGCGCACGTTATGGAATCCCCTTACCTGCCCGGCCGTTTTTCTGCCCTATCTGGCCTGGGCATTTTCGGTCGACAGCTGGGACAGCGAATGGCCCGTTGCGACGAAAAGAAACGTGATTCAAACCGCCTGGTTCATCCATCAGCATAAAGGCACCATCAGCGCGATCCGTCGTGTGGTTGAGCCGCTGGGTTACGTCATCAACGTGAACGAGTGGTGGGAAACCGGCGATGTGCCCGGCACGTTCCGTCTGGACATCGGCGTGCTGGAGACGGGAATTGACGAGGCGATGTACAACGAAATGGAGCGTTTAATCAACGATGCCAAACCCGCCAGCCGGCACCTGACCGGGCTGACGATTACCCAGACTATTCCCGGAAGAGTCTTCCTTGGTGCAGCGGCTTATGACGCCGACACCCTCACTATTTATCCTGGCTGATAAGGAACACCATGAGCACATTCAAATCTGTCGTCACTGACCTGGGACAGGCGCGCATCGCCGCCGCCATCCAGAGCGGTCAGGACATTAACATCACTCAGATGGCCGTCGGTGATGGCGGTGGCAGCGCCACAGTCCCGGTTTCCACCCAGACCAAACTGGTGAAAGAAACCTACCGCATCAAACTGAACTCCCTGAAAACGGACAGCAAACACGCGAACTGGATCATCGCCGAGGCGATCATTCCTGCCAGCGTCGGCGGTTTCTGGATGCGTGAAATGGGGCTTTACGCCGCCGACGGCACGCTGATTGCCGTCAGCAATATGGCCGATACTTATAAACCGACGCTCGAGGAAGGCTCCGGCCGCACCCAGACATTGCGGATGGTGATCGTCGTCACCAACACCGATGCCGTCAGCCTGACCATTGATGATTCCCTGATTGTCGCCACCGAAGAGTACGTCAACGACCTGCTGGCCGATCACGAAGCCTCACGCCGTCACCCGGACGGTACGCTAACCGCCAAAGGTTTTGTGCAACTGAGCAACGCCGTTGACAGCACCAGTGAAGTTCTGGCGGCGACGCCGAAAGCGGTGAAGGTAGCAAATGATTTGGCAAAATCAGCCAATGATAATGCCAACGGACGCCTGCCTTCTGCCGGCACAGCCGTTGCGGCAACCCGGCTGGCGACAGCACGCAAAATTGCGGGTGTGCCGTTTGATGGAACGGCGGATATTAATTTAGGCGTCACAAATATCACGGGTTTGGGTACAGCCGCTACAAGAGATGTGGGTACTGTTGATGGGAATGTAATGCAGGTCGGAGCATTTGGCCTTGGCGCGACTGCAGCGCCTGTCTTTACTGATGCGAGTGCGATTAATACGAGCGGTTTTTTCCGAATCGGAAGTAGTGGTATACATGGCCCTGTCTATGAAGCTCCAGCCGAAATAATTCAATGCCAATATGACGCAAATGCCGCACATCAGATAGCCTGGCGAACCGGAACTCTGAATGGCCCGATGTACCATCGTTCTAAAATAAACGGCGCATGGGGTGGTGAATGGCTCCCTGTCATTGATAAAAATGGCGGTACACTGCAGGGCGATTATGCGCCATTAGTTTTACAGCAGAAAACAGATAATAATGCGCTCATTATTATGGCTCGAAACAGTACAGGAGGAAATATCTGGTCGTTGGGTAAAGCAGCTGTTAATAGCAACACTGTACAACTGATTAATTACAAAGATAATACATCATTGCAATTGGCTGCTACGGCTACTATTACGGCCCCCCTAAAAATAACCGGTAATTTAGAGATAGCAACTGCCGCACCTATAATTCAACTCTCAGAATCTGATACAGGTAAAAAATACTTTATTGTCGCGGATGCCCGAGGCTTTCGTATTGACCAAGACTCTACATCAGGGACGAGCCTGATTCATTGGGATGGGAAATCTTACGTTCTTAAAGTCGGTGGGCAAATAGCACCAACAAGTTATGCAAACTTTGATGCCCGTTATGGTTTAAAGACGGCTGTTGTTACGGGTGTCAGATTATCTGGACGGACACGAATTTCAACCGGCGGAGATAACAACGCCCCGTCGGGATGTGTGTTTGTCATGATAGGTGATTTCGGTGCAGATAACGGCTATGGAGACTATTCAGCCGTACAACAATGCATTAATGGAAACTGGTACACAATAGCGAGCGTATAATGAAATTAATAAATAACCTCACACAATACTCCCCAAAAAAACCCATTGTTACCGGGGCCAGATATTTAAAATCAGATGATGGTACTGATTGGTATGAAGCACAAAAATCATTTCAAGACTCGACGATGAAAATAGTGTTTAACCCATCTGGCATCATCATATCTATGAGTTACGACGTATCAGCATTATGGCCAGAAGGAAATTCGGTTGCGGAAATATCAGCTTCAGAGATACCTGAAGACTTAAGTATTAATGGCGAATGGATTTTTGATGGTAAAAACGTCATTCCCAAAACATATTCTCATAACGAATTGTTTATACAGGCTAAGAAAAAGCGTAACTCACTCATGGCAGGAGCAAACGAAGCAATTATACCCTTGCAAGATGCCGTGGATATTAATGCCGCAACTGATGATGAACTCAACCGACTCAAAGCCTGGAAGACTTACCGTGTCGCCTTAAACCGGCTGGATTTGTCCACGGCCCCCGACATTACCTGGCCCGACATTCCGGCCTGATCAAAAGCTCCTTCGGGAGCTTTTTTATTATTCTCTTTCCCCCCGCTGTTGTGCCAACGCCCCCACGCCCCTGATCGAATGCGCTTACTGCTGTGAACCGGCATCCTTGCTTCACCACCCACAACAGAGAGAGTCACCCTGATGGCTGATTATCATCACGGCGTACGTGTCGTTGAAATCAACGATGGCACCCGCGTTATTTCTACCGTTTCCACCGCTATTGTCGGCATGGTTTGTACTGCAGAAGATGCAGATGCGGCCACGTTCCCCCTTAACACACCGGTGCTGATCACCGATGTTCTCGCGGCCAGCGGCAAAGCGGGCACCAGCGGGACTTTACGTGCCGCGCTGCTGGCGATTGCTGATCAGTGCAAACCCGTCACCGTCGTGGTACGTGTTGCCACCGGCGAAGATGAAGATGCGACCACCAGCAATATTATTGGCGGTTCGGATGCCAATGGCCGCTACACCGGCATGAAAGCGTTGCTGTCTGCACAGGCGGAGCTGGGCGTTAAGCCACGCATTCTGGGCGTTCCGGGGCTGGATAATCTGGCAGTCGCTACCGCGCTGGCTGGCGTTTGTCAGCAGTTGCGCGCTTTCGGTTATGTCGGCGTATATGGCGCAAAAACCATTTCCGATGCAATCGCCTACCGCGAAAACTTCAGCCAGCGCGAACTGATGCTGATCTGGCCGGACTTTGTGAACTGGAATACCGCCACCAGCCAGTCTGATATCGCTTATGCCACCGCCCGTGCGCTGGGCCTGCGCGCCAAAATCGACCAGGAAACCGGCTGGCATAAAACACTGTCGAATGTCGGCGTTAACGGCGTCACCGGCCTTTCTGCCAGCGTTTTCTGGGATCTGCAGGCCACCGGCACTGATGCCGATTTGCTGAATGAAGCCTGCGTGACCACGCTGGTGCGTAAAGACGGTTTCCGTTTCTGGGGTAACCGTACCTGCAGCGATGACACGTTATTCCTGTTCGAGAACTACACCCGTACTGCGCAGGTTCTGGCTGACACCATGGCCGAAGCCCACATGTGGGCCGTCGATAAACCAATGACGCCGTCCCTGGTGCGCGACATGATCGACGGCATCAAAGCCAAAATGCGTGAAATGAAATCAGCGGGTTACATCATTGATGGCGACTGCTGGTACGACGAAAACGCTAACACGGCGGAAACCCTGAAAGCCGGTAAGTTGTATATCGATTATGACTATACCCCGGTTCCTCCACTGGAAGATCTGACCCTGCGCCAGCGTATCACCGACTCCTATCTGGTGAACTTTGCCGCGTCCATTAACAGCTAAGGAGACGAGAACTCATGGCACTTCCTAAGAAATTAAAATACCTGAACCTGTTCAATGACGGGAACAGCTACCTCGGTCTGGTCTCTTCCCTGACTCTGCCAAAACTGACCCGCAAGCTGGAAAACTATCGCGGCGGTGGCATGAGCGGTTCCGTCGCCGTGGATTTCGGTCTGGATGACGACGCGCTGACCCTTGAATGGTCCATCGGCGGCCTGGATGAGCTGGTGTTGCAGCAATGGGGCAGCACATCGGATATTCCGCTGCGCTTTGCCGGTTCCCTGCAACGTGACGACACCGGTGATGTCTCTGCGGTAGAAGTCATGATGCGCGGCCGTCATAAAGAGTTTGATTTCGGTGAGTACAAACAGGGCGAAGACACAGAAACCAAAGTCACCACCCAATGTACCTATTTCAAACTCACCATCGATGGCAAAGAGCTGATTGAGATCGACACCGTCAATATGGTCGAAGTGGTCAATGGCGTTGACCGTCTGGCTGAGCATCGCACTGCGCTCGGCCTGTAATTCCCTTCCCTGAGCCGGCAGTGTTTCTGCCGGCTTCATTCCAGATTTAAGCAGGAAAACACATGAGCCAGACTGAAAACAACAACACCGTGATCCTGGATGTGCCGTTAAAACGCGGCGATACGAGCATCACGGAAATCCTGGTCACCAAACCGACCGCAGGCAGCCTGCGGGGTATCGGTCTTGCCGCGCTGGCAAACGCCGATGTCGATGCACTGATCACCATTTTGCCTCGCATCACCACGCCGAACCTGACCAAAGAAGAGTGCTCACGTCTGGAACTGCCTGACCTGATTGCGCTGGCAGGCAAGGTGATCGGTTTTTTATCGCCGAAACCGGAGGCGTAAACATTGCGCCCCGCCTCACTGTCGATGATCTGATGGCAGATATCGCGGTGATCTTTCACTGGCCGCCGTCCGAGATGGACGGCATGTCACTTACCGATCTGTTGAACTGGCGTCATAAGGCACTGCAACGCAGCGGAGTAAAAACAGATGAGTAATCTCGAACAGTTACCCACCACGCTTGAGAAAATGAACCAACAGCTGGGGCCGCTGCGTAAGGCGACGGCCAATATCTGGCAACAATTTACGACAGTACCCAAAAAGAATGTTTTCACCGGGATGTCGGAAGACATGACTGACGCCTCGTTACGGCTGCGCGGGTCTCTTTTTACCCCGGCTGAAAAACAGGCTTATGACGAGATGACAGAAACAATCAGGACGTCCTATTCGGAAAGCATTCAGCCATCGCGCCCGCAGGTTCTGGAACAAAAAGGACGGGAAGCAGGACAACGATACCAGCAGCGTAGAGAGAAAATTGACCGGCTAAAAAATTCCAGTACTTCACTTGTCGCCTTCGCACAACCGAAATTAGAGCTGGCGAAAAACTTCCTCAAACCGGCGTCTGATCTCGAAGCCGGGCTTTCTGAAGTTCAGGCGACGCTCAGGCTGAAAAATGATGATCCGCAGCTGGCCGCATTGCGCCAGCAAAGCCTGTCGATGGCCGCGTCAGGCCATTCTCCCGCCGACGTTGTCGCCAGACAGCAGGCATTGGCCAATACAGGAATGGATGCCGGTCAGGTGCTGACCCAGACATCTGCGGCACTGAACGGCGCGACACCCGCTGCGCAAATGGCCGTTACCGTCAAAGGCGATAATCTGGATGGCGACATCAGCAAACTGTTTGCGACCTGGGACACCCTGCGCATCAATCTGTTTGCCGGGCAAAGTTCCGCCCTGCGCGAACTCACGCAAACCGCAACAAGCTGGCTGGGTACGCTGAACACCTGGATCACTGATAATCCGCTGCTGGTGAATACACTGCTCGGCCTGGCATTAGGCATCACCGGCATTATCGGCGGGCTGGGCTCTCTCGGCACAGTCATAGTGCCGGTGCTCAGCGGGATCAATATGCTGATGGCTGGCGCCGGTTTGCTGGGCACGCTGTTCACCGGCACCGGCGGCATGATTGCCGCGGCGTTTACCGCCATCGGGCTACCGCTTCTGCCGGTCATCGCATTGATTGCCGGGATCGGAGTGGCAGTGGTCAAACTTTGGGAGCCGATCAGTGCCTTTGTCGGGGGCGTGATCGAAGGATTTACGTCGGTGATGGGGCCGGTCAGTGAGGCGTTTGCCCCGTTCAGCACGGCGCTGGGCTGGATCACCGACTTATTTGAACCGATTAAATTCAGTCAGGATCAACTGAGCGGTTTCAGCAATATAGGCAAAGAGGTCGGGGAAGCGATCGCAGAGGTTTTTGTCACGCTCAATAAAGCTGTCTCGCAAATCGGAGAACTCTTTATCTGGGCGAAAAAAGGATGGGACTCCATTTTTGGCAATGACAGTTCTGATGCAGGCGCGGATATGACGACACCGCCGGTTGACAGCATTTCCCCCACCGGCGGAGCACTGAACCTGTATCAGCCTGCCAAAACCAGCGTGGCCAATAATCTGACCGATAACCGTGCAACGACGGTCAATGTCAGCTTTACAGCCACACCCGACACCGATAAGCAGCAGATCCAATCATTGGTCAACGATGTCTTCAATGAACGTGAATGGAATGCCACCAATAATTCCTACAACCGGTTTGCTAACGGAGGGATCTACTCATGATGATGTCGCTGGGTTTATTCGTTTTTAAATTAAATACCCTTCCCTATCAGACGCTTGCCAGACAGACGAATTACAGCTGGGGAGATAACCCCCGCTTCGGGCAACGCCCTGTTTCGCAATTTCTCGGGCTGGGAAAAGAAACCATCACATTGTCAGGACAGTTGCTGCCCGAAGTCACCGGGGGAGTCAGCTATCTTCAGACACTTCAGGGGATGGCGGATTCCGGACGGGCATGGCCGCTGATTGAAGGCAACGGAACAATCTACGGCATGTATATTATTGAAAGTATGAACAATACCAACACGGAACTTAACTCCATCGGTCAGGCACGCAGTATCAGTTTTGGCCTGGTGTTAAGACGTGTCGATGAATCTCAGGCGGCGATGTTCGGCGATTTACTCACCCAGGCCGAAGGTTTATATAACAAGGCCAGTTCTGCAATCAGCAACTTCGTTGCGGGAGTCTGACTATGCTGACCGATTTGCAAATACCTGCCGGGGCAAGGATTGCGCCGGTATTTACACTGGCGATTAAAAATAAGGTCCTCGAGGAAAATATCTCCGACCGTATTATTAAATTGTCGGTAACAGATAAAAGCGGTTTTGAGGCGGACATGCTAAGCCTGACATTCGACGACAGTGATGGTCTGTTGCAGATGCCTGTCAGGGGGGCCATCTTGCACCTGCATCTCGGGTGGTCAAAACAAGCTTTATACGATTGCGGCTATTTTACGGTCGATACAGTCGTCTACTCCGGCTCCCCCGATAAAATTGACGTGACCGCCCGCAGCGCAGATTTTCGTGGCTCTTTTGCTACCAGGCGCAGCCAGTCCTATGACGATTACACACTGGGTGCAATTGTGCGGATTATTTCTGGGCGGAATGCCTTATCGTTGCCGGTGATCCCGCAGGAACTCGACAGCATTAAGATACCGCATATCGATCAGACGACTGAAACAGATGCCTATTTCCTGAGCCGTCTGGCGCAAAATTACGGCGCTCAGGTCACGGTGAAAAATGGCTCAATCTTATTTTTTAAAGGGGGAACAGGTCGCACCGCGTCGGGCCAGGCGCTTCCCTGGAAGACCCTGATCCGCAGTGACGGAGATAATTATACCTATAAGCTGACAGATACCCGGGCCTATAGCGGCGTGAAGGCACAATGGCACGATGTTAAAACGGCGACGAGCAGTAATATTGCGCTTAACCGCACCGCTGATAAGAGTTATACCGCCGGAACGGCAGAAAATATCCTGCAGCTCGCCAAAATCTTTCCTGACGAGGAAACGGCAAAACGGGCTGCAGACTCCGTGTTTAGTCAGATACAAACTGATTCGTCGTCCTTCAGCATCAAACTTGCCATGGGACGCGCCGATCTCAGTGCGCAATCGCCGGTAAACGTCCAGGGTTTTAAAGATGAGATCGACAGTCAACGCTGGGTGATTGAGTCCGCAGTGCATAATGTTAATGAGAAAGGCTTTACTACCACGTTGAATCTGAAGATTTACATTGCAGATATCACTTACGAATCCTCAATAACATAATTTAAACTTGCTTTTGCGAGTTATGAGTTTCATAATCACCTTATCGCTTACTTGTCATGCCGGAGGTTTTTATGATGCATTGTCCGCTTTGTGGAAAGGTTGCCCATACACGTTCAAGCCGTTACCTGAGTGAATCCACGAAAGAACGCTATCACCAGTGTCAGAACATCGAGTGCAGCTGTACCTTCGCAACACACGAATCTGTCGCCCGGGTTATCTCAAAACCGGGTGGCCAGCCTGCCGCTGCGTAGTCAATATGTGTTCATTGATGCAAAAAAAAGGGGTTAGCCGATGGCTAACCCCTTGTTCTATATTAACTAGTAGATGTCGCGTTAGCGATACCTTAGCCCAGACGCTCTTTGATACGAGCAGACTTACCAGTACGCTCACGCAGGTAGTACAGTTTAGCTTTACGAACGGCACCACGACGTTTAACAGTAATGCTGTCGATTACTGGGGAGTGAGTCTGGAATACACGCTCAACACCTTCGCCGTTAGAAATTTTGCGAACAGTGAATGCAGAGTGCAGACCGCGGTTACGAATAGCGATAACCACGCCCTCGAATGCCTGCAGACGCTTTTTAGAACCTTCAACGACCCATACCTTAATTTCCAGGGAATCACCTGGACGGAATGCAGGTACGTCTTGCTTCATCTGCTCTTGTTCGATTTGTTTAATGATATTGCTCATAATATGTCTCTTACCCTAGGTAAACTGATATATCGGGACGGCTAAGCGTTACGCTTCGGCGTTCCCTTCATAGTTTTGTTGACTGAGCCGATGTTCCTTTTGGAACTCTCTCAGCAACACCTCTTGCTCGTCAGTCAGAGCTAGGTTTTCCAGAAGTTCAGGTCTTCTAAGCCAGGTTCGACCCAGCGACTGTTTCAGGCGCCAGCGACGTATATCAGCGTGGTTTCCCGACAGTAAAACTGACGGTACCTCCATGCCTTCCAACACTTCAGGGCGGGTATAATGGGGACAATCCAACAATCCGTCAGCAAAAGAATCTTCCTCTGCTGAAGCCTGACGACCCAAAACGCCCGGTATAAAGCGGGAGACTGAATCAATCAGAGTCATTGCCGGCAACTCTCCACCGCTAAGAACATAATCGCCAATTGACCATTCTTCATCAATTTCGGTTTTGATTATGCGCTCATCGATCCCTTCATAACGGCCACAAACCAGAATAATTTTCTGATGCGCCGCCAGCTCGCAAACACCGGTTTGATCCAGTTTGCGACCCTGAGGTGAAAGATAAATCACTTTCACACCTTCGCCTGCCGCTGCTTTTGCTGCATGAATCGCTTCCCGTAAAGGTTGCACCATCATCAGCATTCCGGGACCCCCGCCGTAAGGGCGTTCGTCCACGGTACGATGTCGATCGTATGCGAAGTCACGAGGACTCCAGCAATTTACGCTCAACAGGCCATTCTTAACTGCCCGGCCAGTTACCCCGTAATCCGTGATTGCGCGGAACATTTCAGGAAACAGGCTAATTATACCGATCCACATAGCCTACCCCTTCCAAATGTTTGACCGCTCAACCAGACCTTGTTTACATGTTTTACATGAATAAACACTACGGAGGTCAAAAACCAGGATCCCAATCTACTTCAACAGTGCGAGTAGCGAGATCGACTTTCTTGATAACCTGCCCATCGAGGAACGGAATCAACCGCTCCTTGAGTCCGAAGGCATCTTTCAGGTTGGCTTTCACTACCATCACATCGTTAGAACCGGTTTCCATCATATCGATGATTTTGCCCAGTTCGTAACCGGAAGTTGTCACTACCTGGCAACCAAAAAGGTCTTTCCAGTAGTAGTCACCGTCTTCCAGTGGAGGCAGCTGCTTTGAATCGACGACAATTTCGCAATTGGTCAGAAGATTCGCAGCATCCCGATCATCAACGCCTTTGACTTTGATAATCAGATCCTGAGTGTGGCGTTTCCAGCCTTCCAGCTCGACAACTTGCCACTTACCGGCACGCTGGATAAACCAGGGCTGGTAATCGAAGATGCTTTCAGCGTCTTCGGTGGATGAAAACACTCTGAGCCAACCACGAATGCCGTATGTTGAACCCATTTTGCCGAGTACTAACGGCTCAGCGGGTACCACTGGATTGGATTGCTTGCTCATTGCCACCACCGCGACAGATTAAGCTGCTTTCTTAGCGTCTTTGATCAGCGCAGAAACGCGATCAGAAACGGTAGCACCCAGACCAACCCAATGGGCAACACGGTCCAGATCCATACGCAGTGCTTCAGCCTGGCCAGAAGCCAATGGGTTGAAGAAACCTACGCGTTCGATGAAACGACCGTCACGAGCGTTGCGGCTGTCGGTCACTACTACTTGATAAAACGGACGCTTTTTTGCGCCGCCACGTGCTAAACGAATTGTTACCATAACATCCTCTTTAGTTAATAAAACAACCAGACCCCATCGGGGAACGGGGTCTGGTTGCAATATAAAAAGCCCGAAAATTTTACTCATTTTGGCGCAAAAAGCAATCTAAAGCGTAGAAACCTTAGCCACCATTTTGCATGAGCCGCCTATATGGCTGATATATAGGCAGTGACGTCGATTAACGGCCAGGGAAACCCGGTGGCATCATACCTTTCATGCCACGCATCATTTTCGCCATGCCGCCACTCTTCATTTTCTTCATCATGCGCTGCATATCATCGAACTGCTTAAGTAAGCGGTTGACGTCCTGCACCTGCATGCCGGAACCCATCGCGATACGACGCTTACGGGAACCTTTAATAATTTCCGGTTTGGCGCGCTCTTTCAGCGTCATCGAGTTGATGATCGCTTCCATCCGCACCAGCACTTTATCATCCATCTGGGATTTGACGTTATCCGGCAGCTGACCCACACCCGGCAGTTTGCTCATCATACTCGCCATGCCGCCCATATTACGCATTTGCTTGAGCTGCTCGAGGAAGTCGGTCAGGTCAAAGCCGTCGCCTTTCTTGAGTTTGCTCGCCAGCTTTTCAGCCTGTGCGCGGTCAACTTTGCTCTCAATATCTTCGATAAGCGAGAGAACGTCGCCCATACCCAGAATACGGGAGGCAATACGATCCGGATGGAAGGGCTCCAGCGCATCGGTTTTTTCACCCATACCCAGGAATTTAATCGGTTTGCCGGTGATATGACGAATCGACAGCGCAGCACCGCCACGGGCATCACCGTCGACTTTAGTCAGGATCACGCCGGTCAGCGGCAGCGCTTCATTAAACGCTTTCGCGGTATTCGCGGCATCCTGACCCGTCATGGCATCGACAACAAACAGGGTTTCGACCGGATTAATCGCGGCATGAACCTGTTTGATTTCGTCCATCATCGCTTCGTCGACGTGTAAACGGCCGGCGGTATCGACAATCAGAACGTCGTAGAATTTCAGTTTGGCTTGCTGAAGTGCGCGGCTGACGATATCCACCGGTTTTTCCTGCGCATCGGACGCAAAGAAATCCACTTCAACTTGCTGCGCCAGGGTTTCCAGCTGTTTGATCGCCGCAGGGCGATAAACGTCGGCGGACACCACCAGCACTTTTTTCTTTTTCTTTTCTTTCAGGAATTTCGCCAGTTTACCGACGCTGGTCGTTTTACCGGCACCTTGTAAACCTGCCATCAGAACCACAGCCGGAGGCTGCGCCGCTAAGTTAAGCTCGGTGTTAGCCTCGCCCATCGCGGTTTCCAGCTCTTTCTGGACAATTTTGACGAATTCCTGACCCGGGGTGAGGCTCTTATTGACCTCAACGCCAACAGCGCTTTCTTTCACCCGGTTGATGAAGTCACGCACGACCGGCAGCGCAACGTCCGCTTCCAGTAACGCCATACGCACTTCACGTAATGTCTCTTTGATATTTTCTTCGGTCAGCCGCCCGCGGCCGCTGATATTGCGCAGTGTGCGCGACAATCGATCGCTTAAATTCTCAAACATCGTCTCTTGCTCAACGTAATGACAGGCCGCTTTTGCGACGTAATTGCGGGATTATAACACGAAGCGCGGACGATCTCTGCTTTGGCATCTCAGATAGGTTGGAGCGTGACGCGGGTAACGTTATACTGCGGTTCTCATTCACTTTTCGATGCTACCGAAACGCTATGTCAGTTTTTGCTCTCGTCGCCATGTTGGCCTATCTGCTCAGCCTTGCACTGATAATTCCGAGCATCATCCGGAAGAACAGCGCATACCGGCGTTTAGCACTGATTTCCGTGGTGGTGGCCCTGATCTGCCACGCCGTAGCATTGCAACAACGTATTTTCGATGTCAGCACCGGCCAGAACCTCAGTCTGGTGAACATTGGATCGGTCGTCAGTTTAATCATTGGCACGGTGATGACCATCGTCGCCTCGCGCAATCGTGGCTGGTTTGTCCTGCCGATTGTTTACAGTTTCTCGCTGATTAATCTGGCGTTCGTGACCTTTCTTCCGGGCGAGTTCATCACTCATCTTGAAGAAAGCAAAGGCCTGCTGGTTCACATTGGTCTGGCATTATTCTCGTATGCCACACTGATGATCGCCGCACTTTACGCGCTGCAACTGGCGTGGCTCGATTATCAGCTGAAGAATAAGCGCCTGACGTTTACGGCTGACATGCCGCCGCTGATGAGCATCGAGCGCAAACTTTTTCACATCACCCAGATTGGTGTCATTTTACTGACGCTGACGCTGTGCACCGGATTACTGTATCTGAACAACCTGTTCAGCCCGGAGAATATCGACAAGGCCGTCTTATCGATACTGGCATGGTTCGTTTATATCGTCCTGTTATGGGGCCATTATCACGAAGGCTGGCGTGGCCGCCGCGTGGTATGGTTCAGCATGGCGGGCGCCATCCTCCTGACTCTTGCCTATTTTGGCAGTCGCCTGATCCAGCAAATCATGGTTCATTAATTAAAAGGAATACCCGTTGGAGCACGTCTCAACAACAACCCTGATCATCACATTGATCATCATGGTGGTGGTTTCGGCTTATTTTTCAGCCTCCGAAACCGGTATGATGACACTCAACCGTTACCGGTTACGTCACCTGGCCAAACAGGGTAACCGCGCGGCGCGTCGCGTCGAAAAGCTGTTAAAACGCCCGGATCAACTGATCAGTCTGGTGCTTATCGGCAACAACCTGGTCAACATTCTTGCTTCCGCTCTGGCAACGATTGTGGGCATCCGTCTGTATGGCGATGCCGGCGTGGCGATTGCTACCGGTGTGCTGACCTTTGTTGTGCTGCTGTTTGCAGAAGTCCTGCCAAAAACCTTTGCCGCACTGAATCCTGAGCGCATCGCGTTTCCGAGCAGCATTTTGTTGCGTCCGCTGCAAAAAATCATGATGCCATTGGTGTGGATCCTGAACAGTCTCTCGCGCCTGCTGATGAGAATGTTCGGCATCAAGACCACTGCCAGCCTCAGCGATGCCGTCAGCAAAGAAGAACTGCGTACCATCGTGAACGAGTCACGCTCGAATATCTCACGCCGTAATCAGGACATGCTGCTTTCCGTGCTGGATCTGGAAAAAGTGTCAGTTGATGACATCATGGTGCCGCGCAATGAAATCGTCGGCATTGATATCAATGACGACTGGAAGTCGATAATTCGCCAGCTCACCCACTCGCCGCATGGCCGCATTGTGCTTTACCGCGACTCCCTCGATGATGCGATCGGTATGCTGCGCCTGCGTGAAGCTTACCGTCTGATGACCGAGAAAAAAGAGTTCACCAAAGAAAACCTGCTGCGCGCCGCCGACGAGATTTACTACATTCCGGAAGGTACGCCGCTGAATATTCAGCTGGTAAAATTCCAGCGGAATAAAAAGAAAGTGGGCATCGTGGTGGATGAATACGGTGATATTCAGGGGCTGGTAACGGTTGAGGATATCCTTGAAGAAATCGTCGGCGATTTCACGACGTCGATGTCACCGACGCTTGCTGAAGAAGTCACGCCGCAAAGCGACGGGTCCGTGCTGATTGAAGGCAGTGCGAACGTCCGTGAGCTGAACAAAGCGTTTAACTGGCATCTGCCCGCAGAGGAAGCGAGAACCATCAACGGTATGCTGCTGGAAGTGCTGGAGGATATTCCGACCATCGGCACCAGCCTGCGTATTGAAGATTATGAAGTGGAAATTCTCGATGTGCAGGACAACATGATCAAACAGGTGCAGGTTCGCCCCTTACAACCGTTGCAAAGCAGCGTAAACCAGCGCTGAGCCTCTGAATTTCAGACATAAAAAAGACGCGAATTTCGCGTCTTTTTTGTCTTCAGCACCAACCAAAAACGACTAGATGTGCAGTTCGGACAGTTTCTCTTTTGGCAGAGCCAGATCATCGTTACGGTTTACGACAACATCATGATCGATGATGTGTTGCGCGATTTCCTGTGCTTCTTTCAGGGAATGCATTTCGTAAGTACCGCACTGATATTCATTCAGCTCGGGGATCTGACGCTGTTCTTTCACTTTCAGAACGTCCGCCATCGCGGCTTTCCAGGCATCCGCCACGCGTTGCTCTTCCGGCACACCAATCAGGCTCATGTAGAAACCCGTACGGCAGCCCATCGGAGAAATATCGATGATCTCAACACCGCTGCCATTCAGGTGGTTACGCATGAACCCTGCAAACAGGTGCTCAAGGGTATGAATACCACGTTCAGGCATTACTTCAATGTTCGGGCGGCAGAAGCGCAGATCGAACACGGTAATGGTGTCACCGTGCGGGGTATGCATGGTTTTTGCGACGCGAACAGCAGGTGCTGCCATACGGGTATGGTCTACGGTAAAGCTATCCAACAGTGGCATATCGTCACCTCTCCTAAATAAATTAATTTTTTTTACGAACTCAGGAAACCTTTTCCCAGCACGCGGGTCTTAATTAGTGAAAGACGCGCATTTGTTATCATCATCCCTGTAAACAGAGATGTTTATTTGGCCACATTAATTGTGGCCTTTTTCTTTTCTACTCAACGCTACTGCCTGCATTCGCAGCCAGGTATTCTTCAAAGCTTAGCTTATCGCCGGCTTCCAGTGCGCGCTGACGCTGCCAGGAACCGTCCTGCTCAGCCATTAAAGCACTCTCATCCAACACTTCCAGCGGTTCACTCACCAGCATCTGACGGTATTTCTCCGCCAGTTCCAGCCCGAGATTCCCCACGCCTTGCTGTTTCAGATCCCTGAGGATACGGGCCGAATACGTCAGTTCCGGATCATCAAACGCCGCGACCAGCTCTTTGCAAACATCCTGATACTGATTATCGCCGTTTTGTTTATCCATGACCTGGGCAACACGGCTCAGATCGGCAAACAAAGCATTACCGACGCTGGCTAATGGCTGACGTTCATCATGACAGCCGATACCAATCGTCTGTCCCGGTTTACGACCTTCAAGGATCACCCGGTTCCAGTTTTTGCGCGTACAAAGCAGTTCATCACTGCTCATTTCCGGCGCATCCGCTAATGCACACCATACCAAAAACAGATCCAGGAAACGTGCCTGGGTTGCATCAATGCCCACAGGAGAGAACGGATTGACATCCAGCGAGCGGACTTCAATGTATTCGATCCCGCTGCGCATCAGCGCATCAGAAGGCGTTTCACCCGATTTGGTGACACGTTTAGGACGGATTGGCGCATAAAGTTCGTTCTCAATCTGTAACACATTGGTGTTCAGCTGAAGATATTTCCCGTCCTTTTTCACGCCCATTTCCGCATACTCCGCCGATGGCGTGCGGATAGCCTTTTTCACGCCCTTCACATACGTCGTAAGGTCGTTAAAGGTGATGCCCAGATTGCTCTGTGATTTATTGGTATACCCCAAATCACTCAGACGCAACGAGGTGGCATAAGGCAGATAACACAATCCGCCTTCGGTATATTCGAATGGCAAATCTGTTTCACGCCCTTTCAGGAATGAAGAACAAATCGCAGGCGACGCCCCGAACAGATACGGGATCACCCAGCCGAAACGGTAATAGTTACGGATGAGTTTGAAATAGCCAGCAGAGATGGCCTCTTTGCCGCTTTCAACATCGGTCACACCTAACCGCTCCTGCCAGAAAGTCAGTGGCAAAGAGAAATTATAGTGGATGCCGGAAATGACCTGCATCAGCGCGCCGTAGCGGTTCTTCAGACCTTCGCGGTAAAGCGTTTTGAAACGTCCTGCGTTCGACGAACCATATTGTGCCAGTTCGATATCCTGTCCGGATTCGATAAAGCACGGCATGCTGAACGGCCACATACGCTCGTCGCCAAGCTCACGGGCTACGTGACGGTGAATGTCACGCAGAAACGCCATCAGATGCTCAATATTGTCATCGACGGGCGTAATGAATTCTAATAAGGCTTCAGCAAAATCGGTGGTGATCCAGCGATGCGTCAGTGCCGCACCTAAAGATTCCGGGTGTCCGGTTGTCGCTAATGAACCATCGGGATTAACCCGCAGTGTTTCACGCTCAATACCGCGACGAATACCTTTTAATGCCTGAGGGTGGGCTTCCAGCCAGGAAAGCGCCTGAGATACATCCGGGATCAAATTGACCTCCCGCTCGGTGAAACCATTAATTTGCAAGCATACTGAGTCTGCATAGATGTGACCATAATTGATAGCTGATGCCAATCTAACTGAACCATGAGAGCCCCTCCAGCGTAACAACCGTCAAAAGGACGTAACGCACGGCCTTTCCGATAAACATGAAAAAGACCACAGGCCCCCACGGCATTCGCAGCCAACCTGCTAACACACACAACACATCGCCTATCACCGGTAACCAGCTCAGCAATAACGCGGCAGGTCCAAAGCGCTTCAGCCAGCCCTGTGCAACGTGTAATCCACGCTGAGGCTTAAGCTGCGGCAGAAAGCGTCCGATGATGACGTTGGTTATGCCACCTAAGGTATTGCCAACAGATGCAGACAAAACCAGTGCCGCTGGCATTGCGCTGCCAGCTGACAATAAAGCCACTAATAAGACTTCTGAATTCCCGGGCAATAATGTGGCGCTTAAAAAACTGCTGCCAAATAAAGAAGCCAGCGCCACGGCGCTACTCACAGCGTACGCACGTCCACAAAATCCATATTGGCGCGTTTCGCCGCCTCAATACCGAAATCTGCATCTTCAAAGACGACGCATTTTTCAGGAGGCACGCCGATGAGCTCAGCGCAACGCAAAAAGGTATCCGGCGCAGGTTTGTGGTTCTGCACGTCATTCGCGCCCACAATGGCGTCAAAGCAATCACGCAGCCCTAAATGCCGTAACAGGGCATCCGCCATCCAGTGCTCACTGCCCGTCCCGACTGCCATCGGCCGGCGGCCATGATAGGCTTTGACGACATCCACCAAAGGCAGAGGCCGGACGGTATCGAGCAGCATTTCCTGCACGGCAGCGGTCTTCTCTGCGGCCAGCAGATGGGGATCCATATCGACATTATTGCTGTCGATAACAAACTTGGCGATGCGCCAGGTCGGAGAACCATTCAGAGCAACCATGGATTCGACATCAAACTGCATGCTGTATTTGGTCAATACCTGATGCCATGCCTTACGGTGCGTAGGTTCGGTATCCAATATGGTGCCATCCATATCAAATATTAGCCCTTCGTATCGATCGTACATCGAAAGCTCCATGATCACGAAAAAACAGGAAAACTACTTTAGCGCAAAGTCTTTCGAAAGTCGCATTTTGTCCACACCTACAGCACATCCGAACACGTAGGAAACATCAGGGAAATGAAAAGGAAGAGGTAAAATCAGGAGGCAAAATGCAGAAAGCAAAAAACCCGCCGAAGCGGGTTTTTCTCATGCTGAACGACAAATACATCTTCAACATACACAGAATAGGATGCACCCAGGAAGATGACTCGGCGGGGCCTCGCCCTGCGGGCCGTTGCTAAAGCAACGTTATCTTCATTCGTGCTACCTTCATGCCGGAGGACCTTATACGAAAGTCGTCGCTCAAACATGTTCAGAATATGGTGCACCCAGGAAGATTCGAACTTCCGACCGCTCGGTTCGTAGCCGAGTACTCTATCCAGCTGAGCTATGGGTGCATTGGGGTCGTGCTGAGTTTTTCGGGAAATACTAAGAGAAAGAATGGTGCACCCAGGAAGATTCGAACTTCCGACCGCTCGGTTCGTAGCCGAGTACTCTATCCAGCTGAGCTATGGGTGCATTTTGATTCTTACTGCAGATTTACCTGACCATTTTTCCGTACTGCATCCGCTTTCGCTTTTGCCCGTCACGCTCATTTGATTGCAAATCAACATACGTTCAGGAAAGTATGGTGCACCCAGGAAGATTCGAACTTCCGACCGCTCGGTTCGTAGCCGAGTACTCTATCCAGCTGAGCTATGGGTGCATTTTAAATGGCGGTGAGGCGGGGATTCGAACCCCGGATGCAGCTTTTGACCGCATACTCCCTTAGCAGGGGAGCGCCTTCAGCCTCTCGGCCACCTCACCATACGCCTCTTGCGAGTGTGCTGACTAACTTTGTTCAAGCTCATCGGCACTGCGTGGCGCACATATTACTTTCTGGCCCTTATAAGTCAAACCCTTTTTTCCTAACAATCACCCGTTTGGACATTTCACGCGCAACCTGCGCAGTTTGAAGACAAAAACAGGGCGTAAACGCAGAAAAAACGTCTTCATTTTCAGGAATGGCAGATCAGGAACACATCACGGAGGGAAATGAAAAAACGAAAAAAGCAGGAAAACAGGGAAAGGAAAATCAATAACGCGCACAAAAGAGGATCAGCGCCTCGCCATTGACGAGACGCCTCGTAAATCAGTAACTCGTCTGCTGAGACTTTTCAGCCTGGATACGCTGGTAAATCTCTTCACGGTGAACAGAGACCTCTTTTGGCGCATTCACACCAATGCGCACCTGATTACCTTTAACACCTAAAACGGTAACAGTAACCTCATCGCCAATCATGAGGGTTTCACCAACTCGGCGAGTTAGAATAAGCATTCTTTGCTCCTTGAATAATTAAAAGAGTCGGGTCTCTCAGTTTCCCGGCCATTATCGATCATAAGCGGGTAAAACGTAAGCCATGACCCCTACATAAAATGTAAGCAGCCTGCAACTTCAGCCATGAGTACTTTAAGTTTAGCCGATATCATCATTGTCGCGACTTTAATCGCGAAGCCCACCCTGCCATTAAGACTGAAAACGCCATACAGCACAACAGATTATGGCGTTTTCCGGGTGAGCGATTTATTTCTTATGACAGCTTAGATTCAACCCAGGCTTCTACCGTTGCCAGAGCAGCAGGTAACGCCTGCACATCACTACCACCAGCCTGCGCCATATCAGGACGACCACCGCCTTTGCCGCCCACCTGCTGGGCAACGGAGGCAATCAGCTCGCCTGCTTTAACGCGATCGATCAGATCTTTCGTGACACCGGCAATCAGGCTGACTTTGTCATCCGCAATGGTCGCCAGAACAATAATCACTGAACCTAACTGATTTTTCAGATCATCAACCATCGTACGCAGAATCTTAGGCTCTACGTTATCCAGCTGACGAACCAACAGCTTAACGCCTTTCACTTCTTTCGCCTGGCTGGACAGTGATGCACTTTCCTGCGCGGCTTGCTGACCTTTCACCTGCTGAAGTTCTTTTTCCAGCACACGTGAACGTTCAATCAGGGTACGGATTTTATCGGTAATGCTGTTCACATCGCCTTTTACCAGATGTGCCACATCCTGCAGCAAATCGCTTTGCTGATGCAGGGCATTGATGGCATTTTCACCGGTAATCCCTTCAATGCGGCGAACACCTGCTGCGGTACCGGATTCGCTCTGAATACGGAACAGACCGATATCACCGGTACGGCTGGCGTGCGTGCCACCACAGAGTTCGGTAGAGAAATCACCCATGCTCAGCACACGAACGCTGTCTTCGTATTTCTCACCGAACAGCGCCATGGCGCCTTTCTCTTTCGCTTCTTCCAGATCCATGATGGTGGTCTGAATAGGCAAATTGCGGCGGATCTGGGCATTCACCAGATCTTCGACCTGGCGGATCTCTTCAGGTTTCATGGCTTCAAAATGCGAGAAGTCGAAACGCAGATAGTTGTCATTAACCAGAGAACCTTTCTGAGCCACATGTTTGCCCAGAACCTGACGCAACGCGGCGTGCAGCAAGTGGGTCGCAGAGTGATTCAGACGAATACGGTCACGGCGCGCGGCGTCAACTTCCGCCTCGACGCTGTCGCCGATGCTCAGTTTACCGGCGTTCAGGGAACCCTGGTGGCCAATCGCTTTGCCGTATTTCTGCGTATCCGAGACGGAGAAAATGCCTGATGCCATTTTCAGGATGCCTTTATCGCCCACCTGACCACCGGATTCACCGTAGAACGGCGTGTCATCCAGCACGACAATCGCGTTAACGCCAGCCTCAATCTCATTCACTGGCTGACCATCAACAAACAGCGCGATCACTTTGGAATGGCGTTGCAGATGTTCGTAACCGGAGAACTGAGTGACGCCATCCACGCGAACCATGCTGTTATAATCTGCGCTGAAGCCGCTGGACTCACGAGCACGACGACGCTGAACGTCCATCGCTCTCTCGAAACCGGCTTCGTCAACTTTCAGATTGCGCTCGCGGCAAACATCCGCGGTCAGATCCAGCGGGAAACCGAAGGTGTCGTACAGACGGAAAGCAATTTCGCCGTCCAGCGTATCGCCTTTCAGAGCGGACAATTCTTCGTCCAGCAACGCCAGGCCGCGTTCCAGAGTACGGGCAAACTGCTCTTCTTCGGTTTTCAGCAGTTGCTCAACCATCGCCTGCTGTTCTTTCAGTTCTGTCGCCGCCGGGCCCATCACCTCAATCAGCGGAGCAACCAGTTTGTAGAAGAACGTGTCTTGCGCACCCAGCATGTTGCCGTGACGGATCGCACGACGAATGATACGACGCAGCACATAGCCACGGTTTTCATTGGATGGGATCACGCCATCGGCAATCAGGAACGCACAGGAACGGATATGGTCAGCGATAACGCGCAGGGATTTGCTGGTCAGATCGGTCGCACCGGTAACTTCCGCGACAGCCGCGATCAGTTTCTGGAACAGATCGATGTCGTAGTTTGAGTTCACGTGCTGCATCACCGCGGTGATGCGCTCAAGCCCCATCCCGGTATCAACGGACGGTTTTGGCAGCGGCAGCATGGTACCGTCAGCCTGACGGTTGAACTGCATGAAGACCAGGTTCCAGATCTCGATATAACGGTCGCCATCTTCTTCAGCAGAACCCGGAGGGCCGCCCCAGATGTGATCGCCATGATCGTAGAAAATCTCGGTACAAGGGCCGCAAGGACCGGTATCACCCATCTGCCAGAAGTTGTCAGAGGCGAAGGCGCCGCCTTTATTATCGCCGATGCGGATAATACGTTCTTTAGGAACGCCGACTTCTTTTTCCCAGATTTCAAAAGCTTCGTCATCGGTCTCGTAGACGGTAACCCACAGCTTCTCTTTCGGCAGATTGAACCAGTTTTCGCCGGTCAGTAATTCCCAGGCGTAGTTGATGGCATCGTGCTTGAAGTAATCGCCAAAGCTGAAGTTACCCAGCATTTCGAAGAAGGTGTGGTGACGTGCGGTATAACCGACGTTTTCGAGGTCATTGTGTTTACCGCCTGCGCGGACACAACGCTGAGACGTGGTAGCGCGGTTGTAATCGCGCTTATCCAGACCGAGGAAAACGTCTTTAAATTGGTTCATCCCGGCATTGGTAAACAACAGTGTCGGATCGTTTGTCGGGACAAGCGAACTGCTTGAAACAATGTTGTGTCCCTTACTATGGAAGAAATCGAGAAACGCTTGACGGATCTCAGCGGTGCTCTTGCTCATAAATATCCCGGAATCATGCTGGAAGAACGGCTCTTGAGCCGGATAACGCTGCATATGGCAGCAATCTGTACAGCTCACGAACGAAAAAGTGCGGATAAGATAAAATTTCTGCGCGGGGAAGTAAAATACCGTATGCGGTCAATCGTCAAAATCGCGATAAATAGACTGTATTTCTTCCTGAAAGAAGCCCCGATAGAGCAAATAACGCAGAACTTTTGATTTTTCTTTCCAGTCAGTCGGCAAATTTTCACCAAATTTTCTGACCGCCAGATCCCTCGCCAGAACACACCAGTCGACTTCCGTATTTTCCAGCGCCACCTGGATGGTTTCTTTATCGACACCTTTTTGCAGTAATTCCGAACGGATGCGCTGCGCCCCGTAACCTTTATGGCTTCGGCCAGAAATATAGCGGCTGGCAAATTTGGCATCATCAAGCCAGTGATGCTGATAACAATAATCGATGACGGTCTGCACATGTTCTTCCGGGATCTCTTCCGGCACCGGCCGCGGCGCCGGTTTAGCGCGCACCGTCTCTTCGTCGGCAAACTCATTGTGTTCCGGTTTTTTACGCGAAGACCAGCTGCTTTTCTTATTTTGAGGTTTGACGAACGGCATTGGCGGAATGAGTAATTTGCGGCGCAATTCGGCTTCGCCGTGGTCACGCTGAGACAGCAAACGCATGGCGCGGTTAATCAGCGTGTTGATTTTCGCGGCAGCGCCGTCCTTTTTCTGTGGCTCAAACAGTGTGGACTCGCTGTTTTGCGCCACTTCTTCCAGCAGCCTTTTCAGGTCGATGATTTTTTTATCAGGTAAGTTTTCATCGGACATAAGGTTTTCCCCTTATATGCAAAATGCCAGTCTGGGAACCAGACTGGCATTTTAGCGACGTTTGAAAGTTACGGACAAAGTCCCCTGCCCTTCAAATGTCTTTGTCAGACAACCGCGAAATTAAAACTCTTCGCTGGTTTCCATGTTGTCGTCAGCATCTTCAGCCGTGGTCGCAGCACTCAGTTCACCGGTACCGCTCAACAGCATATCACGCAGTTTTTTATCCAGCTCGGCAGCCACTTTCGGGTTTTCTTTCAGGAAGTTGCAGGAGTTCGCTTTACCCTGACCAATCTTCTCACCGTTGTAGCTATACCATGCACCGGCTTTTTCGATCAGCTTGTGCTTCACGCCGAGATCAATCAGCTCGCCGTTGATATTGATGCCTTCGCCGTACATGATCTGGAATTCAGCTTGTTTAAATGGCGCAGCGATTTTGTTCTTCACCACTTTCACACGCGTTTCGCTACCGACAACCACATCGCCTTCTTTGATCGCGCCGATACGGCGGATATCCAGACGCACAGAAGCGTAGAATTTCAGGGCGTTACCGCCGGTGGTGGTTTCCGGGTTACCGAACATCACACCAATTTTCATACGGATCTGGTTGATGAAGATCAGCAAGGTGTTGGCGTTTTTCAGGTTACCGGCCAGCTTACGCATCGCCTGGCTCATCATACGTGCCGCGAGGCCCATGTGAGAGTCACCAATTTCGCCTTCGATTTCCGCTTTCGGTGTCAGTGCGGCAACGGAGTCAACGATGATCACGTCAACAGCGCCTGAACGGGTCAGCGCGTCACAAATTTCCAGAGCCTGTTCGCCGGTATCTGGCTGAGAACACAGCAGGTTATCGATATCCACGCCCAGTTTTTTAGCGTAGATCGGGTCCAGGGCGTGTTCTGCATCGATGAACGCACAGGTTTTGCCTTCACGCTGTGCAGCCGCGATAACTTGCAAGGTCAGCGTTGTTTTACCGGAAGATTCCGGGCCATAGATCTCAACGATACGGCCCATTGGCAAACCGCCGGCACCTAACGCGATATCCAGAGACAAAGAGCCGGTAGAGATCGTTTCAACGTCCATGGAGCGATCTTCACCCAGACGCATGATGGAGCCTTTACCGAATTGCTTTTCAATCTGGCCCAGTGCTGCAGCTAACGCTTTTTGCTTGTTCTCATCAATAGCCATTTTTACTCCTCGTCTGATACAGGGGAACATCCCGCCTGCATCACTGAATATAATTTATGTACAGGTAATTGGCAGTAATTATACTGTATGCTCATACAGTATCAAGCCTAATTTTTAATAAACTCATGCAATGCAGTTTGTAGCGAAAAAACAGCAGCTTGCAAACGCACTGCTTCGCGATCGCCGGAAAACTGCTGTTTTGCCGTCAGAACCCGGCCGTCTTTTCCGGCAAATCCGAACCAGACGGTGCCGACAGGTTTTTCTGCTGAACCGCCGTCAGGGCCGGCGATACCGCTGACCGACACCGCAATATCCGCGCCCGCTGCATGCAGGACGCCCTGCGCCATTTCATGCACCACCTGCTCGCTCACCGCGCCATATTGCTCCAGTGTGCTTTCGGAAACACCCAGCAGTTCATGTTTGGCGGCATTGCTGTAGGTGACAAATCCGCGATCAAACCACGCAGAACTGCCCGCAATATCGGTGATGGCTTTGGCAATCAGACCGCCGGTACAGGATTCTGCACAGGTGATCCACTCCCCTTTCGCTTTCAGCGCGACGCCGATTTCCACACTCAGTTCATGTAAACGTTTTTCGCTCATATCCCCTCCTGAGGGGTCATCTGAACCAGACCCGATGTTAGCATTTCTCTTCCGGTCTGTGAGTCCCGGCGAAGCGTTTTGCGCGATGTATTCAGAATTGGCATGAAAAAAGAAGGGCCACTCGCTGCGGCCCTTCAGACATCAACGCAACCGGGATTAGCGTGCGGCTTTGACTGCTTCGCCCAACTGCCACACGGCCATCGCATAATGCACGCTGTGGTTATAACGGGTGATGGTGTAGAAGTTCGGCAGCCCGTACCAGTACTGGTAATTAGTGCCCATATCAAGGCGCAGCAGGCTGGCTTCCTGATAATTACCCAGCGAACCGAGCGGGCTCAGTCCCGCCGCTTTCAGCGTATACAACGGATATTTGGTTTTGAAGCCATTCTCAAGCAGAGGTGCCTGCCCTGCCGCCGGTACTGCGATTGGCGCGCCTTTCGTCCAGCCGTGCGCCTTGAAATAATTGGCGACGCTGCCGATGGCATCAATCGGATCCCACAGGTTGGCATGACCGTCACCGTTGAAGTCGACGGCATAATCTTTATAAGAGGATGGCATAAACTGACCATACCCCATTGCACCCGCAAAGGAACCGCGCAGGCTCAGCGGATCATCGCCTTCACGCCGTGACATCAGCAGGAAGGTTTCCAGCTCGCCGGAGAAGTACTCCGCCCGGCGCGGATAAGCAAAGGACAGGGTCGCCAGCGCATCGATAATACGAGTTTTGCCCATCACGCGTCCCCAGCGGGTTTCCACGCCGATAATGCCGACAATGATTTCCGGCGGCACGCCGTAAACCTGCTCGGCGCGCTGCAACGCATCCTGATACTGATTCCAGAACACCACACCGTTCTGGACGTTATCCGGCGTAATGAACTTGCTGCGATAGCGGTTCCACGCGCCATTGGGCACCGTCGATGGCGGGCCGGAAGGGGCCTGCTGATCCATCAGCCTTAATACAAAGGCCAGACGTTTGGTCTGCGAAAGGACATCATGCAGTTGCTGACGATCAAATCCGTGCTCGCGCACCATTTTGTCGACGAACTGATTCATGGCCGGATCATAGGCGAAATCACCGGTCTGAACCGCGCCGGTATGCTCAGGTTGCAGCAGAAAACCGCCGTCAGGAACCGTATTCGCGCTGGCATTTCTTCCATCGGAGAAAGGGTTGCGCGGGCCTTCAGGCTGTGGCGCGGGCTTGTGACTGCTACAGGCAGAAAGTGTAAGAACCAGGGGAAGAATGACTGCCAGGTGGCGCATCGGATATCCGTAACCATGCAATAAAAGAGGTACGGATATGGTAGAGCATTATCAGAGCCGAAAAAACTGAAAATCACCGTCTTTACAAGGAACAATGATTCCGGGGGGCGGGCCCGCTGTACCGGACCCGCCTGCGGTAAAAACGCCGTCAGATTACTTCGTCACTGGCGACTTAGCACGCCACTGGCTGCCTGATTTCAGCGCACTGCTTTCCTCAAATTTCACCGGATTATCACGATAGGCTTTCAGTTTGTTGCGCATCCAGCTGCTGGCATCGCCCACGCCGCTGATCACACCGGTCGTCGCACCGCCACCTAAGTGGACATGGAAAATACCGCGTGACGGGAAATCCAGATACTTCGGCGTGGACAGATCCCATGAATGACGTGAGAACAGTTCACGGGTGTCGTTACCCATCATTGATGCATAAGCCGCATCGAATTTCAGCGCCAGCAGGCGTTCATGGATCGCATCCACCGAGGTCCCGATTTCAGCATGCCCCATCAGGTAGCTGCCGCCGCTGCCCCAGTTCTGCGTATTGAAATCAGCATTCACCTCATCAGCAGAAGTCGGCAGATGGCTGGCCGGGATCTGCCATGGCAGAACCGGTTGACGCAGGTGACGACTTAATGAAGCGCAGAAATCAAAAGTGCGTTCCCATTCGTATGGAGAATAACAATAACCATTGGCATACGAACGGATGGTGAAGTCATCGGCTTCGTAACGGTCTGCCGCCATAAAATCAGCGCCCTTCGCCACATCAGGCGAACCGTCTGCACGGATATACTCGATGTCATCAAACACGCCGACCAGCAAGGCATATTGCGCCGTCAGTCTGCCCGCAGTGAACGGATCAACCGTCATTTTTTTATGTTGCAGGTCAGCGGCATCAAACACATCGTCATAGACGAAATCTTTGTAAACCCACTGCGAACCGGCGACGCCCCACAGGTTGACCTGCCAGCCGAGCACCACATCCGGCGCAACCACGCGCGTCAGCCAGTTCACCGCACGGATATAACCTTTAAGGGTATTGGTAATGCCCGCAGGAACCTGCACATTGACGTTGTGATGGGCCAGTGCTTCGGTCAGAGGCTGACGCACCGGAATTTCATACGTCGGCAGGAAACCGTATTTCTGGCATTCGCCGAGATAATCCGGATTGACAATATACCCGGCTGGCACCGGATGTTCGGCATCCTTCTGGGACTGCGACATTTGCAGCGACTGAATAAAGTTGGCGAAGCTGAATTTATGGCGAACCGGATCGGCAATAATATTCGTGACATCGCCCAGTGATAAGTTACAGGTATAAGACACCATCAGCGGCAGCACGGGTTCATTCAGTTTGGCGGAAACGTCCCGCGCCATTTTAATAATTTGCAGCGTCGGTTCTTTAGACGGTGACAGATAATCGCCCGCATCGCCCATGCCGTCATCACCGGAATATTTGAAAATTGAAGAGACGCGCGCCGCGGCAAAATCATCCACGTTAGTCGGTACCATATTGGCGCAGGCACCAAAGGTGAGGTACTCAGGGAAACCTTTCACGCGCAGATTCGCCCCTTTCACTACCGCCACATTCAGCTGTGCCGGTGCATTCGCGCTGACCAGTAAAGGCTGAGGGCTGACATCCACGTAATGCACGACGCCATCGAGAATAAAGGTGCCGGAAACCACGGTATATGTACCCGGCGCAACCAGAACCGCCTGCTCAATGCTGCCATTTTGCGCAGCAATCGCATCAAAGCGGTACTGACGTGGCGGAACGGAATTGTCCGTCAGTCGCAGTGTCAGGGATTTACTGACCGCAGCGTCTGCCTTCACACTGACCGTCAGCTTCGCCGCATTGGACTGTGAATCGCCACGCTGGCTGACCTGTGCCTGGGTGTAATTAATGCTGTGATACTGACCGTCGAACTGACCGTCGTAATCATCAAACAGATAATGAACATTGTTCAGACGTAAATCGGCGAGGCGGATTTCAAACCGGCCTGAAACAGGTAAATGTTCCAGACGATATTGCTGGCCGGAACGCACCGGCAGGCTCAGTTTATCCGTGCCATTCTCGCTGCAAATCAGCGTCAGTTCTTCATCGCGTAAACCGGCAAGACCTGAGAAATTCAGGGCAACATCAATGGTCGTACTGCGGTCCACTGCGCCGAAGGTGATGGCCAGCGACGTGGTGCGGCCTTTATCAATGGTGATTTCTGCCTGACCAATATTAACAGGAACACGGATCGTGCCGTCATCCGTGCTTAAATCTGTCGCAATGACAGTGTAATTCCCGGCGTTGACGGAGAAAGTAGACACGTGACCAAACCCCGGCAAAACACGCAGAGTCTTGTCGCCGCGTACCAGACGCAGTTCGACTGCGGTATTTTTTAATCCGGCGGGCAGCGGCGGGCAACTGACTGACAGCTCACCGGTCACACCCGGCTCTTCGTCTGCGGCCAGCGCAAAGGTTTCACGGAAATCAGACCAGGCAGGCGAATCGGCAGAAGAGACGTTCAGCCCCATATGGATTTTCTGAATAGCGTCGCCGACAGGCTGACCGTCAGTCGGTTCGACGATCACTTTGACATCGAAAATTCCGCCGCCTACGTCTGTTGATTCCACCTTAATACCGAGTGGTTTCCACGGATTAGTTTCGACGTTAATATCACCGGCAGTGATTTTTCCCGGTGCTGAAAATACGATCACTAATTTTTCTTTAATATCAACCGCGCTGCCTGACGTTGATTTAATTTCATTCAAATCGAGAGTGGGATACCACGCATCGTTGGTCATGTTTAATTTGAATTGCAATTGCATAATACTTCTCCGCAAAGATGGGTAAACAGTGTGAAAAATCCCGTATTAATAAGGTCATCCGGGAACAGCCATCACCCTAGCAGAGGAGTAAAACATTCATCGAAACACTTAATTCATTTTATGCAGTTGTTATTATTAATATCACCTGACAACAATCGCATTAATATAACGGCACAATTTTATGATTATCATGCCTGTTATTATTATTCTCATAAAAAATAAAAAAGGTATTAATACGCCATATCGACATGCTCAAATTCACAAAACGCTACGCTCTGCAAATGAGGGGCATGTTACATGTCAGCTTTGCGCGATGCTTTCCAGTTTTAGTTGTGACAGCTTCTTGCCCGCTGGGCTAAGATACGCAACAGAAAAAATCCTTAAACCCATCGCGTCGAAAAATGGATTAAAAAGATTAAGTCTATGACAAATAATGTAAACCTGGATGCCCACACGCCGATGATGCAGCAGTATCTGCGTCTCAAAGCAGAGAACCCGGAGGTTCTGCTGTTCTATCGCATGGGCGACTTCTACGAACTGTTTTATGACGATGCGAAACGCGCATCGCAGCTGATGGACATCTCCCTGACCAAACGTGGCGCATCTGCCGGTGAGCCGATCCCGATGGCGGGCGTGCCTTATCATGCGGTAGAAGGCTATCTGGCGAAACTGGTGCAACTCGGTGAATCTGTCGCGATTGCGGAACAGATTGGTGATCCGGCGCTGAGCAAGGGGCCGGTTGAGCGTAAGGTTGTGCGTATTGTCACGCCGGGGACGGTCAGTGATGAAGCTCTGCTGAGTGAGCGTCATGACAATTTGCTGGCCGCAATCTGGCAAGATGGCCGTGGTTTTGGTTACGCCACGCTGGATATCAGTTCCGGCCGTTTCCGCGTCGCACAGCCTGACGATCTTGAAACCATGGCAGCGGAATTACAACGGACCAATCCGGCGGAATTGCTCTATCCGGAAAGCTTTGAAGCCATGCCGCTGATTGCCTCCCGCCGTGGCCTGCGTCGTCGCCCGATGTGGGAATTCGAACTGGAAACCGCGAAACAGCAGCTGAACCTGCAATTTGGTACCCGCGATTTAAGCGGCTTTGGGGTTGAACAGGCTGCGCAGGCATTACGCGCTGCCGGTTGCCTGCTGCAATATGTGAAAGATACGCAACGCACCGCCCTGCCGCATATCCGTGGTGTCACCATGGAGCGCCAGCAGGACGGCATTATTATGGATGCAGCCACGCGCCGGAATCTGGAGCTGACGCAAAATCTGGGCGGTGGCGTCGAGAACACACTGGCCGCCGTGCTGGATCAGGCCGTCACCCCGATGGGCAGCCGTATGCTCAAACGCTGGATCCACATGCCCAGCCGCGACATCAAACTGCTGACCCACCGCCAGCAAGCCATCGGCGCATTGCAGGATATCACCGCCGATTTACAGCCGGTGCTGCGCCAGATCGGCGATCTCGAACGTATTCTTGCACGTCTCGCCCTGCGCAGCGCCCGCCCGCGTGACCTGGCCCGTATGCGCCATGCGATGCAGCAACTGCCGGAAATCCGTGAGATCTTGCAGGGAACCGAAGCCGCACATGTCAAAACGCTGGTTGAGCAAACCGGTGACTTTACCGAACTGGTGGAACTGCTTGAGCGCGCTGTGATCGAAAGCCCACCGGTGCTGGTGCGTGACGGTGGCGTGATCGCCCCGGGCTATAATGCCGAGCTGGATGAGTGGCGCGCGCTGGCCGACGGCGCGACGGATTATCTTGATCGTCTGGAGATCCGCGAACGTGAAAAGCTGGGGCTGGATACGCTGAAAGTCGGTTTCAACGGCGTTCACGGTTATTACATTCAGGTCAGCCGGGGTCAGAGCCATCTGGTGCCGATTCATTACGTCCGTCGCCAGACGCTTAAAAATGCTGAACGCTACATTATTCCTGAGCTGAAAGAGTACGAAGACAAAGTGCTGACCTCCAAAGGCAAAGCCCTGTCTCTGGAAAAAGCGCTGTATGAAGAGCTGTTCGATCTGCTGATGCCGCACCTGTCTGCGTTGCAGCAAAGCGCCAGCGCGCTGGCCGAACTGGATGTGCTGAGCAATCTGGCGGAACGCGCATACACACTGAATTACGCCTGTCCGACCATGAGCGAAAAACCGGGAATCAACATCACCGGCGGCCGCCATCCGGTAGTGGAACAGGTGCTGAGTGAGCCGTTTATCTCCAACCCGCTGAACATGTCTCCGGCGCGACGCATGCTGATCATCACCGGTCCGAACATGGGCGGTAAAAGTACCTATATGCGTCAGGCGGCACTGATTGTTCTGATGGCGCATATCGGCAGCTATGTACCGGCAGAAGCCGCCGTCATCGGCCCGGTCGATCGTATCTTCACCCGCGTCGGGGCGGCAGACGACCTGGCATCCGGACGTTCGACCTTCATGGTGGAAATGACCGAGACCGCCAATATCCTGCATAACGCCACTGAAAACAGTCTGGTGCTGATGGATGAGATCGGGCGCGGAACCTCCACCTACGATGGTTTATCGCTGGCATGGGCCTGCGCGGAAAATCTCGCCAGCCGTATCAAGGCCATGACGCTGTTTGCCACCCATTACTTCGAACTGACCACGCTGCCGGAGAAAATGGAAGGCACGGTCAACGTGCATCTGGATGCTATCGAACACGGTGACACCATCGCCTTTATGCACAGTGTTCAGGACGGCGCCGCCAGCAAAAGTTACGGTCTGGCCGTGGCCGCACTGGCCGGTGTGCCGCGCGATGTGATTAAGCGTGCGCGTCAGAAACTGAAAGAGCTGGAAACGTTATCGAATAATGCGGCAGCCAGCAAAGTGGATGGTCCGCAGCTGGCCCTGCTGACGGAAGAGGTGTCTCCGGCGGTCGAAGCGCTGGAAGCACTGGATGCCGATTCCCTGTCGCCACGTCAGGCGCTGGAATGGATCTATCGTCTGAAAGACATGGTGTAAGTCTGCGCTGGCCTGATTAGCGCGCATAAAAAACGGTGAGTATTAACTCACCGTTTTTATTTTCGTTCTTACTGATCATGCATGATGCAGCGACTGTTTTACGCGTCAGTTACTCGCGGAACAGCGCTTCAATGCTCAGCCCTTGTCCCTGCAGGATTTCACGCAGGCGACGCAAACCTTCTACCTGAATCTGACGAACACGTTCACGTGTCAGGCCAATTTCGCGGCCCACATCTTCCAGCGTTGCCGCTTCATAGCCCAGCAGGCCGAAACGACGCGCCAGCACTTCACGCTGTTTTGCATTCAACTCGAATAACCACTTCACGATACTCTGTTTCATATCGTCGTCTTGTGTGGTGTCTTCCGGGCCGTTGTCTTTTTCATCCGCCAGAATATCTAACAACGCTTTCTCTGAGTCACCACCCAACGGGGTATCTACAGAAGTGATGCGTTCATTCAGGCGCAACATACGGCTGACGTCATGTACCGGCTTGTCGAGTTGCTCTGCAATCTCTTCCGCGCTCGGTTCATGGTCCAGTTTATGTGCAAGTTCACGTGCGGTACGCAGGTAAACGTTCAGTTCTTTAACGATGTGAATTGGCAGACGAATAGTACGGGTTTGATTCATGATCGCCCGTTCGATTGTCTGACGGATCCACCATGTTGCATAGGTAGAGAAACGGAAACCGCGCTCAGGGTCGAATTTTTCAACCGCACGGATCAGACCCAGGTTACCTTCCTCGATCAAATCCAGCAGTGCCAGACCGCGGTTACTGTAGCGGCGGGCAATCTTAACCACCAAACGCAGGTTACTTTCAATCATACGGCGGCGGGAAGGCACATCTCCCCGCAGCGCGCGTCGTGCGAAATAAACTTCCTCTTCTGCGGTAAGCAGAGGGGAATAACCGATTTCACCGAGATACAGTTGAGTGGCATCCAGCACTCGTTGGCTTACAGCCTGCGACAACAATTCTTCTTCAGCATCGTTGTCGGCAGTCTCTTCGACTATTGCTTTCTCGTCAAAGGCTTCAGCGCTGTTCTCGTCGAAATCTACATCATCATGTAACTCGTTAACTTTCAGCGTATTCTGACTCATAAGCTGCTCCTACCCGTGGTCCCGAGGGCAGAATCAATGCTCTGCCCCGATTTATCGCTGCGGAAGATAACGCAGCGGGTTTACGGATTTCCCCTTGTAACGAATTTCAAAATGCAATCTTACTGAACTGGTTCCGGTGCTACCTATAGTCGCTATTTTTTGTCCCGCCTGCACTTCTTGTTGTTCCCGGACCAGCATTGTATCGTTATGTGCATAGGCGCTCAGGTAATCATCATTGTGTTTGATGATGATAAGATTACCGTAACCGCGCAGAGCATTACCTGCATAAACCACACGCCCCGAGGCAGTGGCTACGACAGATTGTCCACGCGAACCAGCAATATCGATCCCCTTATTTCCCCCTTCAGAAGCTGAGAAATTATCGATAATTTTCCCGTCAGTCGGCCATTTCCAGGAGGAAACCGGACCGCCATTATTTGTTGAAGTGGCGACGGGAGTGCTGGCTACAGCAACAGGTGTTGTGGTGGTAACTGCACCTGATGAAGGCAACATCTTGCCTACATTCTGTTTACCAGAAGAGTCAGAATACGTGGTAGTTGGTTGAGATGCAACCACAGAACCTGTGAGCATTCCCCCGGTTGGTACTTTCGGAACACCGCCATTTGTCGCATCTGTGACGGCCGTCGTGCTGCTCGTACTGGCCGCCGAAGAGACGTTATTTATCTGGACGGTTTGCCCCACTTCCAGGCTGTATGGCGCAGGGATATTATTGCGCGCGGCCAGGTCACGGAAGTCATTGCCGGTGATCCAGGCAATATAGAACAGGGTGTCGCCACGCTTCACCTGATAGGTGCTGCCGCTGTAACTTCCCTTAGGAATAGAGTTGTAGCTGCGGTTGTAGACAATGTGTCCACCAGGCCCCACGGCAGGTGCCATTTGCGGAGCGGAATTCGGAGTATTCTGACTACTATTGCCGCTGCTACCACCGCCATTGACGCTGCTGATAGGTGCGGACGTGGTTGAATTGTTCGTACATCCCGCCATCCAGGCACTGATAAAAGTACACACTGCAATGCGGCTTAGTGTTTTTATTGGGCTTCCCGTGCTCATATTTCCCCCGTTACGGCAATCTCAGAATATCTCTTTAACCTCGCACACCGCGCCAGCTGGCGCTTTACGTGTCATCGGACACGGTGCGGGCAGGCAACACGCTCACTCAGGTCTTCGCCCGAATGCCGCTGTGCCATAAAAAACTGTAGTGGATGCTATCAACATCGCCAGTACAGCACCATATAACAGTTGTATTTAAATTTTAAGGGGTTAGTCCTGCGGGCTGCCGTTCAGGCCAGTTCGCCTTTGACCAGCGGGACAAAACGAACGGCTTCGATAGTCTCTGCGACAAACTCATCACCACGCCGGGTGACCCGTTGCAATGTCTGGTTTTCTTCACCCACGGGCAGGATCAAAACCCCGCCATCATCGAGTTGTTGCAGTAAATCTTGAGGTATTTCAGGGGGTGCGGCGGTGACAATAATGGCATCAAACGGACCGCGTGAAGGCCAGCCCTGCCAGCCGTCGCCATGACGGGTAGAAACGTTATGCAAATCAAGCTGCTTGAGACGTCTTTTCGCCTGCCACTGCAAGCCTTTGATGCGTTCAACCGAGAAAACATGCCCGACCAGATGCGCCAGAATGGCGGTCTGATAGCCTGAACCGGTGCCAATTTCCAGCACGCGGGAAGAAGGCTCAAGGCGCAGCAGTTCGGTCATTCTCGCCACCGTATAAGGCTGGGAAATCGTCTGGCCGGAGCCAATAGGCAACGCGGTGTTTTCGTAAGCTTTGTGCTGAAATGCCTCGTCCACGAAACGCTCACGCGGCACAGATTCAATGGCATGCAACAGTTTTTCATCATGAATGCCCTGCTGGCGCAGTTGTTCCAGCAGGTTGTACATCGGCTTATTCACCATTCGCGCTCACCCCGGCCTTTTCCAACCATGAGACCACGACATCCTGAGCCGCATAAGCGGTCAAATCCACCTGCAGTGGCGTCACTGACACGTAACCTTGCGCCACGGCAGCAAAATCGGTATCAGGTGCGACATCAAACTTATCGCCCGGCGGGCCAATCCAGTACAAGTCCTGACCGCGCGGATCCTGCTGACAAAATACCTGCTCGGCCGGATGACGGCTACCACAACGCGTCACTTTGATCCCTTTAATCTGCGAAAGCGGCAGATCCGGGACGTTAATATTCAGAATTTTGCCAGTACGCAAAGGCTCACGCGCCAGCGCCCTGAGAATACGACAAGTGATGATCGCCGCCGTGTCGTAATGCTGATGACCGTCCAGCGAAACCGCCAGCGCCGGAAAGCCCAGATGACGGCCTTCCATCGCGGCGGCGACCGTACCGGAGTAAATCACATCGTCGCCCAGGTTCGGTCCGGCATTAATGCCAGACACCACGATATCCGGCTTCGGGCGCATCAGCGTGTTCACGCCGAGATAGACACAATCAGTCGGTGTGCCGTTAATCACGGCGGTATCACCGTTGGGATAGGACTGAATACGCAACGGACCGTCCAGCGTCAGCGCATTCGATGCGCCGCTGCGGTTACGGTCAGGGGCCACCAGCTTCACGTCGGCAAACTCACGCAGCGCGGACGCCAGCGCCTGTATGCCGGGAGCCAGAACGCCGTCGTCGTTACTCAGTAATATCCGCATCAGCTTCATCCAGATTCATCAGTTCACGCACCACGCTGGTGGCATAACTGCCGGCCGGTAACCAGAATTTGAGTTCCAGAGTGACGTCATCCCAGCGCTGCCATTGCATCTGCAAAGGTTGCAGCATGATGGCACGACGTGCCGGTTCGACGCGCTCGCGTTTCAGCAGTGACAGCAAATCCGTCTGGTCGCTGAGACAGGTTTGCTCGAACGCTTCGGCGTCTTCCAGCGTGCCCAGCGGACCGTCACCGGGTAAAGGTGCCGTCACCAGCAGTTCACCGCTTTCAACGCGCGGTTGCAGCGATGCAAACTCTTCGGCTTTCGCCACAAACCAGCTGCCGCGCCCGCTCAGTTGCAGGGCATCACCCAGCATTGGCTGACGCACGGTGCCGTCGGCCAGACGCTGACTGGCGACGATATTGAACATCGCGCTGCGGCTGGCGGAAAGATAGAAACTGCGTTTGGCGCGTTCTTTCGGACGGGCTTCGTTGGTCGCCCAGCGTTTCGCCTGCACCAGATTGTTGCCACCACGACCAAAGCGCTGTGTGCCGAAATAGTTCGGTACGCCCTGTTGGGTAATTTTTTCCAGACGCGCTACGACATCCGCAATATCGCTGACCTGACGCAGCACCAGCGTAAACGCATTACCTTTCAGGGTACCGATACGCATTTTTTTGCGATGGCGTGAGGCACGCACCACTTCGCAGCCTTCAAGGTCAAACTGACTTAAATCCGGATCAGCCTTGCCCGGCAGATGCAGGCAAAACCATTGTTCGGTGACCGCATGGCGGTCTTTGAGACCGGCGTAACTGACGTCACGCGGATGCACTTTGGCAAACCGCGCCAGCTGCTCTGCGACAAACTGCGTGTTACAGCCATTCTTGCGGATCCGCACCAACAGATGTTCACCTTCGCCGTCCGGCTCAAAACCCAGATCCTCTTCGACAATAAAGTCTTCGGGATTGGCTTTCAGCTGGCCGGTGGCAACAGGCTCACCCAGTAACCAGGTGAGTCGGGACATATCTATCATGCGGTAATCTTCCACAACATTATTCCTTAATCAGCAGGGCAACGGCTTCGCAGGCGATACCTTCGCCACGGCCGGTAAAACCCAGCTGTTCGGTGGTGGTGGCTTTTACGTTGACGTCATCCATATGGCATTGCAAATCTTCGGCCAGAAACACACGCATCTGCGGGATGTGCGGCGCCATTTTCGGTGCCTGGGCAATGATCGTGATGTCCAGATTGCCCAGCTTGTAGCCCTTCGCACGGATACGGCGATAAGCTTCGCGCAGCAGTTCACGGCTGTCAGCGCCTTTGAAGGCCGGATCGGTATCCGGGAAAAGCTTGCCGATATCCCCCAGCGCAGCCGCGCCGAGCAGTGCATCCGTGGCCGCGTGCAGCGCCACGTCACCGTCAGAATGCGCCAGTAAACCCTGCGGATAAGGGATACGCACACCACCGATCACCAGCGGGCCTTCGCCGCCAAATTTATGTACATCAAAACCGTGACCGATACGCATTATGCGTTCTCCTCCTGGGATAAGCGGGTTAAATAGAATTCAGCCAGCGCCAGATCTTCTGGTCGGGTGACTTTAATATTATCGGCCCGTGCCGGGATCAGCATAGGATGAAAACCGCAATATTCCATTGCCGAGGCTTCATCTGTGATCACCGCACCTTCATTGAGTGCACGGCGCAGGCAGGTTTTCAGTAATTCGAGCGGGAAAAATTGCGGTGTCAGCGCATGCCAGAGATCCTGACGGTCAACCGTATGGGCAATCGCTGCAATGCCCGGTTCGCCCCGCTTCATGGTGTCACGCACCGGCGCGGCGAGGATGCCGCCCACTTTACTGGTGGCCGCAATCGCCAGCAGATTATTGAGATCATCAGGGTGCAGGCATGGCCGCGCGGCGTCATGCACCAGCACCCAGCCGTGGTCTCCGGCGACGTCCAGTCCGGCCATCACCGACTCAGCGCGTTCCGCACCGCCTGTCACCACGCGGATACGCGGATCACCGGCAATGGGAAGCTGATGGAAGTGCGTGTCATGCGGGCTTAATGCCACGATAACCTGACTGACTTTGCCGCTTTGCAGCAAAGCGAGAATGGAATGTTCTATCAGCGTTTTACCGCCGACAGAAAGGTACTGCTTGGGGCATTCTGCCTGCATACGGCTGCCAATACCGGCAGCCGGTAACACGGCAATGACCTCTGGAAGGGAAACTGCGGTATGACTCATGGCTATTGATTCAGGTTGTTTTGCGAAACGGTGCTGCCCGGCGCACGTTTGTTGTCAGGCACCAGACGATAGAAAGTCTCGCCGGGTTTAATCATGCTCAGTTCGTTGCGCGCGCGTTCTTCGATCGCTTCCTGACCACCATTTAAATCGTCGATTTCTGCGAAAAGTTGATCATTACGTGATTTCAGTTTGCCGTTATTAACTTGTTGCACCTGAACGTCATCATTTACACGTACATAATCGTGAATACCATTCTTACCCAGCCACAGCGAATACTGTAGCCAGCCAAGTAAAATCAGTAATAGCAGTGTTAGTTTGCCCATCCCCGCCCCCTAAAAAAGCTGGACAATCATCCCACAACTTTCCCTCTGACTCCACTATGGCAGGGCAAATGCCGGTGAGAATCAGACTTACGCACGCAATTATGGGTGAGAATGACACAATGGGTTACATCGTGAAGGGAATTTGCAGGGAAAACCGCCAGAAAAAATCACCAGCCAGACAGGAAGGAGAAGACCGTCCAGAACATGCCAATGACGCAGATCGCACTCGCCACTGCGCTTTTAAACCAGCAACCGCGAAAGAACATGCTGAACGCAATACCTATCAGGACGGAAACCGGCATCAGCGCCAGAAAGAACGGCCAGGTGTAAAGCAGGAAAAACAGGGTATTGGAACCGTAAACCAGAAAAGGGATCGCAAAGGCCAGCCAGTAGAAGACGAAACCGATAAACCCGCCCTGCATGGAGTAAGACGGTTCTTCAGTATCCGGATTGTCAGTTGTCTGTGCCAGCACGGGTGTCCGCGGGCTGAGTTCCCCGCGACGATCCACACGGATCCGGCTGACAAGTCTGCTGAGTAATGCCTGCATAGATGATCCCTGTATTTCAGTGTAAACCGGCACGCTCTGTGGCGTTTGGCCGGCAACATTCAGGGATTGATAATAGCGCGCTGGCGCATCACTTCTAATAATTGAGGCACCAATTGTGTTACCAATTGTTCACCATCAAGATGCACATCCGGGGTCTCCGGCGGCTGATATTCGGAGTCAATGCCGGTGAAGTTTTTCAGCTCTCCGGCACGGGCTTTCTTGTATAACCCTTTCGGATCCCGTGCCTCGCAGATCGCCAGCGGCGTATCCACAAACACTTCAATAAACTGACCGTCTTCCAGCAAATCACGCACCATGTCACGCTCGGCACGGTGTGGCGAAATGAACGCGGTCAGCACCACCTGTCCGGCATCCACCATCAGTTTTGCCACTTCCCCCACACGGCGGATGTTTTCACGACGGTCATCGTCGGTGAAGCCCAGATCACGGCAAAGTCCGTGGCGGACATTGTCGCCATCCAGCAGATAAGTGCTGACACCCTGAGCATGCAGTGCCTGCTCCAGAGCACCGGCCACGGTGGATTTCCCCGAGCCAGAAAGCCCGGTGAACCACAACACCGCGCCGCGATGACCATGTTGCTTTTCGCGATCCGCACGCGTCACCGCGTGCGGATGCCAGACAACGTTCTCATCTTTGCGTAAAGCGCCGTCCGGTGAGGCCATCTTATTTGCCACCCAGTAAATCGCGTGCGCCCCAGTGCGGGAAGTGACGGCGGACCAGACTGTTCAGTTCCAGCTCAAATGCACTGTATTTATCCGATTCCTGATAAACCTGCTCAACGGCCTCACGCACCAGACCGGCACCGACCGTCACGTTGGTCAGGCGATCAATAAAGATCATGCCACCGGTCACCGCGTTGCTCTGGTAGTTATCCAGCACCAGCGGTTCGTCGAAGGTCAGTTCCACCAGGCCAATACCGTTGAGCGGCAGGTTTTCCACCACGCGCTGCGTCAGGGTGTTGATCTCGACCTGATATTCGATATTTTCCACCCGCGCACGGGCTTTTTTTCCGCCGACTTTAATGTCGTAGCTCTGGCCCACGCTCAGTGGCTGTTCTGCCATCCACACCACATCGACTTTGGCATTCTGTACCGGTTTGACGGTTTCTTCTGCGTCCACCAGCGTGTCGCCACGGCTGATGTCACGTTCATCAGCCAGCACCAGCGTAATCGCTTCGCCTGCCCAGGCTTCCTGCAAATCACCATCGAAAGTTACAATGCGCGCCACGGTGGATTCCACACCGGACGGCAGCACTTTCACTTTCTGACCGACACGCACGGAGCCGGATGCCAGCGTACCGGCATAACCCCGGAAATCGAGGTTCGGACGGTTCACATACTGCACCGGGAAGCGCATCGGCTGCTGTTCACGGATGTTAATGATGTTGACGGTTTCCAGCACGTCGAGCAGCGTCGGGCCGGTGTACCAGCTCATTTTCCCGCTTGGCGTGGCGACGTTATCGCCTTCCAGCGCCGACAGCGGCACAAATTTGATGTCCAGATCGGTCGGCAGTTGCTGAGCGAAATCCAGATAATCCTGTTTAAATTGCTCGTAAACCGCTTCGCTGTAATCCACCAGATCCATTTTGTTGACGGCCACCACCAGATGGCGGATCCCGAGCAAGGTCGCAATGAAGCTGTGACGGCGGGTTTGATCCAGCACGCCTTTACGGGCGTCGATCAATAAGATCGCCAGATCACAGGTCGATGCACCGGTCGCCATGTTGCGGGTGTACTGTTCGTGCCCCGGCGTGTCAGCGATGATGAACTTACGTTTCTCGGTAGAGAAATAGCGGTAAGCCACGTCAATGGTGATGCCCTGCTCGCGTTCAGCCTGTAGGCCATCCACCAGCAACGCCAGATCCAGTTTCTCGCCCTGGGTACCGTGACGTTTGCTGTCGTTATGCAGTGAAGACAACTGATCTTCGTAGATCTGACGGGTGTCATGCAGCAGACGACCGATCAGGGTACTTTTGCCGTCATCGACGCTGCCGCAGGTCAGGAAGCGCAGCAGGCTTTTGTGTTGCTGAGCGTGCAGGTAAGCTTCGACGCCGCCCTGCTCCGCGATTTGTTGTGCAATTGCGTTATTCATTAGCTGCGGCTCCTCAGAAGTACCCTTGACGCTTTTTCAGTTCCATCGAACCGGCCTGATCACGGTCGATCGCGCGTCCCTGACGTTCACTGGTGGTCGACACCAGCATTTCTTCGATGATCTCCGGCAGCGTTTGCGCCCCGGATTCAACGGCACCGGTCAGCGGCCAGCAACCTAATGTGCGGAAACGCACCATTTTCTTCTCGATCACTTCGCCCGGTTGCAGATCAATACGATCGTCATCGACCATCAGCAGCATCCCGTCGCGCTCCAGAACCGGACGCGGCGCGGCCAGATACAGCGGAACGATCTCGATGTTTTCCAGATAGATGTACTGCCAGATATCCAGCTCAGTCCAGTTGGAGAGCGGGAACACGCGGATGCTTTCGCCTTTGTTAATCTGGCCGTTGTAGTTGTGCCACAGTTCCGGGCGCTGGTTTTTTGGATCCCAGCGGTGGAAGCGGTCACGGAACGAATAAATACGCTCTTTGGCACGGGATTTTTCTTCATCACGGCGTGCGCCACCGAAAGCCGCATCAAAGCCGTATTTATTCAGCGCCTGCTTCAGACCTTCGGTTTTCATGATATCGGTGTGTTTGGCACTGCCATGCACGAACGGGTTGATGCCCATTGCCACGCCTTCCGGGTTTTTATGCACCAGCAGTTCAAAACCGTAGTTCTTCGCCGTGCGGTCGCGGAATTCGTACATTTCGCGGAATTTCCAGCCGGTATCCACATGCAGCAGCGGGAACGGCAAGGTACCCGGGAAGAAGGCTTTACGTGCCAGATGCAGCATCACCGAGGAATCTTTCCCGATGGAGTACATCATCACCGGGTTGGCGAATTCAGCAGCCACTTCACGGATGATATGGATACTCTCCGCCTCCAGTTGCCGCAAATGAGTCAGTCGTTTTTCGTCCATAACAGATCCTTTAAGCCAAATTCACAACCGACGGACGTTGAGTGCCGTCAGTCTCAGGATGATGCCCAAACCAGGCCAGTTGCTGATGAAGTGATACCACTTCACCAATCACCAGTAACGCCGGCGTCGGCGCCTGTTGAGCCAGATGTTCAAGATTATCGAGTGTTCCGGTCAGTACCTGCTGATCAGAACGCGTTCCCCGTCCGATAACCGCGACGGGCGTATTTGCTGCGCGACCATGGGCGATCAGTTGCTGGCTGATGTCAGCGGCCTTGAGCGTACCCATGTAAATCGCCAATGTTTGCTGGCCTTTCGCGAGGGTTTCCCACTGCACGCCGTTATTTTCCGGGCGGCAATGGCCGGTCACGAATATCACACTCTGCGCGTAATCACGGTGCGTCAGCGGGATCCCGGCATACGCCGTCGCGCCCGCCGCTGCCGTCACGCCCGGCACCACCTGGAAAGGAATGCCCGCGGCCTGCACCGCCTGTAATTCTTCGCCGCCTCGACCGAAAATAAACGGGTCACCGCCCTTGAGGCGCACGACTTTTTTCCCCTGCTGCGCCAGTTCGACCAGCAGACGGTTGGTTTCTTCCTGCGCGACAGAATGACTGCCCGCGCGTTTACCGACGCAGATTTTGTCCGCATCGCGGCGAACCAGATCCAGAACATCTTCGCTGACCAGATGATCGTAAAGCACCACATCTGCCTGCTGCATCACCTGCAACCCGCGTAAGGTGAGCAATCCTGCATCACCCGGTCCCGCGCCGACCAGCGTGACATTGCCGTTGTGCGAGATGTCTTCCGCACTTTCTAACTGTTGTTGCAGAGCTTGTTCGGCTTCTGCGAGCTTTCCCGAAGAAGCAAGGCTGGCAAAACGCCCGGCAAACAGCTGTTCCCAGAAACGACGGCGCGCACGCATGGAACTGAACTGCGTTTTGACATTGTCGCGCCAGCGTCCGGCGATATCGGCCATTTGTCCCAGACTGGTTGGCAGCAAGGTTTCCAGCTTTTCGCGCAGCATTCTGGCGAGCACGGGGGCTTTGCCGCTGGACGAAATCGCCACCACGATCGGCGAACGGTCGACAATCGAGGGGAAAATGAAAGAGCACTTCGGCTGATCGTCCACGACGTTAGCCAGCAGATGACGGCGGTTGGCCTGCTCAAACACTTCAGCATTCAGCGCGGCATCATCGGTGGCGGCAATCACCAGAAACACATCATCGAGCTGTTCCGGCAGAAAAGCCTGAGCTGACCAGCTGATTTCAGCGGCCTGTCTGCGTTGTTCCAGTTCGGGAGAAAGTGCCTGTGCGACTATCCGTACTTGCGCACCCGCCCGCAGGAGAAGATCGATTTTGCGAGCAGCGACTTCGCCACCTCCCACAACCAGCACAGGGCGTTGTTTGAGGTCGGCAAATATTGGTAGATAGTCCACAAAAGCCTTAATTGATTATCAGGATTAATAAACAAACTATACGTGCAGGCAATATTTGATCTGAAATGACGAAAAGGAATGAATAGTTACTAAATGGAATATAGCCCGGCAAAAAGAGCGGTTTGGGATAACGGGAAATTGTCTAATGACGCAGACAATCGCATACTGTAGCCCCAGTAAGACCGCCCCACGCGGCCTGTTGTTTGATTGCCTTCCGGTCGTTTTGACCAGCAAATAAGGATTTTTGGCTATGTTTTCTTTTTCACGCATGACGCGGACACTGCTGGCCCTGAGCCTCAGCTGTGCCGGTTTGGGTCATGCGCTGGCGGCGTCCGCCCCGCTTCCGGCGATGGGCATGATCGCCAGCCAGCAGATTCGCCATATCGCCACCTACTTTCCCGGTCGCATGGCCGGCAGTCCCGCAGAACTTATCGCGGCGGATTATCTGAATCAGCAATTCAATAAATTAGGCTATAAGAGCGATTTACGCGGCTTCGATACCCGCTATCTGTACACCAACAACGCAGGCAAAAAGAACTGGCAGAATATTCACGCCACGTCAGTGATTGCCGCCCGCGCCGGTGAGGTGCCGCAGCAAATTATCGTGATGGCGCATTTTGATACCTACGTGCCGCAAAGCGATAACGACACCAACCATAATCTCGGCGGCCTGACCTTGCAGGGCGTGGATGATAACGCCTCAGGCGTCGGTGTGATGCTGGAACTGGCGGAACGGATGCAGGCCATCCCGACGCATTACAGTCTGCGTTTCGTGGCGCTGAGTGCGGAAGAGACCGGCGCAAAAGGGGCGGAAGATTTTGTGAACCGCATGAGCGCCGAAGAGAAGAAAAACACCCTGCTGGTCATCAACCTGAATTCGCTGATCACCGGCGACCGGTTGTATTTCAACAGCGGCGTAAACACCTCCGCCGCGGTGGCGAAACTGACCCGCGTACGGGCACTGGCCATTGCACGCAGTCTGGGGATCCCGGCGGAAAGCCACGAAGGCGCGCATTGCTGCGACGGCATCAGCGCGCTGGATAACGCCCGCCTGCCCCTGCTGAACGTCACCGCAACCAACTTTGCGCTGGGTAAAAAAGACGGCGAACAGCAACGTGCCATCACCCGCCATTTCCCGCTGGGCACCACGCGTTATCAAAGCCAGTTCGACAATCTGCAATATCTGGATAAAGCCCTGCCGGGCCGCATTGAAAAACGCTCACGCGATACGGTGAAAGTGCTTTATCCGCTGCTGAGGGATCTGGCGAAACCGGCGAAACACGCCTGATTAAGAGGACAATTTAAGGGATTCTTATCTGGAATCCCCTAAATAATTCGGGTTGCAGGAAGGCGGCAAGTAAACGCATCCCCGGGAGCATAGATCACTATGTGACCGGGGTAAGAGCGCGCAGCCAACGCATCTGCAACCCGAATAGGGGGAGTTGAGACGCTAATAACAGGAATCCCCTAAATAATTCGG